>JBBIPU010000183.1:3278-6906 GCA_037442685.1 Draconibacterium sp. | reverse complement strand
TTGGCAAATCGTGGGATTACATGCTGGTGAAAGGAGAAGATAAATGTACCATCAGCCTTTTTGGCTGCCGGATGCGCGATTACAGCAGCGAAAAACCTATTAATAACCTTAATCCGAACGCCATCATTCAGGCGTCGGGATGCATTGATAAAAACGGGGAGGCGTTTAACCAATAATAATTTGAAACTTTTATTGAGCAAACGTTGCAGCTGAATTTTCAATAACTTAATTCAACCAACCGACCAAAAATTTAGTAAATTCGTACACCTTTCAACTAAATCAGGTCATTATGAGCAAATCATTTATCATCGTCGGGGCAGGAATAGCGGGACTTACAGCTGGTTTTTATTCAAGTATAAATGGATTTAAAACAACCATCCTCGAGTCGCACAATATTCCGGGCGGGCTATGCACTGCATGGAAATTAAAGGGATACAAGTTTGATATCAGCATGCACATGGTTACCGGCTCAAAATCGGGCCCTCTGCATAAACTCTGGAAAGAACTTGGCGTTGCTCAGAATTTCAGGTTTCATTATCATAACATCGGGGTGTACATCGAAGGAATGGGAAACCAACTCACTTTTTGCGATGACAAAGAAAAAATGAAAAAGGAGATGCTGGCAATTTCGCCTGATGATGAGCCGCTGATCTCTGAATATCTGAACCTGATTTTTGGTCACGATCTCATGAAAGCCACATCGCTTAACCCATACGAGTTGCAAAACTCTTTCGACAGAATAAAAGTGTTTCCGCATATTTTACCGGTATTGCCAAAATTCTTTAAGTACAAATCGACTACTATTCAGAATTTTGCAGCCCGTTTCAAACATCCGTTTCTTCGCGAGGCTGTAAGATTTTTTATCGATGCACCGGGTTGGCCGATGCCCGATTTTCCGCTTGCAATAATGACGGGTTTTATGAAAAGCGGCATGACTGAAGCGGGTGCGCCCATTGGCGGTTCTCAAAAAGTGGCATTGCACATTGCTAAAATGGTTGAAAAGTCGGGTGGGGAAATTAAGTTCGGAAGTAAAGTCTCAGATCTGATTATTGAAAACGGGATCGTAAAAGGTGTCATCCTTGAAGATGGCACCGAATTAAAGGCCGACACAGTGATTTGGGCAGCCGACGGACACACGTTGATTTTTGATATTCTTAGCGGAAAATATGTTGATGACAAAATTAGAAATATGTACACGAAATGGGTTCCTGTAAAACCCATTGTTCATGTAATGATTGGGGTTGACCGCGACTTATCGCATGAACCACACCGCATTGTTTTTCAGCCCGATGAAACAATTTCGATCGCAGGAGAAGAACACAAGTGGCTGACTGTGAGCCATCACTGTTTCGATAATACGATGGCTCCTGAAGGAAAATCGGTAGTTGAAGTCTGGTTTGATACCAACTTTGAATATTGGGAAGCATTGTCAAAATATCGAGATGAATATGAAACTGAAAAAAAGCGGATTGCAGATTACAGCATTCAACAGCTTGAAAAACGCTGGCCTGGTTTTGCTTCGCAGGTTGAAGTGGTTGATGTGCCCACACCTTTTACTTATCAGCGATATACAAACAACTGGAAAGGGTCGCCCGACGGATGGTACATTACGACTGAAAACTGGCGGGAAAACCTTCCGGTGACCAGTTTGCCCGGTCTAAGCGGATTATATACAATCGGGCAGTGGACAGTTCCTTTTTCAGGAACTATTATTGCTTCGCTTTCGGGCAGACAGATCATTCAACTGATATGTAAAAAAGAAGGGAAGAAGTTTGTAACTTCTAAAGTTTGAATGGAGAATTTTGATTTACTTCTCGAAACATCGGGTGATGATTAACGATTTTAGATTCCGGATACTTGATACTGGATAGTGGATATTTGATTTTTAACTTGAAATTTTAATCTGGAACACGAAACCTGAAACTTTGAACCCGGAACTGATTTACTGCTTCATCAGCCAGGCTTCCGATACGATAGTGCCCCAGCCACCTGAATTGCGCCATTGTTCAACCGAAACCCGGTCGCCATTTGCAACATCGGCAGCTTTTTCAAAACGGATAACCAATTCTCCATCGGAAGTTGTTTCTGCAGGAATATCGAATGTGAAAAAATCGCTCATTTGCAATGGCAATTCCAGATTTTTAGCCAGAAGTTTGTCATCGGCGTAAATGGTTTCCGAGTGCTGGTTCATACGCATTGCATACCTTTCCTGATACCATGGACGAACCAGTGTGAACCTGATTTTGTATTTTGCTTTCGGATCGAGATTCTGATAATGCAATGTAACTCCCTGTTTTTCATCCTGTGTGTAATGCATCGAACGCTGGCTGGGTCTGTTACTTTCGGAAAGCATTTCCTGAACATAAGGCTGACCGTGATCGTAAGGATAGCCATATTCAACATGAGGTGCCGGATTGAATGTTCCAAAATTATCATAGAATCCGCCTTCTCCCGGATTTTCGTAATCCGCGATCATTCCAAGCAGTTCATTTCTTTCGTTTCCTTTTGCTGCAGGAATCCTTTCAAGTTGTCGTTTCAGCCATCCAAGCCCGATGTAATCGTGGTTCAGGTTGGAAAGCCCTTCACTGTTCATTCCGTAAAGCCGGTTGCTTTTTTCGCCCAGTTTTATTGCTTCACTGCGAAGTTCAGACATTTCGCTGGTTTCTTTTAATTCTGAAAACCACTCTAAAGCATTTCTAATCGAAGTATCATCAATATTGCCTGTAGCAATCAGGTTTTCAATCCTTTTCTGAAGTTCAGTCTGTTGAATAACAGCAAGTTTTACATATTTATCGATTGCTCCTTTTTGCATGTACATTCTCCACAACCAGTTGGTTTTCATACGCCATTCAGGCATCTTTTCACCGGCCTGTTTTACGAGGTTGTAATATTCATCAACACTGGTTTTCTGAATAATCGGATTTCCGGGAACTTCTTCCATATTCTGTTCGAACAGGAAGATTGCTTTTGCCATTTCGGGTGCTGCCTCGGGTCCGAACCATGTTTGGCAATATTCATCAACCACCGTTTCAACATCGGTGCGTGGCGACCAAAGCAAACGTTGCCACATCCACTGGTTAAAATGATCGTGGTGACCGCTTGAATGTGTGATATCACCAATTCCGTAATGCATCAGGTCGTTAAAAACCCTGTGATAATATTTTGGGAAAGCGTTAAAAGTCAAACGGTTATAAACCATTGTGAGATATTGATCGGGACGGCGTACGTAAATTTCGTGACTCCAGTGCGGAGGCTGATCACCATTTTTATCGGGTCGCGGATACATCTGAACCAGTGCATGTTGCGCATATTTCCAGTGGGTGATTTCGTTGTAATAAACCAGTTGATGGCGGGCAGGCATCCGGCGCAGAATTTCCTGAGGGTACAAACTGTAAGGTCCAAAACCTGGGTACCGGAAAAGATCCATTCTGTGTGTCTGCCTGTGACCGGGCTGCCAGGTAGTTGCATCCGAACCCGGACCGTAGCCCCATGCCCACAGCCAATCGCGTGGCTTTTCATTCAGATAATCGAAAATAGCATTGTCATCTTCGTTGTCAAATTTCTGGTTAGTAAAATAAATCCGGGTCACAGGATGATATTTGTGAATGATTGCAGCCATTTCCTCTAC
>JBBIPU010000183.1:0-3178 GCA_037442685.1 Draconibacterium sp. | reverse complement strand
GCTCCGGCAAGCGCGTAATTCAAAATAACACGCTGAGTTTCTTCGTCGGTCCAGTCGCGGACATGTGCAAGGGTTTTTGAAACTCCGCTTTGCCCGAATTGTGTACCGCGTATTTCGAATGCAGGGGCTGTCCGGATATTAAGTTCTTCAGGGAAAGTAAATCCTTTGTTTTCGTCGAAGGATATCTGACGAAGAAGTTCCCCGGTTGCATACAAACAGCCACGTTCATCAATTCCGGCAGCAAGGATAAATGGTTTATCGTTTTTAAATTCAGTTTTCAGTAGAAATCCTTCAGCGCCGGGTTCAAGCCAGGTGAGAGGAGGAATCAGTCCTGGACCGAAAAGAGAGGAGATTTCAGCATAATTTTCCGGAATGCCAAGCAAAATAATCAATTCATCGTCCCCTGTGATTTTTGAATTACCGATCCGTGCCTTTATTCCGGGTAATTCTTCCAGTCGCGAAACAAGTAATTCTGCAATTCTGATTTCAACCGGAGTTGCTTTTTCACCAGTCCTGACTACCGCTTCATGGAAATAATGAGATTGACCAAAACCGGGAACAACGGTGAATAACAATACCGCTGCTAATAAAAAGCGGAAAGTTTTCATTTACGAGAGCCAGACATAAATAAATATTGTAACTGCCGATAATATTGCAAGATGCAGCCTCCAGTCAGTAATTCCTTCAAATTTTGCAACTCCTTTGGAATAGTTGATGGTAGTTTTTTCAAGTTTTTCGGGTATAGTTTTTTCTGTGAAAGCCGATACCGCAAACAAAACACCAGTAATCAGTATTTCAGCCCACAGCCCGCGATAACCGAAGTTAAGCGTAAGTGGATAATGAAGCAAAGGGAAAAACTGTTTCCCCATTTCGGGCCCTATTAACTGGTCGATAACAAAAATGGTCGCCAGTATTATTCCGACGAGTACAGAAACAGAAGCGCCTTTAAAAGTTACTTTTTTGCTGATGATTCCGAAAAAAATGGAAGGGAAAACAGGAATTACAAGGTAAGCCGAAATGGTTTGCAGGTATTTGTAAAGTCCTTCTTCGTTTTTATAAACCAGATAAGCGGCCCCAAAACCCAGTACAGTGACAAGAACAATTATAATCCTTCCAAGCCTGACCTGTTTTTTCTCAGGAATTCCGGGATGAAATTCAACAATGAAATCGCGCACAACCAGGGTGGAAACCGAGTTCAGCACTGCAATGAGCGATGTAACCAAAGCAGCCATGAGCGAAGCCAGCAACAATCCGCGCAATCCTGTCGGCAGTAACTTGTTTAACAGCAGAACAAAAGTCTGTTTAGTTTCTTCTCCCTGCAATTCGTTAGGGAAAAGTGCATAGGCAATAACACCGGGCAGTGCAAAAATAAATAAGGGAAGTAATTTCAGCAAAGTGGCAAACATGGCCCCCCAGCGGGCCTGTTTAATATCGGGTGCAGCCAGCGTGCGCTGAACATTTACCTGGTCGATTCCCCAGTAAAAAATACCTGCGTAAAATGCGGTGGCTAATATTCCCCAAAACGGATAAACCGGATCGTCGTAAGGTTTTGCAATGGTCATCATTTCAGGCGCTTTGGTCATCAGTCCATCCCATCCGCCAACCTTGTCCAAACCGATAAACAACATTACCGATGCACCAAAAATCATGATTATCACCTGAATTGCATCGGTATATGCCACCGCCGTAAATCCGCCAATTATTGTAAAAATTGCCACTGCAATCCCGATAAAAATCACTGTGTTCATTACATTCCATCCTAATAAACCATTCAGTACCAATGCACCGGCAAACAATGTGAATGCCAGTTTTGTCATTATACTGATTATCAGCATCAAACCTGAAAAAAAAGTACGGGCCCGGCGGTTGTAACGTATTTCAAGAAATTCGGGTATTGTGTAAATTTTGTTTTTCATATAATAAGGAAACAAAATTGCACAGGCAAATCCTAAAGTGATAGCAGTTGTCAATTCAACTGATCCCGCAGATAGTCCGTATCTGTAAGAATCGCCAGAAAGGCCTACAAGATGCTCGGCACCAATGTTTGTGGCAAAAAGCGATGCCCCGACTACCGGCCATTTTATCGATCTGCCCCCAAGGAAAAAGTTGTTGCTGTTTTGCCCGGCTTTTTTTCGCCAGGCCATGTACAAGCCAAAAGCAAGACTGCCGCCAATTATAACTGTAAAAATAAGCCAGTCGGTCAGGTTTAGTGATAGTGCCATATTTCAGATTGAATATTTATTGGTTTAGTTATCAGAGTTCTGATGCAATTTTGTCCATTCTGATGATGCTCTGAACCATCGATCTCACGGTGTGATAATTGATTTTCCAAGAATGTCCCATGTGAGTCCAGATTGGTTCGCCGCGACGGGATAGGAGAGGGTACCATTCGCCTACTCCTTTGTTGATCACTTTGTCGAATACAAACCGGTGAACATTTTTATAAGCTTCCCAGTATTTTTCGTCTCCGAAAAGCAGGCAGGCATCCAAAACGCCAATCAGCACTTCGGCCTGTTGCCAGAATTCCTTTTCACGGTCGTAAACACCTCCTGAATGCGGTCCTTCAACATACACACCGCCAAATTCAGTGTCAATTCCATTATCGATTGTGTGGTTGAAAATTATCCTGAAAGTTTCGGTATATTTTTCCGGATCAATTTTCAGGATGTCAAGTGCATGAATGAGCAACCACGCAAATTCGGCATTGTGCCCGTAACAGGTATTATCAGTGGCATTTCCCTTCTGACCTTCGGCTGAAAAACGGTCCCAACCCCAGATAATATCGAATTTAATTTGTGGTGCAATTGTCCAGTCTTTGTAAAACTGCGGAATCCCTGTTTTGTAAACCGGGTGGTTGATGCAGTTTAGCAGTAAGTCAATATCTTCCAAAAGTTTACGCCGGTGAACTTCTTCTCCCGAACATTCATAAAGTGTTGTAAAAGCTTCCATCAGGTGCATGTGCACATCGAGGGTTTTACGGTCGCCTCCCTGCGAACCGGGACCTGCCAGAATCCAGTCGCGGCTGAACATTTCGAAATAACCACCATAATAAGTGTCGGCACAATATTTTTGTACAAGGTCGAAAGTTTTTTTAGCATATTCAATTCCACGTTCATCGCCTGTTGCGAGCGTGTATTCGCTCAGGGAATAAATGGCGAAACTCAGCCCGTACAATATT
>JBBIPU010000182.1:0-6919 GCA_037442685.1 Draconibacterium sp. | reverse complement strand
TTTCAGTCGGAACCAGGTACAGAAGCCTATTCGGCAAGTAAAGGCGGAATATTTGCATTGACCCATGCGCTTGCAATGAGTTTAGGTCCGGAAATCAGGGTAAACAGCATCAGTCCGGGCTGGATCGATATTTCGGGGATCAAAAAGAAATCGGAAGCAAACCAGATTGAACTTTCCGAAGCAGATCATTTACAGCATCCGGCAGGCAGAGTCGGAAAAGCGGAAGACATTGCAAACATGATTTTGTTCCTGCTGAATCCTGAAAGCAATTTTATTACAGGGCAGAATTTCACTATTGACGGGGGAATGACTAAAAAAATGATTTACGTGTAAATCGGATGATTCAGTAATCATTATTGATTTCTCTCAGCATTCAGCCGTTTAAGTAATGCCTCGCAACCCAAAACCTCAATTTCGCTGAAATAAAAATCATACTGATCTTCGGTCACAATAATATCGCATTTCTGGTCGAGTGCTGAATAATATTGTAACCCATCCTCGAAATCTTTGATTTTTTGATTCTTAACCGCCTTTTCTGCTGTTTCCTGGTCTACTGTTGTAATTCCGATATTTTTACAAAGCAGTTCAATTTTCTTTTTGGCAACAGCTTCACCGCTTTTTTTACCTGCAAAATAAAACGCAATGGCCAAACACAAAGGCGAAGTGAATAACTGAATATTATGGTTTCCATGCAGGCTCAACACCCTTGCCGACCAGTTAAATAACGGATACTCGCGATTCAGCGTTGCAACCAGAATATTGGCATCGACAAAAATTCTCATTTTCGGCTGCTGTAATATTCATCTTTGGTGCTTTTCCGGCTGCGGCGTTTGTAAACTGCTTCTCCTTCAGCAACCTGGTTTACCCAATCTGCAATCGGAAAATCGTCAATCGAAATGTAATTTCCAGAAGTAACCTGCCTGTAAAGATATTCGGTGAGGCGCGACAAGCTAATCCCCCGCGATTCGGCAAAAACCTTTGCTTTTTCAATCACATCGCTGTCAAAATGTAATGTCAGTTTCGTATCCATTTCTTATTCCATTTTCAATTTACGTCAAAGATAAATTTTTTATACGTAAACAAAACAAATTTACCAAAATTTAACATCATTTATTTTCAGCACTTGAATGATCGCTGATGATAAGCCATTCATTTCCAATGCGCTGAATCACTAATGTAAAATGACCGGCCATATTACCAATCTCGCGTGTAAGTTCGAAACGGCCTATTACAAACACAGTTTTTTTATCGATTTTTGATATTTCGAGAATTTTAAATTGCAGATTTCCCATTGCTTTTTTGTCAGGATAACCTTTCCTGTAATTTTCAAGAGTTGCTTCCCAGCCGTAAGTCGGGCCGCGGGAACCAACAAAAACCAGTTTGTCCGACTTCCAATAGGTCTCCATAAATTTTCCCAGGTTTCCCTCGTTCCAGGCTTCCACCTGCTTTGCCAGCAACTGGTTAATCTCTTGTTTTTCTTTATCACTGATTTTGTTTCCTGCGTACTCACCAAGTGTCAATAAACCTGATAAAAAGATTGCAAATAAAATGCGCATCGTTATTCTTTTAAATTTTACTCCTAAATTAGCAGGTAAGACCAATTTAAATGAAGATTCTGAAACAATTATTTTTTGGTTTTCTTTTAATAATGATGTCAACCGTGAATGTTAAAAGCCAGGTTACAACAGGTGTTTTTGCCGATTGTCAGTATTGCAGTTGCGATCCGGCAATCAACCGTTACTACGGCAATTCATTAAAGAAAATTGATGAATGCATTACAAGATTCAATAGTGATAAAAACATTGAATTTGTAGTAGGATTGGGAGATTTGATCGATCGTGATTTTACAAGTTTCGATCAGGTGAATGAAGTTTTGAAGGCCTCGAAAAACAGGATTTACCATACAACAGGGAACCATGATTTTGAAGTAGATTCACTGTATTTCGATTTGGTACCTGAAAAGTTAGGTCTTAAACAAACTTATTACACAGTTCAAAAGAAAGATTGGCAATTTATTTTTCTGGATGGAAATGAAATAACGCTGAATTCAAACAATCAGGAAGTGGTTAAGAAAGCAAATCAATGGATTAACAGGTTGACAGAAGAAAACGAGCCCAACAACAAAACCTGGAATGCTGCGATTTCGGAAAAACAACAAAACTGGCTTATTGACCAACTGGAAATTGCTACCAGCAAAAAGCGGAATGTAGCGTTGTTTTGTCATTATCCGCTTTTGCCGCTCGAAGCTCATGCACTCTGGAACTCGAAAGAAATCCTGGCAATCATTGAAAAATTCAGTTGTGTAAAAGCATGGATTAACGGACACAACCACGCCGGAAATTATGCTTTTCAAAACGGGATTCATTTTATTAATCTGAAAGGAATGGTAGAAACCGAAAACGAAAATGCTTATTCGATAATCACTTTTACCGATAAAAAGATTGAAATTGAAGGGTTTGGAAGAGAAGCAAACAAAAGTCTGCCAATTGATTAAAACTGATTTACTTTCCCTTTAAATCCTCCAGCACCGGTGTTTCAACACTGCTGATTCCGGTTTGAATTTCATCGTTCTGCTGCTCAAAAATTACAATTTCATTTTCGCCTTTTTTCAGCCAGACTCCGGGTAAATAAAGGGTTTGCTGCGGACCAACACTCCAGTACCTGCCCAGATGATGACCATTCACAAATACAATTCCTTTTCCCCATTTCCGCATGTCGAGGAATGTATCTCCGGTTTCATCAAGATTGAATTTCCCCATGTAAAATGCCGGATTTCCTTTAACAGCTTTATTTCTGAGAGAAGAAAGATCAGGTTGTTTTTCAAGTGGCATCCGGTACATCTGCCAGTTTCCGGTGATTTCCATTCCGTTGATTGTAACCGGACTGATTATGCCTTTCAGATTATTCACAATCTCGGCGCCGTAATTGATGCGCCCCATATTTTCGACTAAAAGTTCGAGTGTTGCATTAAACGGAATTTCGATATCCATCGAATAGTTTTTGTAGTACCTGTTTAACTCACCAATCTTTTCGCCATTTACATAAATAGTGGCAAAATCGCGCAATCCTTTCACTTCCAGCTTTCCGCTGATGGGCTGAACAAATTTTTTACTGTATAAAACATATCCGTGCCCCTGGTTCAGGTCTTCAAAAGCAAGCGGTGTGTCGTTTAAAACCGGAGCGATTTTATTCTTCAAATCATTGAAATCAAAAGCCTTAAGTTTTATTTCAGGAATTGCAATCACTTTTATTTTTTCAGGAATTTCAGGAACTGCATATTTCACTCTTCTCTTTAATTCCTCCCTGATTGCCAAATATTTTGGTGTTGCCCAACCTGCCTCACTCACAGGTGCATCGTAATCGTAACTGGTCAAATCCGGCTGAATATCGTGGTTTTTATCGTAATTAGCTCCCGAAGTAAATCCAAAATTGGTACCACCGTGTACCATATAAAAATTAAAAGAGACATCATTGTCGAGGTACTTTTTCATCTGTTTCATCACTGTTTCTGTCGAAACTCTCGGAAATGCCTCAGCCCAATGATCAAGCCAGCCGGGATAAAACTCAGCAACCATGTACGGTCCTTTCCCTCCATGATACTGATTTACAACCTTTTTCAGATTTTCCACATTATCTTCACCATTTGCAGTAGGCAAAGCGCCCTCAATTGTTCCGCCTTCAAAAAGCCAGCTGCCATCTGATGTAAAAAGAGGTACTTCAACACCAGCTTTTAAAAGCTGATCTTTGATTGCATGACTGTATTTTTTATGCTCAGCAAGCGGAATATCCTTACGTTGAGCAACATAGGAACCAAACTCATTTTCAGCCTGAAACATGATCACAGGCCCGCCTTTGGTAACCTGCAAATCCCTTACCTGGTCAATCAGTTTAGTTATATAAACATTGCACGAATCGAGAAAAGGCTTGTTGTTTGCGCGAATTACAAGTTCTTTATTTTTAACAATCCACCACGGATAACCACCAAACTCCCATTCGGCACACGCGTAAGGTCCGGGACGAAGAATCACCATCAATCCTTCTTCGCCTGCAAGTTTTATAAATTCCCTGAGATTCCGGTTACCTGTGCTGAAATCCCACACTCCGGGTGCAATTTCATGATGATTCCAGAAAATATAAGTAGCCACAGTATTCAGTCCCATTGCTTTTATCATCAGCAGCCTGTGTTTCCAGTATTCATGCGGAATACGGGCATAATGCATTTCGCCGCTGTAAATTTTTATTGATTTTCCGTCGTAACGAAATTCCCCGTTTTCAATTGCGAAAGTGCGTTTTTGCGCAAAACCATGTGAACCAAATAATGCACAAAAGACCAGGAGTAAAATGGCTTTTCTCATAATTTCAAGGTTTAAATTGATTAGTTATTAAACGCTTATTAATTAACGAATTGCATCAGCTCTGATTTCAGGGAACCATTTAAAAAAACTTCTTATCTGAGCAGTACAATCCTTTTGGTTTCTTCAAACTGACCGGCTTGTAATTTACAGTAATAAACACCCCCGGGAAAACCTGCGCCATTCCATTCTCTTTCATGTTTTCCTGTCTGCATTTTTTCGTTAACAATTGTTGATACTTCTCTCCCGTTCGCGTCAAACACCTTTAATGATACACTTGACGTCGATGGAATTGAATATGAGAAAGTTGTGGTTGAATTAAATGGGTTGGGATAATTCTGTTCCATAGAAAATCCTTCTTTTTTTTGCAGGGCTGAACCCGAAGTTACACCTGTCTGATAAACCCTGACGTAGTCCACAAACATAGTATCAGGAAAAACAGTTGTACCGTCAGGATTTCCCGGCCAGTTGCCACCAACTGCCAGATTTAGCAAAATAAACATCGGATTATGTACTTCTTCAGTGCCACCGGCATTATTGGCAATGTTGATTTCACAATATTTGTTTCCGTCAACAAACCACTTAATCGCGTTTTCGTTCCATTCGATTGAATAAACGTGATATTTTGTTACATCGCATGTAATAGTTTTACCATAACTCGCATGCCCGCTATTATCCCAATGAAGTGTTCCATTTACATAATTCACTTTGTTGATATGCTCCATAATATCTATTTCGCCGCATTTTGGCCAGCCAACCTGATTAATGTTGGTACCAAGTGTCCAGAATGCCGGCCAGATTCCCTGTTGCGCCGGAAGTTTTATTCGCCCTTCTATTTTCCCGTATTTAAAACTTTTCAAATCCTGGGTTTTTAAACGTGCTGATGTGTAATTTTTGCCACCATATAATTCCTGTTTTGCTATAATCAGAAGATTTCCATCTTTTATTGTTGAATTATCGGCACGGTTTGTATAATACTGAAGCTCATTGTTACCCCAGCCATTATTATTACCGATTTCAAATTTCCAATTGTTTTTATTGATATTCAGACTGTCAAATTCATCTGACCAAACCAGTTTCCAATCCTGGGCATTCGTTTGCATGCCAAAAATTATCATCAGAATAAAAAAATATTTTTTCATAATTAAGTCCTCTTCTTTTTAACCTTTATTCATTTTACAAAAAATTTCTATTTGGAAAACAGTGAACGATTTGATCCTCAAAACATTCGCCATATCGAATATCTGTTTTCACAACCAAAACTAATAATTAATTCCAATATAACTTTCACCTTTTTCAAACATATAAAATGATGTAAAAAAATGTACAATGAATCAACGATTTAAGAATATCGGAAATATACGTGCAAACTGAGCGGGTATAATTTTTCTGAAAACTCCGGAAATCAATAATAACGGAAATTCAAAACAGGTTGTCTTAAAGCACAGGATACCTGAAATCGAATGAAATACCAAATAATTGCCACCCTGCTTTCAGGAAAATATGCTTTTCGGTTTCCTTAGCAAGGTGGCAATTTCAGTAAATAAGTTTTAAAATCAGTTTCTTTTCTAAGTAATTACTTTTTTATAAAAGGCATGGTGAAATTACCCTTTGAGGTAAAAGCCGTTACAAAATAAGTACCTGTTTTAAGATCACCAACTTCGATCACCTTCTGGTTAGCAGTGCTAAATTTGATGGTTCTGATTTCCTGTCCGTTAATGCCCGAAATTCTTAAACCTGTCATTTCCGGATAGAGTACTGCCATTCTGTGGTCGGCAGGATTTGGATAAAGTTTCATTTTATATCCTTCAAATTCCTGTATAGCAGTATTAGTCGGATCTTCAATGGCAATGTTATCCAGAAAAACAATAGTACTGTCTATTTTGTTTCTCGATTCCGGAAAATCAGGAAATACAGTTAATCGACTGTAGATTTTTCCTATTAAATCAGAGAAATCAAAATTCAGCATTTGCCAGGCATCAACAACACTATTGGTAACACTTTTCGAAGTTGTTGCACCTCCGTTCATACTCAACTCGAGTTTGAGCAATACCGGACTTTCAATTTTTTTATAAACCATCATTGAAAGAACATGCGATTCCTGCGTGATAGATACCGGGAAAGCATCAGAAAACATTCCAACCCATGGATCAGCATCGGGATGAACGACAAACATCATCACACTGTCGCTACTATTGATTGTGTCTTTCATCGGATTCAACAGAACACTGATGTCTTTGGTTGAACCTGATTTTCCATTTGCAAATGGAATCCAGACAGTTGTATCCACACCATCCTCAAAATCATACAAAGTGGTATATTGAGCGTTCGCGGATATAACAATAACCAAAACAATTAAAAATGTAAAAATTTTTCTCATACGCATAATTTTTAAGTTAATAAATAAATTGCTAAAGTATTCTAACAACAATTTATGACATATTTGATTCAAATCAAATAGTGAACGTAAGCTTATTAATGCATTTATTGAGAAAAATTGATCTTATCAGGGATTAATAATGAATCCGTATAATAAATTATCTTAAAAACCAACCATTTCCTTTACT
>JBBIPU010000181.1:0-6926 GCA_037442685.1 Draconibacterium sp. | reverse complement strand
GGTTAGCCGCCGAAGCGGAAGCAGAAAGAATCAGGATTGAGAAGGAAAAAGTCGAAGCTGAAGCTGCTAGACTGGCTGCTGTTCAGGCTGAAAAAAACAAGAATTACAGCGACGCGATTGCCAAAGCCGACAACCTTTTCAACGAAAAGCAATACGAAAGCGCGCGGAATGAATACAGGAATGCCCTCACTGTAAAACCGAACGAAAATTATCCGCAACAAAAAATCGATGAAATAAATAAAACTCTTGCAGCGGTTGAACAAGCTAAAAAAGAACAGGAAACACGTGACAGAAACTATGCAAATCTGATACAGCAGGCCGATCGCTTTTTTACCGGGAAAAGTTATGATCAGTCAAAAGGCAAATACAACGAGGCATTAACATTAAAACCGGAGGAATCATATCCAAAGGAAAGAATTGTCGAAATAGACAAGATTCTGGAACAACAGGCAATCGACGAAAAGTATCGCGTAATTATTATTGCTGCCGATGGATTTTTCAAAACAAATGATTATTCACAGGCAAAATCTGAATATGAAAGATCGCTGACTGTAAAACCAGAAGAGCAATATCCGAAGAATCAGATTGCAAAAATTGATGATTTGCTCCAGAAAGAACAAAAACGCATTCTTGCAGAAAAACAGGCAGCTGAAGATTTGCAGAAGCGTACAAACGAGGTTGCATTGTTAAATCAGGAAACCGAAGCACGCGAAGTGGCAAGTGATGCCGAACTCAAAAACATTTACGACCAGTACATCAGGCAAGCCGATCAATTATTTGATACAAAGCAATATATAGTTTCGCGTGGTTGGTACTACAAAGCATGGGATGTGAAACCGGAAGAAAAATATCCGAAACAGCGAATCGATGAGATAAACAAGTTACTGAACAGTCTTTTAACAAGTCAGCTTGACAGGGATTACCAGAAATTTGTCGATCTGGCTGATTCAACTTTCCGGAATAATCAATATGCTGTTGCCCGTGGCTGGTATAACAGGGCGCTGGGAGTCAAGTCAAACGAAAATTATCCGAAAGATCAGATAAAGGAAATTGAAAAGAGGATTGCTGAACGCATGACAGCGCAATCGGGCCAGCAGTTTGAGTCTGCTGTTCAAAAGGCATCGGCTGCATTCGAAGCAAAAAATTACAATGTTGCCCGTTTCTGGTATAAAAAGGCGCTTGAAATCAGGCCCGACGATGCAGATGTAAAAAGTCGTCTGGTTGAAATTCAGCAGGTTTTAAAATAAACGGAGAATTTTTCAAATTACTTTTTAATCACCCGGTAAATTGTACGGTTTAATAACCGCTTGTCAGCATTGTCCTTCTTTTACTGATCAGATCGGTTAACTCCCTGACCATGTCGTGATTAACCTGTCGTGCCATCGGGAGAACATATTTTCAGTTTCGTCGAGATATTGACTGATTTTTTTGTCTGAAAAAATACTCCGGTTAATATCAGTCAGGTTACTGATTCTGTCGGCTATTTTAAGGATTTTCGCATTCACGGAACCGGTTTCCAGAATCCGTTTCAGATAGTTTGCTTTCGATTCATTCTCATTTTTTGTCATTTCCAATACCAGCCGGGTCACCATTTCCCCGTCTGAATCCAGATTACGCAAAATTGACCTGTCAGTGGATGGTATATCTTCAAAAAGATCATGGACAAGCGAAGCCTTCAAAAGAACAGGATTCGAAAAATATTTGTAGTCAAGTAAAATTCCAAGCGTGGCAAATGCATGTCTGAACTGATTCCCGCCGACATACCTGGCAGTACCTATCAGTGCAGTGGCTTTTATAATGTATGGTGCAAGAACAAGCGAACGTAATTTTTCTTCAGCGGTCATAAGTCTGGTTTAATCGAATTGCGATCAAAATTAGGGAATAATTGATTTGAGAATTGTTAAAATACAAAATGAATTTTGCATGGTGTGATGATCAGGATAAAAAGGCAGCAATGAATTATTTCCTTGCAATTTTGTTTACGATTGACTGACAAAGTACAGGAAACTTCACCGGTTAATTTTTCTCCGGAAAATATCAGTTAACAATGAATAATCTGTGCAGGAAAAACCAACTTTTAATCAATACCTGGTTAACCTGATTTGGTATTATTTGAGTGAATGTTCAAATTTCTCCCTGATGCATTTTAACATCCCGATTTCAAGATGTCCTGAATAAATTCTGACGATGTCTGTGATTTCCGAACCTAACAGCAGCGCACCTCTTGCAGCGTCAAACATCGGGCAGTCAGTATTGTTCCTGATTTCAGCAAGTGTCTTTGTAAAATACTCCTGGTCAATCAGTTTTGAAAGCGCAACGTAACCAGTTTTTTCCTGCAGGTGGTCAATATATATGCCCTCTTCCAGTTTTTCCAGTCTAAATAGTTTATAGGTTTTTATAACAGCGTTGGAACCAATATGCACTTTTTTAGCAAATTTAACTCCCTGTTCCATAAAGCATTCCTGTAAATTATGAATCCTTTCGTAATCAGGAAAGTTTTTTATACGTATTGCAGGATAAGTTTCGGTTGCAAACTCAAGAACAGATACGGCAATATTAACTGTTTGCATACAACTCAGATTTATTAATTTGGCAAACCTCAATACTTCGTCGAGGGTATAATAATGATCGGTAAACAAAAAAAGCGAATTTGGTTTGGTAGGCATGTTAAACGGTGCAACCCCGTAATAATTTGAATAAGGTTTGTCGGCTTCTGCAACGAAAGTGTTTTTTACAATATGCGATGTAATCGGAGCAATTGATTCTTGTTTCACTATTGTTCCACTGACCTGAATTAGTTGATTCGTTTTCATAACATGATATTTTTAAGAGCATTCGATCAAAATAAGCAAGTTGTTTTTTGATTTATTATACTGCAGATTATCATAATGGTTACTATTTGGCCAAACTAAATTCTATGTTATACAATTATTTCGTCTGAAGATTTTTAATGAACAAAAGCTTTATTTAATCAAAATTATGAGCACAAACCGAACATTGTAATTTAAAATGAATATAAGATCGAATTCGGAAAAATATTAAGTTGAATTATTTAATATTACGCTCCTGAACCAAAAGTCTTTACTAATAAATTAATAATTTAAAACATGATCAATCTATGAAAAAACAAATTGCAATTTTCGTGTTGTTATTCACTGGCGCTACCGGATTTTCGCAAACTGAAATCGAAAAAGGTCTGGCAGCAATTACTCAGGAAGCAGTTAAAGGTCAGTTAGGATTTCTTGCATCCGACTGGACAGAAGGTCGTGCCGTAGGAACACGTGGTGAATATATGGCGGCCGATTACATCGCTTCCATATTTCAGATTTATGGTATCAAACCATTTGGTGATGAAGATGTTCCGACTTTTAGCAGGAGAAGAAGGATGTTACCTAACGAAATGGGACCTCAGCCTAAAACTTATTTTCAGAATTTTAGCCTGATTAAATATGAACCCGGTGAAGAACAATCATTCGCAGTTATTTCGAAAACGATGAACAGCGAAAAGTCGGTGGACTTTGGATACAAAACCGATTTTAACGTTCGCACAGGATCAGTTGCACTGTCAGCAAAGGCGCCGGTGGTTTTTGCGGGGTACGGATATCAGAACAGGGAAAAAGGTTATGATGATTTAGGCAAAATTGATCTCCACGGAAAAATCGCCGTTATTCTTGCCGGATTCCCGGGGCACAAAGACACTGCTTCGGTTGCCTACAAAAAATATGCTCCCGAAAGAGGACGCGCTTTTTATATGCTGGAAAGAAACAAATCTGAAGCGCTTGAAAAAGCCGGGGCAATAGCGGTCATTCAGGTAATTCCCGGTTCAGATCCAATGTTATCGTGGTCGCAAAACCAGATCTACCAGGCAAAAACAAATTATTACGAAGCCGACAAACCTCTCGATTCTTACTACAATACTTCGATGGCGTTGCCGGCAGATACTTTAACCGCCAGTATGCCAACATTTACAGTGACACCGCGACTCGTAAACGAAATCATTTCGGGAACAGGGATTAATTTTGCAGAATTTGAAAAAACCGTTGCAGAAAAAATGATCCCGGAATCAAAAGAACTGCAAGGGAAAATGATCGCCTTTAATACGTCGGTAAAATCGGAGATTGTAAAAGCACGGAATGTGGTTGGTTATATCGAAGGTGAGAAAAAGGATGAATTTATCGTAGTAGGTGGACATTACGACCATCTCGGGAAATACGATGGTTTTATATGGAACGGCGCCGACGACAATGCCTCTGGAACTGTGGGTGTGATGACTCTTGCCAAAGCTTTTATGGCAACGGGTAAGAAACCAGAAAAGTCTATCATTTTTGCAGCCTGGACAGGTGAGGAAAAGGGTCTTTATGGCTCGAAATATTTTGTACAGGAAGCCCGAAAGAAAAATATGAATATTGTTCTGGACCTGAATTATGACATGATTGCCCGCGATGTGGAGAAAGATTCCCTGAAAAACATGGCCGATATGAGTTACACAAAAGCGTACCCGGGTATTGAAGAGCTGACAAAAAAGAACCTTGCAGATTTTAAAATCAATCTCGATATGGAATACAGCGCTTCTGAAAAGCCATCGGGTGGCAGCGACCATGCACCATTTGCCGAAGTCGGAATTCCGGTTTTCTATTTTATGGCAGCCATGCACCCCGATTATCACCAGCCGTCTGATGAACTCAGCAAAATCAACTGGGAGAAAATGACCAATATTATCCGCATTGGCTTTCTTGATATGTGGGAGTTTGCAAACAGCAACCAGTTCCTGCAAAAAGAAACCAAATAAGTTTTGATAAAACCACGGCTTTTAGCCGCTGCAACCCGGGAACAGCAAATGTTGTTTCCGGGTTTTTTGTATTTGGAAATAAAATCACCCCCGCATATTTTATAAATGATTAATTGTTTAAAATTATGTTTGGCGTTGTGATTGAAATGTGAGATTTAAAATTTTACTTTCTACTGATAATAATTTGTATTTTTGAATCGATATGGAAGAAAAAATAACTGATATTGAATTATTAATTAAATATTGGAGAGAATCTTCAGAGCAGAATTATTTAACCATGCAGAATTTAATAAAGACCAAAGAATATTCATGGGCTTTATTTATGGGGCATCTTGTTATTGAGAAGTTGATAAAAGCTCTATATGTCAAAAGATTACATCAGCACCCTGTGTTTAAACATGATTTATTGTATTTGATTAGGAAGACAGAAGTTGATTTGCCTGCAAATTATGATGAATGGTTAGATGCGATTACAACTTTCAATTTAAATGCGAGGTATGATGATTACAAGCAAAGTTTTTATAAACTCTGCACACCTGAATACTCAAATGAATGGATTGGTAAAATTGAAATAATTAGAAAATGGTTGATCAGTCAATTATAAATACAGCAAAGCAATATATTCAACGAATTCCGGCTGAACTGGAATTGAAAAAGGCATTTTTATTTGGTTCGTATGCCAAAGGAAATCAGCATCCTGACAGTGACATTGATATTGCCGTAATAATTGGTAAAATGGATGACTTTTTTGCTGTTCAGATGCTCTTAATGCGTTTAAGATGGGATATTGATTTAAGAATTGAACCACATCCGATTTTTGAAGGGGATTTTAACATTCAGAATCCATTGGCATATGAGATTGAAAAAACAGGTGTGGAACTTTAATAATACAACCGGCAAAATAATTACAAACATCATTCACATTCTCTACCTGAATACCCGGTAATTTGCCAACAGCAAGCAGTACCTGCAAAAAATGCCGTAAAATTTGAACAGAAACATGGCTTTTTTAAACCTGCAAAACTCGATATCAGCTTTATAAACTACTACCGGGTTTTGTTTTTAAGTTTGGATTTCACATTTCCAAAAAGATGAAATCCTTTCGATTATTTTATAAATTTAAACACAAATAACTAAATCAAATACCTATGAAAAAACTACTGATTTTCACTGTTTTCCTGTTTCTTGCAGGCTTTAGTTCCGCTCAGGAAATTCCTTTCAGATACGAAGAACTTACGGCCCCCGATTTTGTAAAAGCGGTGGGAAAAAGTGCCAAAACCTGCATTATTCCCATCGGGGTAATGGAAAAACATGGTCCTCACCTGCCACTGGGCACCGACCTCTATCTTTCGCGTGAATATGCTTTGCAGGCAGCAGAAAAGGAATACGTTGTGGTTTTTCCGTGGTACTATTTCAGTCAGATCAACGAAGCAAAACACCAGCCGGGAACGGTAGCTTACAGTCCTGAACTGATCTGGAAAATACTGCAGGAAACCCTCAATGAACTGAATCGCAATGGTTTTGAAAAGATCATCATTGTAAACGGGCATGGCGGGAACAATGCATTTCTGAATTATTTCGGGATGGCACAGCTTTCGGAACCGCGGAATTATGCTTTGTATTGGTTCAGGCCAGAAGACAATCCGGAGATTGCCAAAAAAGTAACTGAACTCACTCAGCCTGACAAGTTTGATGCCCACGCCGGCAACAGCGAAACCTCGGAAATGATGGCTGCCCAGCCTGCAGTTTCGCATCCCGAAAGGGCCGGACAACAATCGGGCGCCGACCAGGAGAGGATGAAGGAATTGCAGTATGTTTACACCGGTATCTGGTGGTATGCCAGTTACCCGAATCATTACGGCGGTGATGGTTCCAAAGCAAATGCACAAGCAGGTGAACTACTCATCAACGAAACAGTTTCACAACTGGTGAAAATGATTAAGGAAGTTAAAGCTGATAAAATAGTGCCCGAATTACAGAAAGAGTTTTTTGATAAAGCCGGAAATCCCCTGAAAACGAAACAGTGAGTATTAAGAATTCATTTTTATCAATAACGATAAATTCTTTAATTAGCTGAACCTGGTGAAAAAAGCTATCAAAATATCAGAAAAAATTCGTTTACATATATTGATTTTCA
>JBBIPU010000180.1:0-7031 GCA_037442685.1 Draconibacterium sp. | reverse complement strand
ACTTCTTCACCTTTGAATTTTCCGGTATTTTTTACCGGAATTGT
Source organism: Draconibacterium sp. (assembly GCA_037442685.1). Classification (GTDB taxonomy): domain Bacteria; phylum Bacteroidota; class Bacteroidia; order Bacteroidales; family Prolixibacteraceae; genus Draconibacterium. The sequence goes on along the minus strand of JBBIPU010000180.1, from coordinate 6,987 downwards.
AACGGTTAATGTTTCTTCTCCTTTTAGTTCGGTTTTATTAAGCGAAATATCGCCGTATTCGAAAGTGGTGTAACTCAGGCCATATCCAAACGGGTACAATGGTTCGTTCGGCGAATCGATATATTTTGATGAGAATTTATTGTTCGGACTTGCCGGGCGGCCAGTATTTTTATGGTTGTAATAATTTGGGATTTGGCCAACGTTTCTCGGGAAAGAAGCAGTCAGTTTTCCTGCCGGAATCTGATCGCCAAAAAGGATATCGGCAATTGCATTCCCGGCTTGTGTCCCGCCGTGCCAGGCTTCCAGAATTGCATCAAAGTTTGCATCTTCCCAGACCAGTGTTAACGGGCGACCGCTAATTATAACAACTACAACTGGTTTTCCGGTTTCTTTCAATGCTTTCAGCAGGTTTTTCTGGGTTTCGGGAATGCTGATATCCGTGCGGCTTGAAGCTTCTCCCGACCAGGCTGCCGGTTCGCCAACTGCTGCAACCACTGCATCAGCCTGAGCAGCCAGTTTAACTGCTTCATGAATCAGTTCTTCATTTGATTTATTTTCGGATGTTGCATTATTTCCGGCAGGAGAAAGTGGCGACTGCATGTTTTTTAAAAGATACGGATCGTCAGTAAAATCAGCTCCCTTTGAATAAATAACCTTAACATTGCTGCCACCCACGTTTTTTAAACCGTCAAGCAGACTGACCACTTTATCGGTTTTTCCACCCATCGCCCAGGTTCCAAGCATATTGCTTTTACTGTCGGCAAGCGGACCAACAACTGCAATTGTTCCTGACTTTTTCAGCGGCAGAATCTGTTTGTTATTTTTAAGCAGAACAACCGAACTAGCAGCAATTTTCCGTGCGGCACTCTGATTGGCTTCCGACAGGAGTTCCTTTTCCATCCTGGAAGTGTTGATGTAACGGTACGGATCGTCGAACAATCCCAGTTTGTATTTGGCTTCGAGAACGTTTTTACACGCCCGGTTAATTTCTGCTTCGGTTACTTTTCCTTCGGCAAGCGACTTTTTCAATGTTGTCAGAAATCCTTCGCCAACCATATCCATGTCAACTCCGGCATTCAGCGCAAGAGCAGAAACAGTTTGAAGATCACCCATTCCGTGGGCAATCATCTCATTGATCGCCGTGTAGTCTGTAACCACAAAACCATTGAATTTCCACTGGTTGCGAAGAAGTTCGGTCAGCAGCCAGTGATTTCCGGTGGCCGGAATTCCGTCAATCACATTAAAAGAAGTCATCGCGCTTCCTGCTCCGGCATCAACGGCAGCCTTGTACGGAGGAAGGTAATCCTGGTACATCGCAATCCGGCTCATGTCAACGGTATTGTAATCGCGGCCTGCCTCGGCAGCGCCATACAATCCAAAGTGTTTTACACAGGCCATGATTGTATTTTCTTTTGAAAGATCGTCGCCCTGGTACCCTTTTATCATTGCTTTTGCTATTTGCGAACCTAAAAACGGATCTTCACCCGAACCTTCGGCAATTCTGCCCCAGCGTGCATCACGTGCAATATCCACCATTGGGGAAAAAGTCCAGGCGATTCCGGCCGAACTTGCTTCAGCAGCTGCAATCCTGGCACTTTGTTCAATCAGTTGCATGTCCCATGTACACGACATTGCCAGTGGGATCGGGAAGATGGTTTGAAATCCGTGGATCACATCCATGCCGAAAATAATCGGAATTTTGTTCGGGCTTTTTGTAACCGCCAGTTTCTGTGCTTTCCGGGTAACTTCGGGATTCAGACTGTTCAAAATACTCCCCACATTTCCGGCCACAATTTTGGCTTCCACATCGGTGCTTACCGTAGCTCCCGTGGCAAACGAACTGTAAATGGCAACCTGGTTTAACTGACCGATTTTTTCTTCCAGCGTCATCTTTTTCATCAGGTTGCTGATAAAAGAATCCATTTGCTGATTTTGTGCATGAACCTGAATGACAACAGCAAACAGCAGGATAAATAAGTTTAGTTTCTTCATTTTGTAACTTTTATTGGATTTTTAAGATATGGCGAATTTGCACTTTTTTTTTCATTTAAAATTTTGTAATAAAAGATTAAAGTGTTTATTTGACACAATAAAAATTGTGTTGCTGTTAAAGGTTAAAACAACCTGAAATTGTTAATTAGCAATTTTGAATTGACTTAAAAATTTGATTACCAAATGGTTTTTGAAACCGGAAATTTTCTTGAATCGGTCTCTCTTGATTGCGTGGTTTTTGGTTTTCATCAGAACCAGTTAAAAGTGCTTTTGCTGAAAATGAAATATTCGCATGAAAGAGCTTTGCCTGGTGGTTTTGTAATGAAAAACGAAACTGTTGAGCAGGCAGCGTCAAGGGTTCTGAAAGAAAGAACAGGGCTTGACAATATCTTTCTTAAGCAATTTATGGTCTTCAGCGACCCGTCCCGATCAAAAATGAATCCTGCAGTTAAAGATCTTGTTGAATCGGGCGCCAATCCCAATCTCGAATGGTTTGCGCAGCGGTTTATTTCAATCGGTTTTTATGCCCTGGTTGATTTTACAAAAGCAGTTCCAACCCCTGATTATTTTTCTGAAAAAGCTGAATGGCTTAATCTTGAAGAAATCAATTCGCTGATTATTGACCACAATCTGATTCTGCAAAAAGCACTGAATACTTTGCGTTTACAAATCAGTTACCAGCCAATCGGTTACAACCTGTTGCCCGAAAAATTCACGATGCCCGAATTGCAGAAGTTGTATGAAACAATCCTTGGAAAAACGCTTGACCGGCGTAATTTTCAAAGGCGGATGCTTTCATTCGATATTCTGAACAAACTTCCCGAAACAAAAAAAGGCGGAGCTCACAAACCACCTTATTTATATGAGTTTAACCTCGAAAATTATAAAAAAGCTCTCGAAAATGGCTTGACCGGAGGCTGGTAAAATAGTTTAATATTGATTTATTCTCCGTTCAGTTTTTCTTTTCGAACTGTTTTATCGTTTTCATCCTCTTCATAAATTTCGATAATCTGCTCGCCTTCAAATGCTTTGGTGACAATGTATTTGTCTAATACAAGCAACAACGAAGGAAGAACCAGCATATTGAAGAACATGGCAATAAACAGCGTTGCCGAAATAAGCATTCCCAGAGCCTGCGTGCCGCCAAAATCGGAAATCATAAATACGCTGAATCCCAACACCAGCACCACCGAAGTGTACATCATGCTGAATCCCGCTTCACGCAGGGCATTTAATGTTGAGAGTCTGATATTGCCGCCGGTGATTTTCAGTTCGTGTCTGTAACGTGAAAGGTACTGAATGGTGTTGTCCACCGAAATGCCAAGAGCAATGCTGAACACAATGATGGTGGAAGGTTTCACGGGAACTCCTGTGTAACCCATAATTGCAGCGGTAATAATCAGCGGAATAATATTCGGGATCATCGAAACGGCAATCATTCTCACACTCGAAAACATCAGTGCCATTAAAAGCGAAATAAAGGCAATTGCAAGTAAAACACTTATTACAAGATGTTTGATCAGGAATTCAGTGCCTTTTGCATACACCACGCTGTTACCCGTAATCACCACTTTGTACTGATCTTTCGGGAAAATTGAATCGGCAAACGCGGTTGCCTTGTTGACAAGCGATTTGACCTCATTGGTACCTGCGTCGGCCATCTGGAAACTGATGCGTGTACTTTGCTGATCTTTATCGATAAACGAATTCATCAGATTGGTGTTTTCGCTTGCCTGTTGCGGAAGATACGCCAGAACAAAATTCCGTTCCATTTTATTCGGAAGCGAAAAGCTTGCCGGATTCCCGTTGTAAAATGCCTGTTTGGCAAACTTCACAAATTCCACAAGCGACAGGGGATTTGAAAAATCACCAAGCGATTTTACAGAATCCTGGAATTGGTCGATTTTCTGAAGTGTGGCAGCCTGTATAATCCCTTTCTTTTTAGATGTTTCGATCGAAATTTCAAAAGGCATCACACCGCCAAATTCATTCTCGAAAAATTTCAGGTCTTTGTAAATAGGAGAACTGTGTTTGATGTCGTCAACTACTTTTCCCGATGTTTTCATATTCAGCATCCCAATGATGCCAGTGACAAGAAAAACGGCAGTTCCGGCGAAAATCCATTTCCGGTGGTACTGGATGATGTAAATGATCTTTTCGAGAATGGCATTGAACAGGTTATTGTCGAGGTGTTTCACATGTTTTGCCCCCGGTGGATCGAGATAACTGAAAATTATGGGAACAAGAGTAATGCAAAGCAAATATTCGGCAAGAATGCTGGTTGCAGCAATTACACCGAATTCGCGCAGCAACTGGTTCGACACAAGAATAAACGTGGCAAAACCAACCGCTGTCGCTGTGTTCACCATCAGCGAGGCAAATCCGATTCGCTGTATCACACGCGAAAGCGCCCTGATTTTGTTGCCGTGGTTCCTGTATTCCCAATGGTATTTATTCAGAATGTAAATTACATTTTCAATGGCGATGACGACAATCAGAGATGGGATTAAACCTGTGAGAATACTGATTTTATACCCCATTATCCCGATCAGACCTAATGTGAATACAATGCTGATGGTCACCACCACGAGCGAACTGAGTACTACCCTGAACGACCTGAAGAAAAGGTACAGAATCAGCGCTGCAATAAAAATGGAAAAAAAGATAAACAGGAACAGTTCACGCTGAATCATCTGCATCATCACTGTCCGGATAAAGGGCATTCCTGAATAATGAAGCTGGTTGCTGGTTTCCTGTGCATATTGTCCGGCCCGGCTCAAAATGTTGTCGGTTACTTTTATGCGTGTTTTGTTGTTTAAAACTTCCTGTTTCAGCGTAATAGCCAGTAAATAAGAATGAGTGGCTGAATTCCAGAGCAGTCCATCGTAAAACCTCAGATTGGCAAGTTTGTTCTTCAGACTGTCAACTTCTGCCTGCGTTTGCGGCCTCGATTTTACAAGCTGAACAAATTCGAAATGTTTGGTGGAGTCGTTTTTATAGATATCGATGGTTTTGGCAATCGACATAACACCCTTCACACCATCAATTTTCGAAATATCCTGGGTGAGATCGTACCATTGATTGTAATTTTCGAGTTTGAACATTTCTGGTGTCTGAACCCCGATTACAATCACGCTGCCATCTTCGCCGTATTCAGCTTTGAAATTTTCGTAGGCAACCACAGTTGAATCGGTTTTGGGCAACATCTTTACAAAATCGTACGACATGCCAACGTGCATGCCTTCCCATCCCATGAAGATGGCAAGTAAAAGGGTGAATGCCAGAATATAAGGGCGGTTCCGGAAAATTAGCCTAACCAGAAATTTCCACATATCAGAACTTATTCAGGTTGTAATATATTAAGAGAGGCGAATTTAGGGTTTAAATCTTTTAATTGTTAAAATAAGTTCGATTATTTGGTAATTAGTTTAAAATATTGAGCTGGTGATTTCAAGTCACCAGCTCATTAAAAGTAAATTACAGCAATTTTCTTGCTTCCCGGTCGGGGTCGTTTTTTACTTCCGAAACATCGTTCAGCACCATGGTTTCGCCATTATCAATTGTAAAAGCCGGCCATTCGGGCAAACCTCCACCATTTGGATTCCCGGTTTTCATAAACTGCAACAGCGATGCCGACATTTTTTCGGAGAGTTTCCGCGGACGTGCGCCGCCACCAGTGTGCGTGAGCATCAAATCGGTGTTGTCATACCAGAAACAGATGTCGAGACAATGGAAAGCGCGCATCCTGCCATTAAACATCGGTGGCTCCCAGCCAAACCAGGCAACGTAAACCGGAGCTTTCTGAACTGCTTTTGCAGTGGCGGTTTCTACCACGCCTTTGCGGTTGCTCGATGCCAGTGTCAGAATTTCGATGGGTTTTTTATCAGGGAAGATTTTGGCGTAGGCATCATAAATTTCCGCTGCTTTATCGCCAAAACCACCACGTATTCCGGCTCGTTCCTTCAGCATATTTTTGGCTTCATCGGCTGTGATTTTTTCGAGTTCTGGATTTGTGCGACTCATTCCCCATTCGTGGAAAGTGCTGCAGATGAGCATCGGAACATCAGAAGAAACACCTTCGGCTTCGCTGTAAAAAGTGCCTTTCGGAATGTTCACGCCATCGGCTACCGGTGCAAATCCACCGCGGAATCCGGGTGCCGGAGGATTTTCCTTTGTCATTGTCTGGCTGGCTTTGTTGGCCAACAAAAGATATTCTTTCCACGGCATTTCCTGTAATTTGTCGATATCTGAAGATTTTAGTCCGGCTTCTTTAAGAATATATTCGCCCAGTTTCTGCGAGTATTCCTGTTCAAGCGCTTTGGTGGTCGAACCGCTCAGCGGCACAGCCTTGTGAATCAAACCTTTTGCCGCTGGCATGGCAGCCAGCACACACACTTTGGCGCCGCCACCTGACTGTCCCATAATTGTCACATTGGCTAAGTCGCCACCAAAATTGGCAATGTTTTCCTTTACCCATTCCAGCGCGGCTACCATATCGAGTGCACCCACATTTCCCGAGTCCTTATATTTTTCTCCGCCAACGCCCGAGAGGTCAGAAAAACCAATCGGCCCCAACCGGTGGTTGATAGACACAAAAACAATGTCGCCTTTGCGGCTGAGGTTTTCGCCATCGTACCCATCCTGTTCGATGCCGTTGCCGTTGGTGTAACCGCCGCCGTGGAGCCACACCATCACCGGGCGTTTTTTGCCATCAGCCAGCGCGGGTGTCCAGATATTCAGTCTCAGGCAATCCTCACTTACATCGTCGTAATTCCAGTGGTCAACAAACGAAGCCCAGGCGTTACCATAACGATTGTCCATGATTTGTGGTGCGGTGTTTCCCCACCAAACCGCCGGTTTTACATCGGTCCAGGGTTCGGGTTTTTGTGGCGGCATAAAGCGGTTTTTGCCCGAGGTGTCGGCGCCATATGGTATTCCGCGGAAATTGTAAATCCCGCGCAGGATAAAACCCTGCACTTTGCCATAAACCGTTTG
>JBBIPU010000179.1:3994-7116 GCA_037442685.1 Draconibacterium sp. | reverse complement strand
TTAAAGCTACAAAACATTATGAAAGATAAAAGTGTGCCGGAGAAATTTTGATTGCAAATTAAAACCACGTTACCGATGCTGGCGGCATCACATGTTTATAGAAAAACGCAAGCACAATAAACCATTTGACCCCGGCCGGGGTCTTACCTTCTTTGCGACTTGGACATTTCTATAAACATATCAACCCTCCGGGTTGAGGAAGTCGAAAATCGATGAAATGATTTACCGGAGATATTCATTTCCTCTTAAATCCTTCCAGCGTTTCCGGTATAACAACACTAAGATAAAGTTCGAGACTTTCTTTTTTAAACTGGTTTGAATCCCATTCCTTATCCTCTAACAATGATTTTTCATTTTTCCACACGAATGTAATTGCCTCCAGAGGTTGCCCATCGGCAAATACAGTAACTTTCTGTATTTCATATTCTTCGCCCTCGTAAAACGCTATTATTTCTAGCGATTTATCATCAGTATTTTCCAAAAGTAGTCCCTTTGTCTCAGCATTTTCCTTTTCAACTATTGCCGGATAATCAGAATCTTTTACACAATAACACTGAAATCCGGGTAAAACTGCATGGATTGTACTAACCAATTTTCCGGTTAGTTTTTCAACTATTCCGGGCAATTGCAGCGTACCATAAACAAAAATGTTCTGCATAAAACACTTTAAAAATATTCGTGCTGTAAATTTACAACCTTCATTTTTGCAAACCTGAAATGTTTAGGTATATTTGCCCCGCTTTAAAAGCCTCTCCCTGCCTCGCTAAAAGAAAGGAGAGAAAAAGAAAAAATAAAGTGATTGCCAAAAGGAAAATATCGAGAAAATTAGTTTTACGCCTTTTAATGTTTGTGGCGGTAATTGGCATTGCCACCATTCTCGATATTTATTTAAAAGAAGGTAAAGTTAAAATTACCGGGTTTGAAAGCAGCTCACATGAAGATTCAAAAGATCAGAGAACTGTTCAGATTATCAGTCAGTCAAGTGATTTGGGAGTAAAATCATTCACGCAGAAAAATGTAGTCAGGAAAGTGAATTTAAAACTTCACGATAAATACCTGCAAAAATATTATCAACTCAGGAAAAACCAGGTTTTAAAAGCCGAGGTTCAGATTCAGACGGCGCCGATCATAAATGCCTATCATTACCTGGCTTTCAAAAACTTCTTTTTTTCAGTCCCCGACGACATTCCTTTGATATCATAAAACCAATGCTTTTCACGAGGTGTTGATTCCGGAGCCTTTTGATTCCGGTTAATTCTGTTCAAATGCAGAAGGCAGAATTTTCAAAAAAACAATATTCAATTTTAAACATTAAAAAACTTAGTTAAAATGCAAAACAAAGGCGTAATTCTAACATTCGCTATTCTTTTGGCTGCTGTTTGTGCCTACCAGTTAACTTTTACCTGGAAGTCAAAGCAGGTTGAGAAACAAGCCATCGAATATGCACATGGTAATCCTGATAAGGAATACCATTACCTTGATTCAATTTCAGGCGAAGTGGTTTACAACTTTTTAGGCCTGAAAAAGTTCACTTACAAAGATGTAAAAGAACTGGAAATGAACCTCGGTCTCGACCTCAAAGGCGGGATGAACGTAACTTTGGAAGTTTCCGTGGTCGATCTGATCAAAGCTATGTCGAATTACAATAACGATTCGACTTTTAATGCTGCACTTGCCCGTGCCACCCAGCTTCAGCGCAACAGCACAAAAGACTTTGTAACATTGTTTGGTCAGGCTTACGAGGAAATTGATCCGAATGCAAGAATGGCTTCGGTGTTTAATACCCTTGAACTCCGCGACAAAATCAATTTTAATTCATCTAACGCAGATGTTCTGAAAGTGATCAGGCAGGAAACCGATGCTGCCATCGATAACTCGTTTAACATCCTTCGCACACGTATCGACCGTTTTGGGGTTGCACAGCCAAACATTCAGCAATTACAGACAAAAGGCCGTATTCTGGTTGAACTGCCGGGAGTAAAAGATCAGGCGCGTGTCCGTAACCTTTTGCAGGGAACTGCAATGCTCGAATTCTGGGAAACATATGACAATCAGGAGGTTTACCAGTATTTGCTTGCAGCAAACCAGAAAATAAAGGAAATGCAGGATGCATCAGGTGTAACTGTAGCTAAAGATTCGGTAAAAGCCGCGGGAACAAATGTAAATCCTGCCGACACGGCAAAAACTGAGAGTACGCTGCTCAAAGAAATGGAAGGTAAAACAACCACTGATTCAAGTGCGGTTGACAACCTTGCCGATTTCAAGAAACAGTATCCGCTGTTTGCCCTGTTAAATCCGAGCACCGATCAGAAGGGACAACTGTACCCGGGCCCGATTGTCGGGATGGCGCATTTTAAAGATACATTGCAAATTGACAGTTATTTGAGAAACCCGCAGATAAGAAGTCTGTTCCCGCAGAACCTGATGTTCCGCTGGACAGCCAAACCAGTCGATGCAAAAGGAAATTATTACCGGTTAATTGCATTGAAGGTAACATCGCGCGACGGACGTGCTCCTCTTACAGGCGATGTGATTACAGATGCCCGCCAGGATTTCGACCAGTTGGGTTCGAGACCTGAAGTTGCAATGAGCATGAACAGCGAAGGCGCTAAAACATGGCAGCGAATGACCAAGGAAAACATCGGCAAATCGATTGCAATTGTACTTGATAATTACGTACGTTCTTTCCCGACTGTTCAGAACGAAATTGCCGGCGGCCATTCGAGTATCACAGGTTTGGAAAGCATTGAAGAAGCAAAAGACCTTGCCAATATCCTGAAATCGGGAAAAATGCCTGCACCGGCGCATATTGTTGAAGAAGAGATTGTTGGCCCGTCGTTGGGAAGGGAATCAATCCGCTCGGGAATGTATTCATTTGTTGTGGCTTTTATCATGGTTCTTGCTTACATGTTGTTCTTTTACAGCAAAAAAGCCGGTCTTTCGGCAAATATTGCACTTCTGGCAAACCTCTTCTTCCTCGTGGGGATTCTTGCTTCGCTGGGGGCGGTGCTTACTTTGCCGGGTATTGCAGGTATTGTTCTAACCATGGGTATGGCGGTTGACGCAAACGTTATTATTTACGAACGAATACAGGAAGAAATACGGGCGGGCAAAGGAATCAG
>JBBIPU010000179.1:0-3894 GCA_037442685.1 Draconibacterium sp. | reverse complement strand
ATTTCCGACGATATTAAAAGAGACGCAGTTCTTGCTGTTTTTCTTTCGTTAGTCGCTATTTTCCTTTACATCATGGTTCGGTTCAGCAACTGGAAATATGGTCTTGGCGGTGTGCTTTCGCTTGCTCATGATGCCATTTTTACGCTGGGTGTTTTTTCATTATTCCATGGAATTTTACCTTTCTCGCTCGAAATCGACCAGGCATTTATTGCGGCAATACTTACAGTGATCGGGTATTCGATTAACGACACTGTGATTATTTACGACCGTATCCGTGAATACCTGCACATCCACCCAAAACGCGACCTGAAAGTAAATATGGATGATGCAATGAACCACACGCTGCGTCGTACAATGAATACATCCCTCACCACCTGGCTGGTGTTGCTGGTAATCTTCATCTTCGGCGGTGAAAACCTGCGTGGTTTTGTTTTTGCTTTACTTGTGGGAATCGGTGTCGGAACATATTCATCGGTATTTGTAGCTGCTCCGATTGTTTATGATACAACCGAAAGACTGAAAAAACTGGTGGTTAAAACTGCTTAATCAATCAATTCATTATATAAAACTGGCTGTCTCTGTGAGGAGGCGGCCTTTTTTATGAATAAAAACGATGCGAACCTGTTTTTTCTGAATAACACTTTAAGTGGTTATTCAAATTCAGCCTGGTTTTAAAATGCAAGGGAATATTTATTGTTTTAAGGCAAAATCATGTACTTAAAACAGTATATTTGATGCTGTTAATTTTTCAGAATGGAAACATTTTCAAATTCTTACATCGATATTCTCATCAGTGTTGTATTGGCTTTAATTATGTTTGGTTTGGGTTTGTCGCTCACATTCTCCAATTTTAAAAATATCATTCAGTTTCCCAAAGCATTTTTTATCGGTCTTGGCTCTCAAATGATTGCGCTGCCGGTAATCGCTTTTATCATCCTTCTTTTTTCAAATCTGCCCGATACTTTCAAGGTTGGAATAATGATACTTGCAGTTTGCCCCGGCGGTACAACTTCGGGTTTTGTAACCTACCTGTTCAAAGGCAATGTAGCATTGTCTATCTCACTTACAGTATTAAACAGCGTGCTTACGCTTTTTACGATTCCTCTTATCGTAAATTTCGCCCTGTGGTTTTTTATGGGAACAGAAGCTGAATTGCACCTGCCGGTGTTAAGATCGATAGTTCAGATTTTTCTGATAACACTTTTACCAGCGCTTTTAGGTGTGTTGGTACGCACCTTAAAACCGGTTGTTGCCGATTTTGTGCAAAAACCATTGAAATATATAATGATCGTGTTGCTTGCACTGGTTTACCTCGTAAAATTCTTTGCCGGCGATAAATACGGCGGCTCCGGGATCAATTTCAGAGAGATGGTTGCCATTTTCCCGTATGCGCTGATTTTCAATGTTGTATGTTTTATTTTCAGCATTTTTGTCGGAAAGTTAGGTAAATTGAAAATCCGCGATGCATTTACAATAGCCATCGAAGTAGCATTGCATAACACAACACTTGCACTTTTAATTGCAGGCACCCTCCTTCAGAACGAAAATATGGCAAAACCCGCGCTTATTTATTCCTTATTCTCATTTTGGACCGCTGTTATTTTCGGATTTATAATAATGAAAATTTACGGTGAAAAATTCAGGTTTAATGCAGTTTTAGGAAAGCAGCAGGTGCAATAACCCGCCACGCTGAAATGTGAAGGTTAAGGTTTTTTATTTTTTATTTTGAATATTTCAGCCACTCAATTTGTATATTTGTCGGGTTTAAAAATAAAGGCAATGACAAACTATTTTTTATTTGTAAGCGGGGGAGAACTGGTATTGGTAATGCTCCTGGCCCTTCTGTTTTTCGGGTCGAAAGCAATTCCCGATATCGCAAGAACAATTGGGAAAGGAATGCGCGAATTTAAAAAGGCAACCAACGAAATACAGCGCGAAATAGACAGTTATACATCTGATATTTCAAAGGATATTAATGACGTTACATCGACTGTAAAAAATGAGGTTAACAGTTACACATCTGATATTTCAAAAAATATGAATGACGTTACATCGACTGTAAAAGATGAGGTCAACAATTATACTTCTGAAGTAAAGAATAATGTGAATGAGGTTACCAAAACGGTTGAAACAGAAACCAACGAGATTGGTAAGGCAGTAAATGATAAATACCAGGATTAAAAAATCATAAAAACACATTTAAAAACCAATTCAAATCCTGGCCGATGATTGTAGCTGAAAATATTAAAAAATCATTTGGCAGTCTGCATGTTCTGAAAGGAATCAACCTCGAAATTCCGAAGGGAAAGGTGTACTCGATAGTTGGCGCAAGCGGTGCCGGTAAAACAACACTTTTACAGATTCTGGGCACATTAAGTAAACCCGACAGCGGGAAAATTTACTACAACGGCAAAAACATATCTTCATTCAGCGATAAGGAAATCTCTGCTTTCAGGAACAGGGAGATCGGTTTTGTTTTTCAGTTTCATCACCTTTTACCCGAATTTACTGCGCTCGAGAATGTTTGTATCCCTGCGTTTATTGCCAGAAAACCGAAAAACGAGGCAACAAAAAAAGCGCTCGGATTATTGAATTACCTCGGTCTTTCCGACAGAAAAGAACATAAACCTTCTGAACTTTCGGGTGGCGAAAAACAAAGAGTGGCAGTGGCCCGTGCCCTGATAAACAATCCATCGGTAATACTTGCCGACGAACCTTCGGGCAACCTCGATTCGGCCAACCGCGACGAATTACACGATCTTTTGTTCAAACTACGCGACGATTTCGGGCAAACTTTTATTATTGTCACCCACGACGACAATTTTGCCGAACGCTCTGATAAAATAATTCATATCAAAGACGGGGTGATTGCGCAAGAATAATGCAGTAATTTTGCAAAGCTAAATGCATGAATGTCAGGTAAAAACCAGTGAATATGTACGATTTAACGATTGACTATTTACGATTTTTTCAGTATCAGGAATCCAATATCCAGTATCCAGTATCTTTCCCAATGGCAAATGACAAGTGACCAGTTTCTTCTATCTGATTTAAAAAATTTCCTCGACGAAAAAGCAGCCAGGTACAACCAGCCATTTTTTATTGAAACTGACCCGATTCAGGTTCCGAAAAAATTCACTGAAAAGGAAAATATTGAAATTGCAGCATTCCTGACAGCTACAATTGCCTGGGGAAACCGGCTTTCGATCATTAAAAATGCTTCAAAATTAATGTTGATGATGGAAAATCAGCCACACGATTTTGTGGTAAATTCATCAGAAACAGAGTTGCAAAAACTGGAATATTTTGTTCACCGCACTTTTAACGGGAGCGATTGCATTTTTTTCGTCAGGTCGTTAAAAAATATTTATTCGAATTACAACGGGTTGCAGTCAGTTTTCGAAACAGGCTTCAGAAAAGAAAACAATATTAAATCGGCGCTTACTGGGTTCCACCACCGGTTTTTTGAAATTGGCGGAGAACGAAGCCGGAAACACGTTTCGAATATCGAAAAAGGCGCATCGGCAAAGCGGTTGAACATGTTTCTCAGGTGGATGGTTCGCAACGATAAAAACAAAGTCGATTTTGGATTGTGGGAAGGAATTCCTCAATCAGAACTGATGCTTCCGCTCGATGTTCACACCGGAAATGTTGCCCGTAAACTCGGACTTTTAAAACGAAAACCGAACGACTGGAAAGCGGTTGAAGAAGTTACAAACTCTCTCCGGAAATTTGATCCCACTGATCCGGTTAAATACGACTTTGCCCTTTTCGGCCTGGGAGCTTTTGAGAAATTTTGATTGTGAATATTCTTTGAGAACCTTTTATTTCTTTGTGCTACTTTGTGTAATTTTAAGAGTTACTCAAAGATTCACAAAGTTATCACTAAGAAAC
>JBBIPU010000178.1:0-7144 GCA_037442685.1 Draconibacterium sp. | reverse complement strand
CTCTTCCAAAAGAAAACACTTTGCTTGATGACGATGATCCGAACAAATTTGTGGCAAAAATGGGGGCAGAAGCGCTTTACCAGATTTTAAGCAAGCTCGACCTCGACGATTTGTCTTACACATTGCGTCATAAAGCAAATACCGAAACTTCGCAGCAACGAAAAAACGAAGCTTTAAAAAGGCTCCAGGTTGTCGAAGCTTTCAGGGCAAGTAAAAATATAAACCGTCCTGAATGGATGATTGTGAAAGTTGTTCCGGTTATTCCGCCCGATTTGCGCCCGTTGGTGCCACTGGATGGCGGACGTTTTGCAACTTCCGATTTGAACGACCTTTACAGAAGAGTGATTATCAGGAATAACCGTTTGAAAAGGTTGATTGAAATCAAAGCTCCTGAAGTAATTCTTCGTAACGAAAAACGAATGTTACAGGAAGCTGTCGATTCATTATTCGACAATTCAAGAAAATCGAATGCTGTAAAAACTGAAAATAACAGGGCATTAAAATCTCTTTCCGATAGTTTAAAGGGAAAACAAGGCCGGTTCAGACAGAATCTTCTGGGAAAACGTGTTGATTATTCAGCCCGTTCGGTGATTGTGGTTGGTCCAAAACTGAAAATCCACGAATGTGGTATTCCGAAAGAAATGGCAGCCGAGCTGTACAAACCATTTGTAATCAGGAAACTGATTGAGCGTGGAATTGTAAAAACTGTAAAATCGGCTAAAAAAATAGTTGACCGTAAAGATCCAGTTGTTTGGGAAATTCTGGAAAACGTACTGAAAGGGCATCCGGTGTTACTGAACCGTGCTCCCACGCTGCACCGTTTGTCAATCCAGGCTTTTCAGCCGGTTCTGATCGAAGGAAAAGCAATTCAGCTTCACCCGCTGGTTTGTACCGGATTTAACGCCGACTTCGACGGTGACCAGATGGCAGTTCACCTTCCGCTTGGTAACGCTGCAATTCTTGAAGCACAATTGTTGATGCTTGCTTCGCACAACCTTTTGAACCCGGCAAATGGAGCGCCGATCCAGGTTCCTTCGCAGGACATGGTTCTGGGTCTTTATTACATGACAAAAGCCAGAAAAGGTGCAAAAGGCGAAGGAATGGTATTTTATTCGCCTGAAGAAGTAATAATAGCATATTCAGAAAAAGTAGTCGATCTTCATGCTATCATTAAGGTGAAAGTTGAGGATGTTGATGAAAACGGCAAGTATTTCAAACATATCATTGAAACCACTGTCGGCCGGGTTTTATTCAATGAGAAAGTACCGAGACAGGCCGGTTACATTAACCAGTTGCTGACTAAAAAATCGTTAAGGACAATTATTACCGACGTGTTTATCCGCAGTGGAAATGCCACAACAGTTGCATTCCTTGATGATATCAAAGACCTTGGATATGACATGGCTTATCGTGGAGGATTGTCTTTCAATCTCGACGATGTAATTATTCCTGATACTAAAGAAAGAATTGTTTCGGATGGTTACACCGAAGTTGAAGATGTGATGAACAACTACAACATGGGTTTCATTACCAATAACGAAAGGTACAACCAGGTGATCGATATCTGGACACACGCCAACTCGAAACTCACTCATTCGGTAATGCAGACATTGAGTGCCGATAAACAGGGATTCAACTCTATTTATATGATGCTTGATTCAGGAGCCCGTGGTTCGAAAGAACAGATTCGTCAGCTCTGCGGAATGAGGGGATTGATGGCAAAACCGCAAAAATCAGGATCAACAGGTTCGCAGATTATCGAAAACCCGATTCTTGCCAACTTTAAAGAAGGTCTTTCGGTTCTCGAATACTTTATTTCAACTCACGGTGCACGTAAAGGTTTGGCCGACACTGCACTGAAAACAGCCGATGCAGGATATCTCACACGTCGTCTGGTCGATGTGGCACAGGATGTTATCATTTCTGAAGACGACTGTGGAACTTTGCGGGGTCTGGTTGCCACAACCATTAAAAACAATGAAGAAATTGTAGCTTCCTTGTTCGAAAGAATTGTTGGCCGTACTTCTGTTCACGATATTTTTCATCCGCTCAGCGGTGAATTAATTGTGGCATCGGGAGACGAAATAAACGAAGAAATTGCTTCTGTTATCGAAAATTCCCCGATAGAAAGTGTTGAAATCCGTTCGGTGCTTACCTGCGAATCGAAAGTAGGTATTTGCGCAAAATGTTATGGAAGAAACCTTGCTACCGGACAGAAAGTTCAGAAAGGTGAAGCGGCTGGCGTAATTGCAGCCCAGTCGATTGGTGAACCTGGAACACAGCTTACTCTCCGTACATTCCACGTGGGTGGTATTGCCGGAAACATTTCTGCCCAGTCAACAGTTGAATCGAAATATGACGGATATGTCGAAATAGAGGAGTTACGCGCAGTAAAACACAAAACCGAGGAAAACGATGAAATCGATGTGGTTGTAAGTCGTTTGACTGAACTTAAAATTGTTGATAAAAACACAAATATTACCCTTTCAACTCACCCGATTCCTTACGGATCGAAATTATACGTGAAAAACGGGCAGGAAATTCGTAAAGGAAAATTGATTTGCGAATGGGACCCGTTTAATGGTGTAATCATCACCGAATTTGATGGTACTGTCGAATTTGAAAACCTGATCGATGGAGTTACATTCAGGGAAGAATCGGATGAACAGACGGGTTACAGCGAAAGGGTGATTATTGAATCGAGGGATAAAACCAAAAACCCGACAATTAAAGTTATGGACAAAGATGGAATTGCCATTCGTTCATACAATTTACCTGTTGGTGGTCACGTTTCGGTTGAAAACAAACAGAAAGTGAAGGCGGGGATGGTTTTGGTCAAAATACCGCGCGCCGCTGGTAAAGCAGGCGACATTACCGGTGGTTTGCCAAGGGTTACCGAATTATTTGAAGCCCGCAATCCTTCGAATCCGGCAATTGTTTCAGAAATTGACGGTGAAGTTTCGATGGGTAAAATCAAAAGGGGTAATCGTGAAATTATTGTTACCACCAAAACCGGTGAGGTTAAAAAGTACATGGTGCCACTTTCAAAACAGATTCTTGTTCAGGAAAACGATTACATCAGGGCAGGAACCCCACTTTCTGACGGCGCAATTACTCCTTCCGATATTCTTGCAATCAAGGGCCCGACCGCTGTTCAGGAATATATTCTGAATGAAGTTCAGGACGTTTATCGCATGCAGGGTGTGAAAATTAATGATAAACATTACGAAATCATTATCAGGCAGATGATGCGGAAAGTTGAAATTGACGATCCGGGTGATACACGCTTCCTTGAAAAGCAGGTGGTGGATAAAAACGAATTCTTTGCCGAAAACGATTGGATTTACAACAAAAAAGTTGTAATTGATCCGGGTGATGGAGATGGAATTAAAGCAGGTCAGATCATTTCCGCAAGAAAACTGAGAGATGAAAACTCGCAGTTAAGAAGAAAAGACAAAAAACTGATCGATGCGCGTGATGCCATTCCGGCAACTTCGAGCCAGGTACTTCAGGGAATTACCAGGGCAGCCTTGCAAACACGCAGCTGGTTGTCGGCAGCTTCATTCCAGGAAACCACAAAAGTACTGAATGAGGCAGCAATCAATGGTAAAACCGATTACCTCGACGGTTTGAAGGAAAATGTAATCTGCGGACATCTGATTCCGGCCGGTACAGGTTTGAAAGAATACAAAAACCTCGTGGTTGGTTCCAAATCAGAATACGATCAGCTGATTGATATAAAAGATTAAGGTACATTTTTAATTGACGGTTATGGACGATATGAATCAAAAACCTCAGCAGTTGAATATTGAACTCAGCGAAGAAGTTGCGCAGGGTATTTATTCAAACCTTGCGGTGATCACTCACTCAAGTTCAGAATTTGTAATCGACTTTGTGAGGATTATGCCGGGAATTCCGAAGGCGAATGTTAAATCGCGCGTTATTCTTACGCCTGAACATGCAAAACGTTTATTGATGGCGTTACAGGATAATATTAAAAAATATGAATCTGTTAATGGCCCGATAAAAGTCAGGTCAGGTTCCGATCCGATGATGCCGCCCCTGAGTTTCGGGGGGCCGACTGCTCAGGCTTAACCGCAATTTTTGAAAATATTGAAGAGGGATCAGGTTTTGGTTCCTCTTTTTTTTTAAGAAATTTGCAGAGAATTTATTCTTTCAGAAATATGAGAAAAAAGATTGCCCTTGTTCTTTCGGGCGGAGGAGCCCGGGGAATTGCACATATCGGAGTTATTGAAGAATTATTAGGGCGTGGTTATGTAATCTCTTCAATATCGGGTGCTTCGATGGGCGCATTGGTTGGCGGTGTTTTTGCCACAGGAAAACTTGAAGAGTTTAAAAGCTGGATGTGCTCGCTTGATAAACTGAAAGTATTCAGCCTGGTTGATTTTACTTTCAGTTCAAATGGTTTGATAAAGGGAGACAAAGTATTGAATGCCATCAAAGAATTTGTCCCCGATACAAATATTGAGGATCTCAAAATCAGTTATTCAGCCACTGCAGCCGATATTACCAACCACAGGGAGGTTGTTTTTACTTCCGGAAAGTTGTTCGATGCAATCAGGGCATCAATTGCCATTCCAACGGTTTTGAAACCTGTTATTAAAAATGGTGCTGTGATTGTTGACGGGGGAGTTATGAATAACATCCCGATTGAAAATATAAAACGTACCGACGGAGATTTGCTGGTTGCAGTTTATGTAAATGCCAATATCCCACCGCTTAAACTTAAAATTTCGAAGAAAGAGGAGGCAAAAAATAAATCGGTCTATCTAAAAAAGATCAGCGAATTCTACGAGCATTTGTACAAAATCAGTCCGAAATCCAAAAAGGAAAAACTCGGTTATTTTACTTTGCTTGAAAATACATTTAATTCAGCGGCAATTAAACTGGCCCAATTGACAATAGAAAAAGGTTCTCCCGATGTTCTGATCAATATTTCGAGGGATACCTGCGGAACGTATGATTTTTACAAGGCTTCGCAACTGGTGGAAATTGGAAGGTTGACTGCAAAGGAATGTCTTGACAGATTTGAAGATAAAAAAAGAACCGTCCTTTAACGAGAAGAACGGTTCTTTTCGGTTAATAATTACCAATTATTTTGTTTCAATGTCAATCCCCTGTAAATGAACAGTTTTTACAGCCCTTCCCGAAGGATCGGCGTTATTTCTGAAAGATGCATCCCATGCCAGAGCTTCTGCCGTGCTGCAAGCAATTGACGGAACTGAAGGTACACACTTTGCAGCGCTATCGGAAGGGAAATGTTCGCTGAAGATACTCCGGTAATGATACTCTTCTTTGCTCATCGGTGTATTTATAGGAAAGCGGTATTTTGCATTGGCCATCATTTCGTCGGTGACAATTTCGCCGGCTATTTTTTTCAAAGTGTCTATCCACCCGTACCCGACGCCATCAGAGAATTGCTCTTTTTGTCTCCACGCAATGCTTTGAGGAATTTGATTTTCGAAGGCTTTTCGCAGTGGCCATTTTTCCATTCTTCCATTTTTAGCCATTTTTTCCTCCGGATTAAATCGCATAGCAACATCCAGAAATTCCTTGTCGAGAAAAGGGACGCGTCCTTCAACACCCCAGGCAGCCAGGGTTTTGTTGGCCCGGAGGCAATCGTACAAATGAAGCCTGCTCACTTTACGCACACTCTCCCTGTGAAACTCCTCGGCATTTGGAGCTTTGTGGAAATAAAGATAACCACCGAATATTTCGTCGGCCCCTTCGCCGGTAAGCACCATTTTTATTCCCATCGATTTGATAACACGGGCAAGTAAATACATCGGTGTAGAAGCGCGTATTGTTGTAACATCGTATGTTTCAATGTGATAAATTACATCACGGATAGCATCCAGCCCTTCCTGAATGGTATAATGAATCTCATGGTGAATAGTGCCTATTTCTGCTGCTGCTTTTCGCGCTGCTGCAAGATCGGGCGAACCTTCCAACCCGATTGCGAATGAATGTAACTGTGGCCACCATGCATCTTTCTGATCGTTGTCTTCGATTCTTTTTGCCGAGAATTTCTTGGCAAGCGCCGATGTAATAGTTGAATCAAGTCCTCCTGAAAGTAATACTCCGTAAGGAACATCCGACATTAACTGCCGGTGGACAGCTGCTTCAAGCGCGTTGGTAAGATCTTCAATTCTTGCAGGATTGTTTTTAACGTTTTCATATTCGGTCCATTCCCTGTTGTACCAGCGTTTAATTTCACCGTCTTTGCTGTAAAAATAATGGGCAGGAGGAAATTCTTCTATTTTTTTACAATGACCTTCCAGTGCTTTTAATTCAGAAGCAACGTAATAATTACCGAATTCATCCCATCCGTGATAAAGCGGAATGATTCCAATATGGTCGCGGGCAATTAAAAATGCATCTTCTTCTTCATCAAATAATGCAAAACCAAAAATGCCATTCATTTCATCGAGGAACTTCTCCTTTTTATCGCGGTACAGGGCTAAAATAACCTCACAATCCGAGCCGGTCAGAAATTCGTATTTGCCACTGTATCGTTTTCTTATAGCGCGATGATTGTAAATCTCACCATTTACTGCCAGAATTAGTTTTTTGTCTTTACTGTACAAAGGTTGTCCACCCGATTCCGGATCAACAATCGACAGCCTTTCATGAGCCATTACAGCTTTGTCTCCACAATAAATCCCTGACCAGTCGGGCCCGCGGTGACGGACTTTTTTCGACATCTTTAATACTCTGGGCCGCAGTTCCTGGGCATTTGTCTTTAAGTCAAACACACAAACAATTCCACACATATTTATTAGTCTTTATAAAATAAGTGCGACAAAAATAAACATTATGCTTATACTTCCAAATAAAAACTGACATATTTCTATTTAAAATAACAAATGTGTTACAATATAGAAGCGAAATTGTCTTTTTGTAAACATTTATATAAATTAAAATTTTTATTACACCCTTTAATTTAAGTAATGCAGAATTAAATATTCTGAAAAATTTCAAATATACCCCCATGAAAAAGCCGGTTGGCTTTCTATTACAATGCTTTTTTAACTGAACTGATCAAAATATTTGATTATTTGCAAACATCCTGATATTTCATTGATAAATGATCATTTTATTCTGATTATTTATTAAAAATAAA
>JBBIPU010000177.1:5164-7187 GCA_037442685.1 Draconibacterium sp. | reverse complement strand
TAAAATAAACTCTTAATATTTGTCGGATAATTAAAAACAACTACTTTTGCAATCCGAAAAATTGAATCGTGCAGGCCCGGGTAAGTGGAAACCGGTTATTGGAATCCCGCCTGACGGTGTAAACAGTTAAAAGAAAAATATGTACGCGATTGTGGAAATTGCCGGACAGCAATTCAAAGTGGAAAAAGACAAAAAACTTTATGTACATCAGCTCGATGCCAAAGAAGGTGACTCGGTTGATTTCGAAAAAGTTTTGCTTGTTGACAACGACGGCGTTGTGGCCGTAGGAACTCCGACCGTTAGCGGTGCAAAAATTACTGCCAAAGTACTGGCACATGTTCAGGGCGACAAAGTGCTTGTTTTCAAAAAGAAAAGAACAAGAGGTTACCAGAAAATGAACGGTCACCGTCAGCAGTTTACTCAAATTCAGGTTGAAACCATTGTTGGATAATTTAAAAATAATTTACCATGGCTCATAAGAAAGGTGTAGGTAGTTCGAAAAACGGACGCGAATCGGAAAGTAAACGACTGGGAGTAAAAATTTACGGAGGTCAGTTTGCAAAAGCTGGTAATATTTTAGTTCGCCAGCGTGGTACAACACACAACCCGGGTGAAAATGTGGGAATGGGAAAAGATCATACCCTTTTTGCATTGATCGACGGAAATGTTGTGTTTAAAAAGAAAATGAAAAACCGCTCGTATATTTCTATCGAACCGGTTGTTGAAGTTGATGTGGCTGTCGCCGAAGCTCCTGAAGTAAAGGATCCGAAAGCAACGAAAAAAGTTGTTGAAGAAACTACTGTTGTTGAAGAACCGGTAGCACAGGTAGAAACAGAAGTTGAAGTTAAGGAAGAAGCTCCTAAAGCTCCAAGGAAAAAGAAGACAAAAGAAGAATAATCATCGCTGATTAAAGTCTTAAATTATAAGGAAAATCTCCTGTCTGAAAAGGCAGGAGATTTTTTTATTGTACATTTGCCAATCAATCCAAAACAAAGAAAATGCTCAACTTAAAATTTATTCAGGACAATCCTGATCTGGTTATCCAAAAACTAAGAAAGAAACATTTTGATGCCACTGAAATTGTACGCAAAATAACCGAATTATACAAGCAGAAAAACCAGTTGCAAAACCAGGCCGACCAGGCAAAAGCCGAAATGAACAAAATTTCGGGCGAAGTGGGTTTGCTGATGCGTGAAGGCAAAAAGGCCGAAGCTGAAGTAGCCAAAGCCCGTACTGCCGAAATCAAGGAGAGCATCAAACAGTTTGATATTGAATTTGCCGCCATCGAAGAACAGGTGTACCAGTTGCAGGTACAATTGCCCAACCTACCAAGCGACCTTGTGCCTGAAGGACGAACTCCTGCCGACAACCTTGTGGTGAAACGCCAGGGCGAAATCCCTTCATTACCTGAAAATGCACTTCCGCACTGGGAACTGGCGGCAAAATATAACCTTATCGATTTTGAACTGGGTGTGAAACTTACCGGAGCCGGGTTCCCGGTTTACCGTGGAAAAGGCGCCCGGTTACAGCGGGCCCTCATTAGTTTCTTTTTGGATGAAGCCCGGGAAGCAGGTTACGAAGAAATCCAGCCGCCGCTGATGGTGAACGAAGCGTCGGGTTTTGGCACCGGCCAGTTGCCCGACAAGGAAGGACAAATGTACCACGCCACCATCGATAATTTATATTTGATTCCAACTGCCGAAGTGCCGGTAACCAATATTTACCGAGATGTGATTCTCGAAGCCAAAGACCTTCCGTATAAAAATACAGCTTACAGCGCATGTTTCCGCCGCGAGGCAGGTTCTTATGGCAAGGATGTGCGCGGATTAAACCGCCTCCACCAGTTTGATAAAGTGGAAATTGTGCAGATTGCCCACCCCGACAAATCATATGAAGCGCTCGACGGAATGGTAAACCACGTAGCCAGCCTGGTTGAAAAACTCGAATTACCTTACCGGATTCTTCGTTTGTGTGGCGGCGACATGAGTTTTACCTCGGCGCTGACTTACGATTTTGAGGTTTT
>JBBIPU010000177.1:2233-5064 GCA_037442685.1 Draconibacterium sp. | reverse complement strand
CCGGGTAAAAGCCCGGCTTTTTTAAGATATGTACTGAGAATTGGGAAGTTGATTTTTTATATCCCGGTTGTACCTGCGGTTACATCATTTATTTTCGGCATATCCTGAAAAATCCTTGAAACCTTCAGTAACGAGGATCAGGTTATTTTGGTTTTCTCCCCGTGCCGCCAGTTCTTTTGTCCTGTCCCAATCGTTTCTGGCTCCGGTTTTGTCGCCCAATTCATATTTTACCATTCCTCTTGCGTACAATAGGGAATTATCAAGTGGTTTGTACCTCATTGCGTTATCGTAACATTTCAATGCTTTTTTTAAATCTTTCTTGTCAAATAATGCATGATTCCCTTTAACGTACCAGTCAGTGGCTTTTTTCAGAAAGTATTCGTCGTTTGAGCCCAAATGAAAAAAACTGAGATGAAACATTATCGATATTTCTTTTTTCGTTTCAACAGGCTGACCGTTTTGAGTAACCGGTTTCCACATTCCATTCGTAGTGTTCAGTACACGGGTAACCTCCTTGTCGATTTTCGGGCAGACACTGTTTATTACTTTTACGTTTGCAAGATTTCCGTCGGGCAGAACCGTGAATTCCAAAACTTCTGTCCCTTGTTTACACTGTTCCGCGGAACCTTCAGGATACTTTAAATTGTTTTGCAGATAATTTAAAATGACAGGATTTTCTGCAAACTCATTGTTCTGATTTCCAGTACTTAAAGTTACCGGCGGAATAGTACCGGATTTTCCGGTTTTTACAGTTTCACCCTGGGCGAAACAATTTGCTGAAATCAAGACAGCAAACAGCATGCAGATTACAAAATTCACAGGTGATTTCATGGTAACAGATTTTAATTTGAACTTTAATTTTTTATTATCAAAGTTCGGATATGTAAACAAATCATGTTTTGCTGAGGGTCTCCGATGTTTTACTGTAAGTATCAGATTTGATAAAAGATAATGCCTGAGTTTAAAAAAAAGAGGATTAAAAATGAAAGAGTTTCAGTGATTTAGTTTCTGCTGTTCTTTGGGGCTTGTTCCAAATACGCAGGTAAATTTTTCCCATGGCTGGAACAGGTCTGCGACCCATGTCTTGCATGTAAAAGCAAAAATCTGTGTCCTGACAAACAAGGCACAAATTGCAAATTTGCGACAGTTAGAGTTTTTTTCCTCCGGAAATATTTATTGTACAACAAGTTTCTCCGTTTTAACCCCGGCCTCAGTGGTTGCTTTCAGTAGGTAAATTCCGGGGGGAATATACTGAATATTGAGTGTGTTCTCAACCAGTTCCTGCGCTCTCCATGTTTGAACAATTCTACCCGAAAAATCGGTTAATTCAATTGTTTTTATTGCGATATTGGAAGGATTAGAAATGGTAATAAAATCATTCGCCGGGTTGGGAAAAAATTTCAATTCTGACTCCATTTGCTGATTTTGTTCAACTCCCAAATTTTTATCTCTTTTATAATAAACTTCAAAGCAATCGGCGCACATGGCATGGTAAAATCGGATTGTATCTTTGTCTGTAAACTCGAAATGAATCATTCTGTCAGTATCAAACGGATAAACAAAATAACTATCGTGAACAGTTGGCAAAACACTGTTAATCTCAAAAACCGAACTATCTTTTTCATAGAAATGAGCGGTTGCTTTTCCTTGCCTTACCAGCGAATCGCTTACATAATCCCAAAACACAAGACTGTCACTGAATAAATCTTTTTCAATTTTAACATTCACCGAATAGCCATTTTCCTTTGGTCCGCCAAACCCATTTCCTGCCAATCCTCCTCCCGAATCGTACCAACTCCATACTCCAACCAGCAATCCGGTTACTGAATCTGGTAAAGAAGAATCTGGCACAAAAAAACACCCTGCAAAACCGGTGTTGTGGTACAATTGTTTGTCGTTTAAAAAACAACACGAAAACATCATTGAACCACCGGTAATTTGTTCTCTTAACAACCCCATTTCAGAACCAACTCCTTCAATCCAGATATCTTTATAACCCGTTGATTTTGATAGGTAATACAACTTCTTTTCGTCGCTGTTTAATTTTATTGAGTCTAACAGGTAAAAACTGTTTTCCCAGCCCATTTTTGCTGAATCACCATCATGCATTCCAAAATCGTACAATAGAAACTCTTCTTCCATTTGAAGTTTATTTTCCATAAAATAGATCTTCCCTTCTTCGGTTTCACGGATAAAACCTCTAATCCCATCGTATTTATCGCAACCCTCTGAAAAAAGAAGTTTCTTGTATACAACTTCACCAATGATTGTGTCGTTGCCGATTTTATAACACAAATCGCCATAAATCTCAGGATTTGGATAATCCCCTGCCAAAAGAAAGACCCAGGTTTTATCTGCTTCCAGCAAAGAATTTTTTTTCGGCAGCACCCGGATATCATAAACCGTTTCGATATAAGAAACACACCCGCAGGAATCAATGGCAAATTCTTTATATTGTATTGACGAATCGGGTTTACACCAGGTAACCAAACTGTCGGGGTCTGATAAATATGTTTTGGGTTGCCAATAGTAAGTAAGCGGCCCAATCCCTCCTCCAATTCCTGAATTTGGAAATGTCATCAAAATGCTGTCGCCTTTTTCAATGTAAAACCACGGTTGTCCTCCACCAGTTAAATAATCAAAAATTGAAAACCGGATGTTAATGCTGTCTTTGGCATCCCTGTTTTCAGAATCGGTTACATGTAATGTAAATTTTACCCATTCGCCTGGATTAATTGGATATAAAAGACGGGGTGAAAGAATGGTGGAATCGCTCAACAGGTCGCTCGCCGTATAATATGAATATGATCCTTTGGGAATCTTGCATTCCC
>JBBIPU010000177.1:0-2133 GCA_037442685.1 Draconibacterium sp. | reverse complement strand
GGAGGAATATGCCGTATAATGCCGGAAAACGTTTAATTGACACCATCGTCAAACAACTTGAACGAATTGAATATTTCAGCACGGTGGAAAACATCTCGCCCAATCTGGCGGTTCACGAAATGCGAAAAACATTTAAACGGCTGAGGGCATTGTTAATGTTTTATGTGCAATTCCCCGAGGAATTCTCTCCCGATTTTGCTTTGCAGATCAAATATTTTGGCCGTTCTCTCACCCACATGCGCGAGTCGTACGTAAACATTCAGATTTTTGACCGGATCACATCTTCTGGAAACCTGGAAGCTGAACGAAAGATAAAAGCTGCACGGGAAAGATTGACCGAAAAAAACCGCGAAGTGATTGAACAGGGCCTTTTTGCCGCAGAGGGATACCTGACGATCCAGAATTTTGTAAAAAAAATGATAACGATGATGGATGATGTTTCGATCCCGATTCCTTCGCAGCAGCAATTTACGGTTCAGCTTGAAGATTCTTATTTTAAAGCATACCAGATCTGGCAAAATCTTACGGAAGAAGCAGGGCCTGAAACAATGCACGAACTTCGGAAAAAACTGAAACAGCTTTATTATCAGTTTGATTTCATCAGGTACACAAATCCACGTTTTTTCAGGTTAAAAACCTACCATTTGAACAATATCACCGAGCAATTAGGCGAAGATCACGACCTGTT
Source organism: Draconibacterium sp. (assembly GCA_037442685.1). Taxonomy (GTDB): domain Bacteria; phylum Bacteroidota; class Bacteroidia; order Bacteroidales; family Prolixibacteraceae; genus Draconibacterium. Next base: position 1,445 of record JBBIPU010000177.1, on the reverse strand, counting down.
TGTTTTTCTGACTGACCTCCTCGAAAACCGTTACGATTTTACTGATAATGAGCTTGAAATACTTCAAAACCAGGTTCAGCATCTGCAGGAAATAAACCGTGTGAAACTTTCCCCTAAGTTGAAACAGTTTATTAATGAATCTCCTGTAGTTTTCAATCAGAAACTCGAATCGATTTTCAAGGTTACAGTAGCTTAGGAATTTAGCTTTGAGCCAACCAGCTAATTTTTCGTTTAAAATCCATTTAATGTTTTATCCAAAAAATTTAAAGATTTTTGCTGGAGGCATTGAGAATAAATTATTGCCGGCTCCTTACAAAAACCGAGATTGCGGTGCTTCCAAAAGTAAATATGTAAAGCAGAATGTCAAGTTGCAGTACCCCGATTTTTGAAGGAATTATTTTCCCTGCCGACGCAAGAAAAACAATCAGAGAGATCAGCGAAACAAACAATAATTCTTTGCCGGGTTTCCCTTTCATGATCACTCCGGCCAATATTACGGGCGCCATCATTGCCGTTCCTGTAAAACTCACCCGTGCAAGCAGCGCAATCTGGTCGCCCATCAGCGATGCAAAAATCATTACAAGTACCGAAAACACGAACAGAAATATTTTGGTGATGTACATCACTTTTTTCTCTTCGCCAGGAAGAAGCGAACGCAGCTCATTTCCCAGAGCAAAAATCTGTGAGTTGGTTGTTGACAAACATGCTGCAAAGAGTCCGACCATTGAAAGTCCGGCAACAGGCGCAAACTGATCATATAAAAGCGCACGTCCCCAGAATTCCTGTTCAGTTGAGCTCGGGTATCTTACAGCGCCATACATGCCAATAAATACGGTGGCCAGAATTACCAGAACGGCAAAAATCCCGACCGAATATGCCATTTTTTTCATGGCGGTGAGGTTTTTCATTACCACCAAACGTGTGGTCATTTGCGGCTGTGTAACCGGAATCATCACCACTGCAATTAAGCTGCCAAGTAAAAACTGCCAGCTAAACAATCCTTTTGGTCCCGGCGTTGAAAGAAGCTTTTCATTTGCATTGGCAACCTGTTCAAACATGCTTTGCAAACCGCCAAGTTTTAAAATACAGGTGCCTGCAATAAGCCACAAAACCAATAAAAGAACAGTGCCCTGAATGGCATCGCTGTAAACCATTGCTTTGAAGCCTCCGACTTCGGCATAAAGGATCATAAGGGTAACCAGAATCAGCGACCATCCCCAGCGTGGAAGAAATTCAGGAAATGCAGCATCGAAAAACACCGAAATTCCCCTGATCTGAATTGCTGCGTAAGGAATCAGGAAAAGAAATGAACTCAGAAATAATAAGTAACCGGCCCATTTTGTACCATAAATATTTGTTATCAGTCCAGCGACACCTTTAAATCCTTTTTCGCGGGCTTTTTTGCGTAATTTCTGACCGAACCACAGAATGAAAAACACCATTGC
>JBBIPU010000176.1:0-7202 GCA_037442685.1 Draconibacterium sp. | reverse complement strand
TCCTGATTTATCTGTTTAGCATGAAAAGAGCAAAGCCAAAAATGAAATCTGAATAAATATGGATTTTTTTCTGATTGCATTAGGCATTATTTTTCTCATTGCAGGAATTCTTGGATGCATTTTACCTGTTTTGCCCGGGCCTCCATTAAATTATATTGGATTACTCCTTTTGCATTTTACTTCAAAATATCAGTTTTCCGCCAGTTTTTTAATATTCTGGGCAGTTGTAACAATTGTTGTTTACGTTCTGGATTTGTTAATACCGGTTTGGGGAACAAAGAAATTTGGTGGAAGTAAGCGTGGAATTTGGGGAAGCATGATCGGATTGATTGCAGGTTTTTTCTTTTTTCCGCCGGTGGGAATAATCATCGGGCCATTTATAGGTGCTGTCATCGGTGAAATGACATCAGGAAATGAACTGAAAGTTGCGGTTAAATCGGGATTTGGTTCGTTTGCCGGTTTCATAGCCGGAACTTTGATCAAACTGATTGCTTCGGGAATGATGACCTGGTATTTTGCCAAAGAAATAATTACCGGTTGATAAAAATTATTTCAGGAGCAATAAAACGAAATAAAACAGAATTGCGTTTATAATTAAAAAACCGAAGATAGAAGATTGTGACAGCCAGAATTGTAGAATGGACCGATTTTAAAAATACTCCGGAGAAACCAAAGAAGAAAAAGGGCAAACCGGGGAAGAAAAAAAGCAAGTTCAGCATTTTAAAATTTGCTTTAAAAGCCGCGGTAATACTTATCCTTTTTGCGACTTTACTATTTGTCCTTGTTTACATTGGAATGTTCGGACAGGTGCCTTCAAAACAACAGTTACAGGTAATAAATAATCCTTTTGCTTCCGAAGTTTTCAGCGCCGACGGTAAAATTTTAGGCCGTTATTATGTCGAAAACCGGAGTAATGCGAGTTTTGATGAGATTTCACCGAATGTGATAAAAGCTTTGATTGCCACCGAAGATTCACGGTTCTACGAACACCGAGGAATTGATGAAATTGCACTGTTACGCGTCTTTGTTAAATCCATCCTGCTGTTCGACCGGAGTTCGGGAGGGGGAAGTACTTTAAGCCAGCAGATTGCGAAAAATCTTTATCCAAGGGTGAAATTGGGGCCACTTTCAATGCCTGTAAACAAAATCCGTGAAGCCATCATTGCTTACCGGATGGAACGGATTTATTCAAAAGAGGAAATTCTCACTCTTTATCTGAACACGGTTCCGTTTGCCGAAAATATTTTCGGAATTGAAGTTGCCGCTGAACGTTTTTTTTCGAAACTGCCAAAAGACCTGAGCATACCCGAAGCTGCTGTGCTTGTGGGTATGCTGAAAGCCAACAATTATTATAATCCTCACACCAATCCGAAACGAGCAACTGAAAGACGAAATGTGGTCATCGATCTTATGGCAAAAAACAATTACATTTCGCTGGCAAAGGCTGAAGAATTTAAAAAAGCTCCTCTGAAACTGAATTATAAAGTAATAACTTACACCCAGGGTCCGGCTCCCTATTTTGTTGAACAACTCAGACCCCGGCTTTTAGAGTGGTGCAAACAAAACAAAAACGAAGACGGCGAGCCATACAATCTTTACACTGACGGATTGAAAATAACAACGACCATCGATTACAACCTTCAGGTTTATGCCCAGCAAAGTGTTAAGGAATACATGAAAAACCTGCAGAATGTATTTGACAATCACTGGAAATCGAGGGATCTGTTTAAAGAAAATCCCGATATTTTAAAAAGCGCTGTGAGGAATTACAAAAAAGATTCAGACAAAGAACTGGATGAAAAAATCCGCACTTCGCTTTTCACATGGAATGGAATCAGGGATACAACAATTACCAGGCTCGATTCTTTAAAACATTATTTGAAACTTTTAAACGTCGGTTTTGTGGCAATCGATCCGCATTCAGGAGCATTGAAAGCCTGGGTCGGAGGAATCGATTTCAGATTTTACAAATACGACCATGTTACTTCTCCGCGCCAGACAGGATCTGCATTTAAACCTTTTGTATATCTTGCTGCACTCGAATACGGGGTTCCTGCAAATAAATACTACCCAAATGTTCAGAAAGTGTACACCGAATATCAAAACTGGTCGCCGCAAAATTCGCACGACGAATATGGCGGTTATTATACCATGAAAGGTGCACTGGCAAAATCATTAAACACGGTGTCGGTTGAAGTTCTTATGGATGCCGGAATCCGTGAAACTATTGACATTGCTGAAAAGCTTGGCATATCGGCCGATCTGCCCGATTACCCTTCACTTGCGCTGGGTGTTGCTTCGGTTTCTCTGAAAGAAATGGTTGAAGCTTACGCAGGAATTGTTAACGAAGGAAAACCGGTGAAAACCAATTATTTGGTAAAGATTGCCGATAAAAACGGCAAAGTGCTCGAAAAATTTACATACCCTGTTGACGAGAGCGAAGTTGTTTCACCCGAAAATTGCAGGGCGGTGATCAATATGATGCAGGCAGTTGTTGAGGATGGAACAGGCGCCGCAATCAGGTCGAGATACAATATCGAAGGCGATTTTGCAGGGAAAACAGGAACAACGCAGGACAATTCGGATGGCTGGTTTGTCGGGCTCACTCCCGACCTTGTCACCGGATGCTGGGTTGGTGCCGACGATCCACGTGTTCATTTCCGCACAATAACTTACGGTCAGGGAGCTTACATGGCTTTGCCGATTGTTGGCAGCTTTTTCAGCAAAGTTTACAAAGATCCGAAATTCAGCAAATACAAAAACAGCAATTTTAATCAGCCCAATCCCGATTTGCTGGCAATGTTGAATTATCCTGAATACAGGGAAGTACTGGACATCAGGAACAGAGATTTTAATCTTGCTGATATTTTCAGGTCAAAAGAAAAACGCGATCAGGTAAAAACATCTGAGAAAAAAACCGTTCAGACTGAAACAAAAGAAGAAACAAAAGAAAAGCCCATCTGGACAAAAATTAAAAGCATTTTTAAAAAGAAAGAAAAGTGACAGGGGAAAGTGCGAAGTCCGAAGTCCGGAGTCAGAAGTCGGAAGTGCGGACCTGGAACGTTGTTATAAGATATGGCAAAATTAAAAAATCGGAAACTGACGGCCCTTACTAACCTGGATGGGTTGAAAATCAGGCTATGATTGATATCTGTAAATAACACATGAATAATATCGGTAATAACCAAAACAGGCAATTCATAACCGGATATTGAAAAACATTGACTTTTTCGGAACGGAAATAGTTTATTCATGGAAAAATTATAATTTTGTCGCACGAAAATATCGGGGTGTAGCACAGTTGGCTAGCGCGCCACGTTCGGGACGTGGAGGTCGGAAGTTCGAGTCTTCTCACCCCGACTTTTGAAACCGCAAAAATTGATGTTAATTTTTGCGGTTTTTGTTTTTTGTAATTCCCTGTCATTCTGGTTTATTTTTAAATTTACAGCAGAAAACAGAAACAATTGATAACCTTCGGTGGTAAGAATTGTATCGAAAACAGGAAATGTGCCAAAAAAACTGACTCTTTTTATCTTGCTGCTGTTGTTGGTCACCGGAATTTCGGGCCAGAACACTGAAATTTCAGGAACGGTGACAGAAAAGAAAACAGGGAATCCGATCCCTTATGCAAACATTTATTTTGCTGGAAGCGTTATCGGTACTATCAGCGACATCAATGGGTACTATCATCTCTCGACTTCAAATCCCGGTAAATTGCTTGAAATTTCGGCTGTTGGCTACAAAAAACAAACAATTCAGATAATTCAGGGGCAAAAAAATCTGATTGATTTTAAATTGGAAGAAGAAGTATTTCTTCTGGGCGAAATCGATATCAAACCAGGAGAAAATCCGGCTAATATACTGATGAAGAAAGTTTTCGCCGACAAAGACAAAAACAGTCCGGCGGGATTCCCATCGTGGAAAAGCAGGATTTATGCAAAAACCGAAATCGATCTGAAAAATGTAAGCAGAACCCTGAAAAAGAGAAAGTTGCTGTCGGATTTCGATTTTATTTTTGATTATCTGGATTCGATGGGGACGCAGGGAAAAACTTTCCTGCCAGTGTTTTTTAACGAAACCGTTTCGAATTATTACCACGACGGCGATACCCGGAAAGACCGTGAGGAAATTATTGCCAACAAGGCTTCGGGGATGAAAAGCGACATGCTTACCCAGTTTTCGGGGAAAATGTATGAAGATGTCAGTATTTACGATAATTATATTACCATTTCGGAGGTCGGGTTGGTTTCCCCGCTGAACAGCCTGGGATTGCAGTTTTACAAATACTACCTGAATGACAGCACAATGAAAGACTCGGTCAAAATCTACGAGATATCGTTTAAACCTAAACAGCAGCAGGAACCTGCTTTTATCGGGAAAATCTGGATTGAAGACGGAAGTTTTGCTCTTACCAAAGCCGAAATTCAGCTTTCAGGAAAAGCCAACGTAAATTTTATCAACAACTTACAATACAGTATTGAATTTAATAAAATCGAAATGAAATGGGTGCCGCTCAAAGAATCGGTTGTTATTGATGCTGATATTGAAAAAAATATGAATTCGGAAATGTTGGGGATCATTGCACGAAAAACCAATATTTACGAAGATTTCACTTTTGCTCCGGTTTCTGAAGAAATTAAAAATTTCAGGGAACAAATCACAGTGGCCCGCGATGCTGTTGGTAAAACCGAGGATTTTTGGGAAAAAGCCCGGCCGGTGGAGTTGCAGAAAAGGGAAAGAAACATTTACCAGATGGTTGACTCGATCAAGGATGTCAGGCTTTTCCGTACTTTCTCGGAGTATGTTTACATGTTTTATTACGGGTACCGCGATGTTGGTAAAGTTGAATTAGGCCCCTACTATTACCTGTACAGCGCCAATAAAGTGGAAGGTTCGCGTTTCAGGATTGGCGCCCGAACCACCTTTAAATTCGATAAAAACCTCAGATTGAATGCTTTTGGTGCATACGGAACCAAAGATCATGAATTCAAATATGGTGGGGGAATTGAATATTACTTTTCGATAAAACCATTGACATTACTCTCTTTGCAGGGGCAGCACGATGTTGAAATGCTGGGAAAAAGCAGCAATGCTTTCATGGAGCAAAACATTGTCACTACCCTTCTCAGTAAAACTCCGAATACAAAACTGAGTATGATCGACCGGGTTGAACTGAATACCCAGAAAGAATGGAGAACAGGTGTATTAATGGGAGCAGGCATCAATTACCGGAAAATTTACAGCGCCCCGTATGTTCCCTTGTTAAGTCAGTCGGGTACAGAAATTCCTTTTATTCAAAGTGGCGAATTAAGTTTTAAACTCAGGTATGCATACCACGAGGAAATAATGGTGGATGATTTCGACAGGACTTCCATCGTTGGTTACGATCCGGTTTTTAATTTTCAGGTGAACAAAGGTTTTAAGAATTTTTTAGGTGGCGATTACAATTACTTAAATGTTCATGCAGGGGTTTACGACAAGATAAAACTGAATCCGTTGGGTTATTCGTATTACTATCTGCAGGCTGGAAAGATTTGGGGAGAGGTGCCTTTCCCGTTTCTGAAAATTCACGAAGGAAACGAAACGTATGCTTACGATGCAAATGCTTTTAACCTGATGAGTTACCAGGAATTTGTGAGCGATGCTTATGCCAGCCTGTTTTGGGAACACCATTTTATGGGATTTTTCCTGAACAAAGTCCCTCTGATCAGAAAACTGAAATGGCGCGAAATTGTGGGCGCCAGAACGCTTTGGGGAAATTTCGATGCAAATAAACACAACCAGATTCTGCTTCCCGGAAATATAAAAGGATTAGGCAGCCTGCCCTACACCGAATTCTCTGCCGGACTGGAAAATATCTTGAAATTTATCAGGATTGACGGGGTTTGGCGTTTCAATTACAACGATCAGTCACAGCAACAATTTGGTTTGTTTTTCTCGTTGCAGGTTCGATTGTAATAAATTTCTTTACCAGGGCTAACTTCAAAATAAAAATCTGACTTTCAGAATATCCATTCACCACCCAGTGCATGATGCAACTGTAAATCCGTAGAAAAAGTTCTTTTAACTGGTATTGAATTTTTCTGCATTTGAAGTAACTGAATTTATTTTAAGTAATGGCAGAAGGAGAGACGAGTGCAATCATGAAATATGAATTTGATTAATTTTGAAATCTTTAACTGACAATCAATGAGTAAACGACATATTTCGTTAAAAGACCTGGCGAATGAACTGGGAGTTTCCATTTCAACAGTTTCAAGGGCATTGAAAAACCATCCGGATATCAGTCCTGAAATAACAAAAAAGATACAGGCACTGGCAGAAGAAAGGAACTACATCCCCAATCCGCTGGCAATGGGATTGTTGCACCAGCAAACCCGGATGATTGGCGTGATTGTTCCCGACATTAACACTCATTTTTACTCTTCGATAATATCGGGAATTGAAAAGGTGGCAAAGAATAACGGGTATTTTGTAGTCATTTCTTCGTCAAATGAATCGATACAAAAAGAGATCGAATCGGTTGAAAATCTTTTAAAATCGCGTGTTGAAGGATTTATTGTCTGCCTGAGCCAGGAAACCAATCGGTTTGAACATTTTGAAAAATTGTTGAAAGATGAGATCCCGCTGGTATTTTTCGACCGGATTTGCGAATCGCTTGATGTACCGGCAGTTATTGCTAACGGACAGGAAGCGGCAGAAAAAATAACCAGACATTTTTATGAACAGGGATGTCGCAGGATTGCCTACATTTCGGGGCCCGAACATTTGAATATTTCACAAAACAGAAAAGAGGGTTATTTAAACGGATTAAAAAATTGCGGGCTTGAATTCGATGAAAACCTGTTTATTCAATGTAATCTTAGCATTGAAGATGCAAAAAGGGCAACAAGAATCCTGTTAAATCTGGAAAAAAAACCCGATTCAATTTTTGGAATAAACGACACAGTGGCTTTTGCGGCAATGCTGGAAATTAAAACTAGTGGATATAAAATTCCTGATGATATTTCGCTTGCAGGATTTACCGATGAATTCCATTCAATTATTGTAGATCCGCCGCTGACATCTGTTAGCCACCCGGCCTTTCAAATGGGAGAAAAAGCAGCTGAACTTTTTTTTGAATCGATAAATAAAGGCCAGAACTACAGAAAAAGGTTAATGTTACCCATCGATCTGGTGGTTCGTGCATCGTCATTAAAAAA
>JBBIPU010000175.1:0-7251 GCA_037442685.1 Draconibacterium sp. | reverse complement strand
TCGAAACTGCCGATAAAGTTACCGGACTGAATTATATCAAGTATTACGAAGACGACAACGAACCCGACTACTGGTGGGAAAACCCGCTTTGGCCAGCCGAGAAATACGCGGTTTACTGCAATGCTGTTCACAATGGTTTTGGCGTTGAAACAAGCGCAGATTACCCGCTTCTCGGGATAAAATCGGTCGATTCAACCGCAATTCATGTTCTGGCAGGGCTGGCAAAAAACAACACGACCTACATTCAGAAAATACTTGCTACTTCAAATGGCAGAATTCCTTTCGATGTAATTAATATTCATACCTACTGTACCGACGACAAAGACGGATATTCACCTGAAAACGAAAATTATGGTCTCGAAAAAAACCTGGGAACATTTATGAACTGGTGCAACAACACATTGCCGGGAATGCCGGTCTGGCTCACCGAATTTGGCTGGGACACTTACAACACTGCCACTTCGCATTCTTATGTTTTTGCACCAAAAGCACAACAGGCAAATTACATCATCCGATCGTACTTTGTAGCACTAAAAATGGGTTTTGAGAAAGCTTTTATGTTTATGGACAAAGACCCAAACAGCACAAATACCCTGCAGTACAGTTCGAGTGGTTTAATTACAGACCAGGCTTCGGGTTTATCAAAAAAACCTTCATTTTATTATCTGGCAACTGTGCAGAACCTTTTGGGTGAAGCGGTTTTTAACCGTGTTGTATCGTACCGCGAACTTCTTGGAAACAACGAAGTTTTCTGTTTCGAATTTCAAAAAGAACAGGAAAAAGTTTATGCATTCTGGACAAGGATCAAAAACAGTAAAACCGACAGCGGAACTACCTTAAATTATTCTTTCGATTTGGGTTACCAGCCCGAATACGCCTACCTTGTAAAACTTCAGGATAAAGATTTGGACGGAGTAAAATCCGACATTGAAATAACAGGTGACACAATTCAGCTTGCCCTTTCGGAAACTCCCCAGTTTGTTGTGGTTTCCGAAAAAAGCACTTCGGTTGACACAAAAAAAAAGAGTGAACTGAATTTGAAAATTTATCCGAATCCTTCTGAAGGCGAAGCACAAATTCTTGTCGAAAATCCAGTGCTTCAGAAAATTGTTGTTTCGGTTATTAACCAGGATGGGAAACTTGTTGAATTGATTTCAGATAAGGTACTGAATCCCGGAATCCACAGTTTTTCGTTCGGATTGAACGTTGCTCCGGGTATCTATTTTGTAGAAACCAAAACTTTAAACGGAAGAAAAGTGGAGAAACTTATTATCCGGTAAAACAAATTCTCTTATTTTTAAACCATAATCTAAACCGGCAAGCTTATGAAATCTGTACTAAATCTGTTATGTTGTTTGTTAATCTCGTTTATATCTTTTGGTCAATCGCTTAAATCCACAGAAAAAACCGGTGAAGGAAAACTAATCTGGTCAGATGAATTCGAAGGTACAGGAATTCCAAACCCCAATAAATGGGACCGTCAGGAATACAACCGTAGAAATAATGATAAAGGGCCTGACGGTTGGTGGAGCAAAGAGGATTCTTATCTCGACGGAAACGGAAATCTTGTAATCAGGGTGAGGAAAATCCCGAATAAAAACAGCGACAGCGACGCATTCGATTACAGCGTGGGTGCAGTGCGAACCAAAGGTAAGTTCGAGGTTCTTTACGGAAAATTCGAAATTCGCTGCAAACTGCCAACTCAACCGGGATGGTGGGTGGCATTCTGGATGATGCAGGGAAATGTCGGATCGATTTACAACGATGGAGTGGATGGCTCGGAAGTGGATATTATGGAAGGTTTCGGATGGACCGACAAAATTAACCAGGCCATTCACTGGAACGGTTACGGCGCCGAACACAAAAGTGTGGGATTTAACAAAACCTATTCAGGCATCAGGAACGGCTTTCATACTTACACGCTCGAATGGACACCAGAAATTTACATTTTTTACATCGACGGGAAAGAAACTTGGCGCTCGAAAGGTGGCGGGGTCTGCAACCAGAAAGGATATTTAAAGGTAACCGGAGAAATTTCAACCGAAGACTGGGCAATAAACCAGTACTGGTCTAACAATCCGGCAACCGCGCAATATCCCGATTCGTTTATTGTCGATTATGTCAGGGTTTACGAACCGGAACAAAACACAACCGGTTTGAATGAGATTCCTGCCGGAAAATTTAAAATTTATCCTAATCCCGCGCAGGATTATATAACTGTTGAATGGGCTGAAAACCCCAGTGCAACGCCAAAAACTCTTTCGGTCATAAATTCTGATGGCCGGATTGTAAAAAGTTTTATTGATATTAAAAACAATTCAGACATTTCTGTTGAAGATTTAGATGCCGGAATTTACATTATCCGATCGCAAACAAAGGAAAATGTTACTTACGAACGATTTCTGAAACAATAACAGTTGCCTGGTAACTTAAAACATTTCTGTAGCATACAAATAATGAAAAAATCAACGAAATACTATTACAAATGAATCTGAAATCTCTTAAAATCCTGACAGCATTTTTTGCAATTTTCAGTGTAAATCATGCAGTTTCACAAACAAATTCTCCTGAAATAGAATCTTGGATAACCACTCCCGACAGAGTTCAGTTGTTCAGCAAGCAGGAGAAAACAATACAGTTTGGTAACGAACGAGGCTGGGGACAGGTTATTACTGTTGACGACGGAGTGCAGATGCAAACCGTTGACGGTTTTGGTTTTGCAATGACAGGTGGCAGCGCCGAACTGATGATGAAAATGAGCCAGGCTGAACGTAAAAAGCTGATTAACGAACTTTTCAGAACCGATGAAAATAATATTGGCGTCAGTTACATCAGAATGACCATTGGTTCTTCCGATTTAAACAGTTTTACCTTTTCCTACGACGATTTGAAAGAAGGTGAAACCGATGAAAAACTGGAAAAATTCAACCTCGCACAGGATTTGAAAGATGTGATTCCTGTGATGAAAGAAGTGCTGGCAGTTAATCCTGATATTAAAATTCTGGCTTCGCCATGGTCGGCGCCGGTGTGGATGAAAACCAACGGCAAAATCAAGGGTGGTAACCTGAAAAAAGAGTATTACGGGGTTTATGCACAATACTTTGTGAAATATATTCAGGCAATGAAATCGCACGGAATAACAATCGATGCAATTACAGTTCAAAATGAACCGCTGAATTCGAACAATACACCGAGTATGCCAATGCTTGCCAACGATCAGCGCGAATTTATCCGCGATCATCTGGGCCCGGCTTTTGAAAAGGCAAACATTAAAACCAAAATAGTTCTTTTCGATCACAATCTCGATAGAATCGATTACCCGCTGACCATTCTGAACGACCCCGAAGCAGCAAAATTCGTCGATGGATCAGGGTTTCATCATTATGGAGGAGAGTTAAGTGCAATGACTATATTGCATATTGCCCATCCTGAAAAAAACCTTTATTTTACCGAACAAATGGTGGTTGAAAAACCCGACAGTAAAACCATTGAAATTGCATCGCAGGTAAAACGCTTAATCGTTGGTGCAATGGGAAACTGGAGCCGCAATGTAATTCTCTGGAATTTTGCCGCCGACCCGCAGAACGATCCTCACACCGATGATGGTGGTTGTCCGATGTGCCAGGGCGCAGTTACCATCGATAAAGACAATTACATCAAAAACATTGCATATTATACAGTTGCACATGCTTCTAAATTTGTCAGGCCGGGATCGGTCAGGATTGCTTCGACACAAAAAGGTGATAAAGTAATCAGTTTAACCGAAGACGAGGAACAAAAGGGAAAAAGCGCAATGCGGGTAGGAATCAGTGAAAATTACGATATTCTTCCGAATGTGGCTTTCCGCACACCCGACGGAAAAATTATTCTGATTGTTACTAACGATTCTTTTAACACAAATTCTTTCAGAATAAGATATAACGGGAAATTCGCCAATGTAAGACTACAACCGGGAGCAGTGGGAACTTATGTTTGGAAGCAGGAATAAGCTTTAAATTCTGATTTTTTGTGGTTGTAAAATTATAAAAGCTGAAAGATGCCATCGCTTTGAGCGATGTCATCTTTTTTTGCCGAAGAGAATTCACCGGGCAATTCTTTGTCATAACTCATAATCGCACTGTGAATATTCAAACCCAAATCAAAATACAGGTTTCAGGTTTTCCCATTTTACATTCCAGTCTTTTGGAAATCCCGGATTTTTCGAAGTATTTCCTTCATATCCTGCGCACATCATTGCCACGGCAGTAAGTAAGCCACCATTTCCGGGTAGATAAATCCGCAGGCGATTATCCTGCCAGTTGTGCCCGTTTTTCAGATAAGTGTTTTTCTTTACATCCTTCAATAGTAAATCAACAGCCTTTTCAGGTTTTCCGAGACGTGTGGCGCTCATGGCTGCCATCGGGTAATCCCAGCCCCAGGTTTTTTCCCGGTTCCAGATTTCATTGATGCGGTCGAAAGTGGCAGCCATTACTGATGTATCCATTTTCAACGTTGATGGCAGCATTCCGAAAGCTCCCAAAACCATCGGGTGATCGGAGTAATACCGTTCATTCTGATATGAATCGGGAGCACTTTCAGCGGCAAGGTACAAACCATCTTTTTGGGCAAATTCCGGGAGCCCGTCGATCACTTTCTGCCAGGTTTCGTTTTTGTACAGTCCCATTCTTTCCCTCCATTTCTGTGCAGTACTCAGCCCCCAGTGCCAGTATGCAATTTCAAAAGGTGGATTAAAGGTTTTATCTTTTTCGAGGCTTTCCTGTGCCGGAATCAACGGCGGCCCGAGAATGTATCTTTTTTGGGTTTCATCCCACCGTGCAAAACCTGCCATAAAATCGGCCGTGGCAAAAATCAGAGGAGCATATTTCTCAAGCGTTTCCTTGCTGGGATGCTCCCGGTAACACAATTCGGCAAAATAAATAATATGTGGTTGCTGCCAGATTAAAAACTCTCCCACTCCCGACGGGGAATCATCTCCCTGCAAATCGGTCATTTTTGGCCATCGAACTCCCGGATATTCCTGGATTTCAGCCTTGTGTTTTGCCTTTTCAAAGATTTCAGAATAATAGATAAGGCTTTTTTCAAGAATTTCAGTCCTGTTCCAATATGCCCAGTGAACACCGTGCCACCAGTGCATTTCGAGGTGCGGTTTTCCATACCAGCTGTTGTAAGTAAGTCCTGTTTCCTGTGGAGGATAATTTCCCGCACACTGAATCCGGGTTAAATACTGCGATAATACCACACGGCGTTCAAGTTCAAATGCCCGCTGGTCGCTGGTTCCTGAAAAATCAACTGCACCACCGGTCTCCCAGAAATTTTTCCAGCTTAACTCCGAATCTCTTTCCACCCGATCAAAAGTCAGATCATCTTTAAAATCGTTTTTTGACGAAAATTCAATTGTGGCAGAAAACTCATGATTTTTACGATCGGGGTAAAGCACAAAATCATGAGGTTTTTTTTCAACCAGGCTGGCATTTCCTTTCCAGGTTATTTTCACAAAATACCTTGTCGTATCTATTGAATGAACAAAAACCGCACTTTTCAGATTTTGCTGAATAACTTCGGAATGATGTTTTCCGGGATGATTCCAGTCAGTGGCATTATCACCAAAATTTCCTGTCGGGTAAGGAAATCTCAAACTGATTCCGTTAAGTCCGCTTTTTAACCTTTCAGATTTAATCTGAATCCCTATTAAATCCCTCTCCTGATGACAACAGGTCTGAATTTTAAAAGAATCTTTTTCAACCTGAAAAGAACTCGTAATTATCCCTTTCCATAAATCCAGTTCCTGATTGATATCCGAAATTTCCTCTTTCCGAACGTGTGATTGGTCGGTATGTAACAATTCCAGTCCAACCATTCCGAGATGTAACCGGTGCGGATTTACCCTGAAATAATTGGCTGCTTCCTTTTTCCTCTCCGGTTCTTTCCATTGAACTGCATAAGGGACCTTTCTGCCTTCAACATTATAATAGCTGAAAGTTTCCTCCAGTTTATAATCGCCTGTATTCGGGAAACTGTGCCAGCCCCATTCGCTTTGTGTACCGAGGCAAACCCCGTTGTCGTATATTTCCGGAAAGGTCTGCAATCCTGTGGCATCGACTGTAAATGCAAATTTCCCATTCCCAACTGACAAAGAATTAAGCGAATCAAAATCGTTGATAAAAACATTGTGCCTGTTTACAAGCGCAAACCGGTCAATTTTTTCGCTTCTGTTCAATGTTGGTTTACATGATGCAATTACAGACAACAACAAAACTGTATTCAACAAGATTTTCGGATTCATATTCAGCTTTTCGATATTAAGAAGATTTCAAAGTTCTTCAATTTGTAATATTTCTACTGTTCATCAGTTCTGCAAATAATTATTCGTAACAGATAAAAATAGTCACATTTTCTGCATCAGGATGCTGGTTTATTTAAGAAAGAAATTTTTACCCGCAATTTGATAAAATCTGACCTCTCAGCAAAATTAAAGCGATGTACTTTTATCGTACAAAATTTAAAACTGATGAAACTGACAATATTTTTCTTTCTGATTTCATTCGTTTCTATCTTTACTTTGCAAAAAGAACCTTCTGCTGCGGAACAAAAAAAAACATCGTGGGCAATAAAATTTGCCGATGCTGTAATTGCCCGGCATGATAGTCTGATCTACTATAACGGGAACAAACCAAAATACGAATATGATTATTCGCTTTTGGGTTATGCTATTGACAAACTCGGTGATGTCGATCCCAAATATTCAGCTTACATGAAAGCTTACATCGATTATTTTGTCAAGGATGAAGGAACGATAAAAGGATATAAACTCAGTGATTACAATATCGACAGGGTGAGGCCCGGAACCGATTTACTTGTTTTATACAAACGAACCGGCGAACAAAAGTATAAAATCGCTGCAAAAACATTGATCAGCCAGATGGAAACGCAACCTCGAACAAAAGCAGGCGGTTTCTGGCACAAAAAAATCTATCCTTACCAGATGTGGTTGGATGGTATTTACATGGCTTCGCCTTTTATGGTTCAGTATGCCAAAGATTTTAACCAGCCGGAATGGTATAATGAAGCTGCTTTTCAGATTCAGGAAATTTATAAGGAAACTCTTGATCCAAATACCGGACTTGTTTATCATGCCTGGGATGAAAGTCGGCAGCAACGTTGGTGCAATCCGGTAACAGGGCAATCAAAGCATTTCTGGAGTCGTGGGACCGGCTGGTACATGATGGCGCTTGTAGATGTGCTTGATTATCT
>JBBIPU010000174.1:0-7406 GCA_037442685.1 Draconibacterium sp. | reverse complement strand
TAAAAAGAAGATTAGAACTTTTGCAGGCAGCTTAGAAAAAGTAGTTACATAAGAGTAATAATCGGCAAAAAAACTGAACCTTATTACTTATGTGCCGCAGGCTGGCTTAGTTTAAATGCCAAAATCCATGAGTTTTAATTAACCTGAAATTATAATACCCACACGATACGTTTTAGAACCAAAAATGATATCAAATTACGAAAAATGTAAAACCAGGGTGTAGTAAAATGTTTAAAGAAAAGTGTGATTTTCTATAAACATCCGACCACAGTCGAAATTAATGATTCTTAAATGATTGTTTTTTATTAAAACGAATAACTTACCCCGGCCAGAAAGTTGAAACTCTGCACCGGGTAACCAAACCATCGCTGGTATTTCTGGAAGCCGAAATTATTGAGCTGGGCAAATACCGAAAATTTCTCTGTTATTTTATAATTGCCACGAACATTCATATCGAATGCAGTATCGAGGTTGAATGATTTATATATTGGTTCAGTCACTGAATTTGATAATTCATTGGATGGTGGCGTTTCAATGATCAAAGCTTTCCGGGTTCCAATCAGGTAAAAATCGGCCGATACACTTAACTGTTCGGTAATTTTGTACCCTGCTGAAAAAGTTGCATCCCAGTCGGGCATATTCCAGGCATTTGTTTGTTCGCCGGGATCGTACATGTAGTAATTGCCTGAAAGCAGCAGATCGAATTTACCCGATGAACGATGAATTATCTCGAGGTTGATTTTGAATAAATTAAGGTTGTCGTATAAAACCTTGAAATCGTTGTCAACCACAACAGGATTTAAATCAGGATCGAAAAGCGTGTATTGGTGCAGATAATATAATGGCTGATCGTCGGTTACAGAGTAATCGACTCCAATCTTAAAATTGGTTTTCGATGCAAATTTTCCGTCGAATCCGCCATAAAACCTGATTTTTTCAAAACTGTTTTTTACATCGTGTTCCGGATCGACGAAAGGGTTTTCGTAAGCAATCTTTGAGTAATGATTTTCGTTCATGTTTCCACCTATCCCGGCGTAAAGTTTAACAATGTTTTTCACAGGTGTAAAATTAAACTGAATGTTGGGTGCAATCCTTAACTGACCTGTTAAATCCTGGTCGGTAATATACCAGGTATTTACGCCTAATGTGGCGTTGAACATTTTTTTGCCAAAATACACTGCCGGATTTATATACAACCACGACTGCTGCCGGCTGCCGATGGTTTCAGTGACGCGGTTAAATACGTTGTTTGCCTGGTTGTACGAAATTCCAACTCCGAGTAAACCGGTGCCAAAGCTTAAAGGTTGCTGAAAATGAGTCATTAATTTGGCGTAGTGTTCATTCTGGCCGGTTTTATTGCTGAAATAATGATAATCAAAATCGAAACCGAAAAACGGATCTTTCATTTCGATCGAAGGATTATTAAGTTTCACCAGTATTCCTCCTCTTGAAAATACCTGTTTGGTTCCAAAGTAGTTAACTGTCTGGTTTTCTTCGAGAAGGGGTGCAGGAACCGGGCCAACCGGATATCCGTAATAATTGAATCCATCGCGGTTGTAATCGGCATTTACTGAAAGAATTGACTGTTTAATGAACTGGTTGTAATACAATTCAGCTTCGTTTTTTGAAAAAGGTGCATCAACACGGTCGCCGCCTTCGAGGTCAAGTTTTCCATGCGACGAAAGGTGCATGGCATGAATTCCGAAAATCGAATTTTTTGAAGTGAGGTGATTGAAAAAGAATTCGCCGTAAGGTTTATTGTAATTCCCCAGACCTGCCCTTACCAGTCCGTAACCGTTATCCTCCTTTGGCGAAGTTGTAATGCTTGCAGCTTTTAACTGATTTACAGCGAAAGTATTATCAACCGGTTCGCTTTTTATGTTGTAATTAAAAGATGGTTTCTGTATTTCTGGTTCCTCAATTTTTGGCATTTCGTTTATTTTATGCACATCCTGTAAAGTGGGTTTGAAAGATTTCACAACTTCAACCTCGCGGTTAATCGTTGTATCCTTCTGAGCATTTGCTGTTACTGCAATGCCAGTTAAAATAACCAGTAGAATTGATTTTATATTGATCTGCATGACTTCAGGTTTTATTGTTCTTTAATTTTTATCTGAAACGAACTGTCGATGGCTTTTTGCTGTTCAGCTTTTTCTTCGTTTTCAATAATCAACAGTTTTTTTGAAGCTTCGGCTTTGATGCCATCATTGTCATCGTTGTAATTCTCGTACAGACTTTTTAAAGTGTGTTTGGCCTGAAACTGGTCGTTCCGGCTCAGGTAAATATCGGACAGCAACAAAAACGATTTTCCCAGCCAGTACTGGTAAGGCGTGTTTTTCGAAACAAAATCGATGATCTCGTTTTCCGATTTTTGTAAATCTTTCTGTTGAAAATATATTTCAGAAACAAGATATTTTGCTTCAGCTCCCTGTTCATACGAAACGTCTTTTGCCACAATCTTCAGACTTTCCAGCGCTTTCGGATAGTTTTTCAATTCATAATACGATTTTCCTTCCGAATAATTTGCCTCGCGGATCATTGCCTCGTTAACCACTTCCGACTTTTTTACTTTTCCGGCAGCCAGAATGGCATTGTTGTAATCTTTCAGATTCAGGTAACATCTCATCTGGCCGAAATTTGCCCTTAAAACATTCCATTTTCCGCTGGCTGCTTTTTCAAGCCGGTTGCACAGTTCGAGCGCTTCAGGATATTTTCCTGCATTCAGTGTTAATTCAGCTGCCTTTGATAAAGCCTGCTCGGTGAAAATATTTTCGGGTTGATTGGTTACGTACGTATAATGAACGTTTGCTTCAGAATATTTTCCCTCGTTGTACAGAATTTCAGCAAGATAAAAATGGCTGTTCAGTGCAAAGCTTCCGTCAGGAAATTGCTGAAGATATTTTTCCAACTGAGCCTGTGCAGTTTTATCGCCTGCCATGTACATTCTTTCGGCAGCCATGTAAGTTAACGAATCCTGCTCATTTGCAGAGATATTCACATTTGTCCCGGTTTTTCTGGCGTAATCAAAATAGGCTTCAACATTGTTCATTTCTACATAACAGTTTTTTATGCCCATCAAAGCTGCCTGCGCTTCGGGGGTTTCGGGAAACTTTTCGGTCACCTCCTTGTATTGGGCAAGTGCCTTGTTGTAGTCGCCGTTGTTGTAATTGATCAAACCCAGTTGCAAGAGTGCTTTTCTGTAGAAGTTATTCTGAGTCTGACTTTGAATTATTTTGTTGTATTGTTCTGCCGCTTTTGCGTTTTCACCTGATCTTTCGTACGATCTGCCTAATTCGTACAAAGCATCATCCTGAAAACCGGATTCAGGAAAAGAAGCCAGTAATTCTTCGAGTTTTTGTATTTTCCCCTGCTGGTCCCGCTGTAAACCTTTGCAGGCAGCAATCTGAAACAGTGCATAATCGGGTTCATAAATTTTCATACTAAACGATTGCTGGTAGTTTTGAACTGCCTGTGCGTAATCGGCATTGATGAAAAAACAGTCACCAATCCTGTTAAGTGCATCTGCCTGTTTTTCGGTACGCATTCCCTGAGTGGAAGCAATGTACTTTTTAAAATGTGTTGAAGCCGATGTATAATCATCGAGTTTAAAATATGAATAAGCAAGGTTGTATTCAGCATCTTTTAATTCGGGCAGAGAGGAAGCGCCTTTTGTTAAAAGAAATCTTGTATATCCGTTTATCGCGTTATTATAATCGCCGACACGGTACAAAGATTCTGATTTCCAGAATTGGGCAAGAGCGTTAATTTTTGGATCGTAACTGCCATTTGCAAGCGAAAGATCGAAATACTCAATTGACTGATTGTAAGCCAGGTTATTGAATAATTCAAGTCCGCGGTAATACGTAACACGCTGGTATGCTTTCAGAATAGTCGGGGTTTTTGTTTTGATCTTTTCAATAGACGCAATCGCATCTTTATAATTTCTTGTAGCCATGTAAACTTCGCTCAGAATTCGGTAAGCCTCAGCATTTCGTTCCGAACTCGGATAAAGCTCGATATACTTGTCGAAAGCCCTGATTGTTTCGTTGAAAGGCGAATACGAAAGTTCGTAGGTGAGTTTGGCATAATTAAACAGGGCATCCTCTTTGATATTTTTATCGAAATCGAGATTCGACGCGGCGTCGTAAGCCATTTTTGCCTTCTCTTTTTCGTTGGTTTTAACATAACAGTCGGCCAAATGATAATAAGCATTCTGGGCCATCACATCGTTGCCTTTCGATGCTTTTTCCATCAGTGGCGCGGCTTTGAAATAACTTCCGGTAATGTAATAACAGTACCCTAAAACATAGTTTTCCTCGCGCGTTGTAAGCTTTGTTGATAAGAAATATGTTTCGAGGTAAGGTATCGCTTTGTCGTACTGTTCGAGGTGAAAATAGGAATCGCCAACAATCTTCGACAATTCGCCTTTTTGTGCTTCTTCCACATTGTTTATCACCGGTATGGTATATTTTACCACTTCGTCATATTTCTTTTGTTTATAATAAATGTGGCTGATATACAGAGGAATAACCTTTGAGTAAGCGGGATCGTTGTTCAGTTTTCTGAATCCTTCGAGCGCCTGGTCGAAATTTTCGTTAACATACATAATATGAGCCCAGTAATAAGTAGCCGGTTTGCTGTAAATGCTGTTTGCATCTTTTACCGCACTGAACTCTTTTGCTGCTGTTTCAAGATTATCGGTCATCAGGTTCGAATAACCGTTCTGGTAAGCAATTTTGGCCTGATCGGTCTCGTTCAGATCCTTCCGGTTTACGTTCGAAAATGTCTTGATTGCAACCGCATATTGCTTCTTTTCGAACTGAAAATCGCCAAGGTTAAACCATGCATTATTGATGTACGGACTTTCGGGATAATCTTTGGTAAAACTTGTCAGCATTTTGCTACCGGCAGAATAACCGGCTTTTAACGCCGAAACCGATTTGAAATATTCTGCCTCGGAATACAATTCGGATTGAGGATCGACTTTGTCCTGAATTTTACGGAATTCGTAGTAAGTGGAAATATATTTTCCTTTGGCAAACAGCTCTTTTGCAACGTCAATTTCGTGCTGAACATTGTCGTAATATGCCGTCTCCTGGCTTTGTGCATAGGTTTGAGTTAACAGAATCAGCAAAACGAAATATGTAATCCGAAGTGTTTTCATGCTTTTATTGTTTCATTTCTAATGAATTGGTGCCAAACAGTCGCTTTTTAAAATTCCGAAGCGGATTAAAATATTTTAATCTTCTAATTTAGATGATTAGTAATGGAGAATGGCGCCAAATGCTTCTAATTTCTTAACAAGAAACTGTTTATTTCTTTTGTTTATTATTTTGTGTTAAAATTATTTTGCCTGTTATTAACGGTTTATCTTTGGATTATGGAAGCAAAAAAAATAGTTGAACTGATTAATGCCGATATCTATCAACGTGATAATCTGATACTTTCGGATGTAAACCTCACTATTGGCAGCGGGGAGTTTATTTATGTGATTGGTAAGGTTGGCACAGGTAAATCGAGCCTTATTAAAACAATAAACGCGGAAATTCCTCTGATTTCAGGAAGCGGAACAGTGGTTGGTCACAAACTGCATGGTATAAAACAAAAAGAAAGGGCCGAACTGAGGCGAAAACTGGGTGTTGTTTTCCAGGATTTCAGGTTGTTGACCGACAGGAATGTGCACGATAATCTTTCTTTTGTACTGAAAGCCACCGGCTGGAAAGATAAAATTGAAATCGAATCAAGGATTGCCGAAGTTCTTGACAGTGTGGGCGTTCTCGATAAAATATCGCAAATGCCACACCAGTTAAGCGGGGGAGAACAGCAAAGAGTGGTTATTGCACGGGCAATTCTGAATGAACCTCAACTGATTCTTGCCGATGAACCTACCGGAAATCTCGATCCCGAAACTTCTTCCGAAATCATTGATCTGTTTGTTCATTTGAATCAACAGGGGAAAACGATAATAATGGTGACGCATGATTACGCGTCGATTGCCGGTA
Source organism: Draconibacterium sp. (assembly GCA_037442685.1). Classification (GTDB taxonomy): domain Bacteria; phylum Bacteroidota; class Bacteroidia; order Bacteroidales; family Prolixibacteraceae; genus Draconibacterium. Next base: position 1,404 of record JBBIPU010000174.1, on the reverse strand, counting down.
AACCTAAACGAACGCTTGTTTGTGCAAATGGCCTGATCAGCGACTCTGAGGCAGATAATTCAACTTTCGATTTTGAAAGCTTGCTGGAAAGGAATTATTGATTGGATTCTTGATACTGGATTCTTGATACTGGATTCTGGATGCTGGATAGGGAATCTGGATATTGCATACCGGATGTTTGAATCTTGAATCCTGATGCCCGATTATTTCAGGAATTGCGAAAAAATTGAATGAATTACTTTCTCTTCATTTTTCCAGGTGAGTTCTTTTGCTGCCCGGGGCAGGTTATTTTTCCAGATTCTTCTTTTTTCTTCGTTATTCAGTGAATCATTTATTTTTTCAGCCAAAACCGAAGGTTCGGGCGATTCAGCGATTGCCCCGATATTGTAGTGATTTACGATTGCAGCCATTTCGGGCAGGTTGGTAACCAGAACTGGAACCTGAGCCTGGATGTAATCAAATAGTTTGTTTGGCAATGCAAACCGGTAGTTTAAACCGAGGTCTTCCTCGATCGAAAGCCCCAGATCGGCAGTCGGTGTAAGTGTTTTAAGTTCTTCAATGCTCAGCCTGCCTTTGAAAAACACCTTGCCGTGCAGGTTTTCTTTTTGCACCTGTTCTTCCAGTTGTTTTCTGATGTCGCCATCGCCAGCTAAAACAAACCTTGCATTTTTTATCAATTTCATAGCCAGAATGGCTTGTTCCAATCCACGGCCAATATTCAGCGCTCCCTGGTAGAGAATAATTTTTTCAGTTTTGTTTTCATTTATCAGGTTGGATGGTTTTTCTGTTGCCACCGGAAGGTTCCTTACTACCTGAAATTGTGAGCCGTAAATCCTATTGTAAATATCGGCAATCGACTGGCAAACAGTGGTTGAATAGCGGATTTGGGGCAAAATATTCTGTTCAATCCGTTCCCAGATTCGTTTTACTTTCGGACGGTTGACCAACTCCGGAACTTCGGTAAAATACTCATGACTGTCGTACACCAGCGGTTTTTTCCTGATTTTTGAAGCAAGAAAATTAGCCGGAAGTGTATCCAGATCGTTTGAAAGAAGCACATCGAATTTTGAAAACAGAAGGAAAAAGAAAAGCCTGATGTTGTACGAAGCATAAAAAAGAGGACCTCTGATAAAGGGCAGTTTGAAACGTTTTGTCCGGTAATTTCTTCCGGCAACAGGCAAACTTACAGGTAGTTTCCTACCCACAAGCAATATTTCAAATCCCATTTTCTGCAAGGTGGAGCAATATTTATGGACGCGATTGTCGGAAACCAGGTCGCTGGTAACTGAAGCAATTATTTTTTTATGGTTTGATCTACTCACCCGGCTGAACTTAAGTGTTGTAAAGATATAAACTTTACATAACGGGTAAACGTGCTGATTTGATTAAGATTGCAGATGAAGT
>JBBIPU010000173.1:0-7448 GCA_037442685.1 Draconibacterium sp. | reverse complement strand
CATACTCTGGTTATCCTCAGGTTTGGAGTCACCTGGCATATCCATTCCCGGCATACTTTGATTATCTTCAGGCTTGGCATCGCCGGGCATATCCATTCCCGGCATAGTTGATGTTATTTTGCTTCCTGAAGGATTCATCATCGACGGTTTTCCAGCCAGCTGGGCGGCAGCATCAACACTGAAAGCGCCGTTGGTAACAATTTCCTCACCTTCATTTAAGCCGTCGGTCACAACGAAATTATCTTTTGTGGCAGCGCCCAGTGTCACTTCCCTCATTTTAAAGGTGGGTTGTTCAGCACCAGGAACTTTTACATAAACCACTGATCGGGTACCTGTCCATAAAACTGCCGATTGAGGAATGGTCAGGTCTTCGCTGCCATTTTTTAAACCTGGATGAATAATTCCGTTGATGAACATTTCGGGCTTCAGTTGTCCTGATGAATTATCCAGTTCAATCCGCACGCCTGCAGTTCTTTTTACCGGATCAATAACCGGATCGATAAAAGTGATTTTTCCTGAAAATGTTTTTCCCGGAACTGACTGTGTGGTAAAATCCACCTGCTGATTCAACGAAATCCACGGCAGGTCTGACTCGTAAGCATCAAATACCCCCCAGACTTTCGATAAACCGGTAACATCGAATAACACAGAACCTTTGGAAATATAATCGCCTGTGTTTACTTTCAGGTTAACCACAACTCCTGAAGTAGTAGCAAAAATATCGAAGTTGGAAGTTACATTTCCCGATTTTTCAATGTCGGCGATTTGTTCCTCCGTAAGTTTCCAGTTGCGCAGCTTTTCGCGGGCTGCTTCCACGAGCGACGGGTATTTGTCTTTTAAGGAAAGTGCTTCCAGAAGTTCTTTCTGGGCTGTAACTAACTCGGGGGAATAAATAGTGGCAACACTTTGTCCTTTTTTTACTGTTTCACCAGTTGTGTTAACCATCAGTTTTTCGATCCGGCCCGGAACATTTGCGGTCTGCGATTGTTTCAACTGTTCGTCAACCCTGATTTTTCCGTACAATAAAATTTCTTTTGAAGTTGCTCCCCTTGTTACCACCGAAGTCTGAACTTCTGCGAGCTTAACCGCCGATTCGCTCATTTTAATTGCCTGGTCATCAATCTCCGCATCGGTACTTTTAAGCGGGATCAGATCCATTCCGCAAATCGGGCATTTTCCCGGTTTGTCCATCCTGATCTGCGGGTGCATGGAACAGGTCCAGACAGTTTGTTCTGCTTCCGAATGTTCGTGTACTTCTGTTGTTTCTGAGGGTTTTGGTGAATGGAAAATCAACCATCCAATCAGGATTCCGGCAAGAACCAGAAGAGTGCCTCTTAAATATTTATTGGATAATATTTTATTTGTTTTCATTTCAAAATAATTTAATGATTCGATTTTTAGTTAACCCCTAAATCCCCTAAAGGGGACTTCTTTCAGCAAGTTGAAACTATTGCCCCCTTCAGGGGGTTGGGGGTGAAAATGATGATGATTACTTCGTTCCATTATCTTCAATTTTTACTGCATTCATTAATTTTTCGGCCAGTGCAACCGAAGTATTATAATCGGCAATGGCTTCCACATGTTTAAATCCGTAATCGAGAACCTTGTACTGCATTCGCAGCACTTCCTCGTAATCGGTTCCGCTGGTTGCAAAAGCTGATAATAAAAGATCGGTCGTTTTGCGCGCCAGTTCTTCCTGTTCAGTGTACAATTTTATCCTTCGCTCAGCGTCATCAATATTCTGGATGAAGCTCCTGTACTGTAATTGCAGGTTGTTTTGCAAACTGACTGTCTGTTGTTTTGCGACTTCCTGCATCAATTGCGCTTCTTTTTGCATCGAGTTGTATTTTTTCCTGTAAATCGGTATCGAAACCGAAACCATCGGCATTACCATATCGTTGCCGTTCATCATGTAAGTATTGCCTTCCCTTTTCTGGTTGATCATATAATTCAGCCCGATACCAAACATCGGCAATCCCATTTTCCGGGCTTTTTGTTCCATAAAACCATAAGAAGCTGTTTCATTTCCGAGCATGGCAAGCATCGGATTATTGGTGAAAATGCTGTCTGCAATGGCTGATTTTTCATAGGGCATGGCCGTTTCTTTTAATGAATCGGCAATATTCACCGGAATATCAACATTGCGGTTCAGCAAAACATTAAATCCTGTTTCGGCAGTTTTTCGCTGATCGGTCAAAAGCGAAAGTTTGTTTTGTTGTTCAAGGATTTCCATACGTACACGGAGCACGTCCTTCAATCCTGATCCTTTTGAAACCATTCCTTCCTGCATCCCGCTGTTCTGACCGGAAGACATTGCTTCGTTTTTTACCTGATTCTGTGTTGAATTCATCCCGTTCATTCCTCCTCCGGCTGAATTCATATTTCCTCCGGAAACTGAATTCATTGAACCATTTCCGCCAGTTTCTTCAGAAATTCCGTTTTCCTGCGGCGACTGAAATTTTACCAGTGCCAGTTTTTCAATCGATTTCAGCAATTCGATATTCTCTTTGACCAGAGAAATTTCACGGTCAATTTTCATCAGCTGGTACCAGCCCGATTTTACCTGGTAGAAAAGGTCGGCTTTGGCGGCACTGAAAACTTCAAATTTTGCCTTTGCCATTTCAGAAGCTTCATCTTTAGCCTGTTTCAGCGTGCCAAACCATGGAAACATTTGCATTATTTCGATATTGCCGACCTGGTTTCCTCCAACAATCGCCATTGGTTTAATGAAAAAACCAAACGATGCCTGCGGATCGGGCAATGCACCCACCTGCGGAACTTTTTCGAGCGATGCCAGGTACTGGTTAAAAGCAGCTTTTACATCCGGATTTTCTTTTGCTGCAATGATCAAAGCTGAATCAAGTGTCAAAGCATCAGGTTTCTGCGCAAAAACCGGAATCAGCAGCAATGTCAACCCAGCTATTATTAAATATATTTTGAGATTCTTCATGACTTTAATTATCAAGAGTTACTAATTTTCCGGCCTGTTTTTTCACTTCACCTTCGCGCCAGAAACACTGAAGTATGGGAACGACAAACATGGTCATGATCTGAATAACCATCCCGCCAAAAGTCGGGATTGCCATCGGTACCATAATATCAGAACCTTTGCCTGTTGAAGAGAGCACCGGCAGCAATGCTATTATGGCAACTGCCGCCGTCATCATTGCCGGGCGGACTCTTTTTTTCCCTGCAATTACAACAGCTTCGCGCACTTCCTGAACTGTGGCTGGTTTCCGGTCTTCAAAAACCTGGTGAATGTAAGTACCCATAATTACGCCATCGTCGGTGGCAATGCCGAACAGCGCGATAAATCCGACCCAGACCGCCACACTCAGGTTGATGGTATGAATCTGGAAAAGGTGCCGCATATTTATTCCGTCAACTGAAAAGTTCAGAAACCAGGGTTGGCTGTAAAGCCACAGCATGATAAAACCTCCCGCAAAAGCCACAAACACTCCTGAAAAGTGGATAGATGAAGCTGTAAACGATTTAAACTGAAAATAGAGTAAAAGAAATACCAGCATCAAACTTATGGGAATTACAATGGCCAGCCGTTTTGTGGCCCTGATTTGCTGTTCGTAATTTCCTGCAAACGAATAACTGACCCCGGCGGGTAAAACCAACTCTCCCGAATCGATTTTGTTTTTCAGAAATTTTTGGGCTTCTTCCACCACATCCACTTCTGCTTTTCCTTCCACTTTATCGAAAATGACGTACCCGTTTAAAAAGGTGTTTTCGGTTCTGATCATTTGCGGACCGCGGGTGTAACCGATATCCACAAGTTCGCCAAGTGGCACCTGAACACCGGATGAAGACGGAACCAGAATTTTTTTGATTTCTTCAGGAGTGCTTCTCAACTCGCGTGCATAACGCACCCTGACCGGAAAACGTTCCCTGCCTTCAACTGTGGTGGTGAGTGTCATTCCGCCCACTGCCACCTGCAATATTTCCTGTACATCTTCCACTGTCATCCCGTACCTGGCAATTGCATTCCGGTTTAGTTTTATTTCGAGGTAAGGTGCGCCGACAGCGCGGTCGTAAAAAACCGATGAAGCCTGAATGGAAGGAACTCCTTTTAAGGTGGATTCCAGTTCAATTCCGGCTTTTTCGATGGTTTCCAGATCGGGGCCATACACTTTTAATCCCATCGGAGCACGCATTCCTGTTGCCAGCATCACCAGTCTTGTTTGAATGGGTTGCAGTTTTGGCGCCGAAGTCAATCCCGGAATATTGGTGACTTTTACAATTTCGTTCCAGATGTCGTCGGGTGATTTAATTTCAGGTCGCCACTGCCTGAAATATTCTCCGTTTTTATCAGGCACCAGTTCTTCCGGTTTCATTTTCCGGAACCCATCGCGCTCAGGATTGTACGTTGTCCCGTCTTTCAGAATAAAATTTTCTTCTTTATCAGTTTTGAATGTCATCCGGCGACCGTTTTCATCAAGAATAAATTCAGGAACATAATTGATGGTATTTTCAAACATCTGCACCGGCGCCGGATCGAGTGCCGAATTGATCCGTCCCCATTTCCCCACTGCAAGTTCGACTTCAGGAATGGTAGAAAGCCGCTTGTCTAAAAGTTCAACATAATCCTGGTTGGCTTCAATTCCGCTGTGGGGCATACTGGTTGGCATTAACAGGAATGAGCCTTCGTCGAGCGACGGCATGAATTCCTTACCTGTTCCCGGGAATTTCTTTTCAAAAGAATTCCACACAGAAGTTGCTTTAAGTTTTTCAGGTAAAAATCCGAAAATCCGTTGAGCTCCCAGCCAGATCAGCACTCCGAAAAGAATGGTCACAACCGGCAGCGCCAAAAATGTCATTTTGTTCCTAAGCGCCCATTTCAGAATTGGAACATAGAAATGCACAATCAGTAAAAGCGCGCCTAAAACCACAGCAATTAAAATGGCAACAAAAATGTAATTGGAAATATTACTGTTACTGGCGCCGAGGGGTAGCCATTCGGTGGTCAGATACCAGACAGCGACCAGCAGTGTGATGGCAATATTTATAATATTGGTAATGTGCCTTTTGTTTTCGGGCCATTTATGTTCAAACAGGTTATTCAGACCAATCACAACCAGCGCCAGCGCCGGAAGCTGTTTCCAGAAGATTGTGCAAAGAATTCCGGCTGAAATCAGGATGAAACTGAATATTCTCTTTATCCTTTTTTTATCGAAACTGATCGAGAAAAAAATATTGGCCAAAGTAGGCAGAACTATGATTCCAAGCAGGAAAGAAGCCAGCAAAGCAAAGGTTTTTGTGAAAGCAAGCGGTTTGAATAATTTTCCTTCGGCAGCCTGCATGGCAAAAACAGGCAGAAAACTGACAATAGTAGTGCCCAAAGCAGTTGTAATTGCTGATGAAACTTCAACTGTGGAATTGTAGATTACTGTAGCAAGATGTTTCCCTTTTGCATTTTTATTTTCAGGTAGTTCAAGGTTGCGGATGATGTTTTCCACAAACACAATCCCCACGTCCACCATTACTCCAATGGCAATGGCAATGCCTGAAAGCGCCACAATATTGGCTTCCACACCTACCCATTTCATCACGATAAAAGTCATCAGCACTGCCACCGGTAAAAGAGAAGAAATCAATATCGAAGCACGCAGATTCAGCACAAGAATGATAATAACAATAATTGCGATCAGGATTTCGTGCGATAATGCAGATTCAAGTGTTCCGATGGTTTCCCTGATCAACCCGGTGCGGTCGTAAAAGGGTACGACTGTAACTTTTGAAACGGTTCCGTCGGCAAGTGTTTTTTGCGGCAGTCCCGGCGTAATTTCAGCAATTTTTGCTTTTACATTGTTGATTACTTCCATCGGATTTGAACCGTAACGGGCAACAACAGTAGCTCCCACGGCTTCCACTCCGTCTTTATCAAGACCTCCACGACGGGTTGCCGGTCCGAAATTCACTCTTGCCACATCGCCCACCCTGACCGGAATATTATTACGCACTGCAACCACAGCTTCCTTTAAATCGTCGAGGTTTTTAATATAACCCAGCCCGCGGATCACATATTCCACTTTATTGAGTTCGATGGTTTCAGCGCCAATATCGAGATTGCTTTTCTTCACTGCCTGCATGATGTCCATCACCGAAACGCCAAAAGACTTCATGGCGTTCGGGTCGATATCCACCTGGTACTCCTTTACAAAACCGCCGATGGAAGCGACTTCAGAAACTCCGTTTGCAGAAGTAAGGGCATATTTTACATAGTAATCCTGAACGGTGCGTAATTCCTGCGGATCCCAGCCACCGGCTGGTTTCCCGGTTTTTGGATCACGGCCTTCGAGCGTGTACCAGAAAATCTGTCCAAGCGCTGTGGCATCGGGGCCGAGCGTGGGTTGAACTCCCTGCGGTAATGTTCCGGCCGGGAGCGAATTTAATTTTTCAAGAATTCGTGACCGGCTCCAGTAAAATTCAATATTGTCTTCGAAAATGATGTAAATGAACGACATACCAAACATGGAAGTACTCCGGATGGTTTTTACACCGGGAATTCCAACCAGCGAAGTTGTGAGCGGATAAGTGATCTGGTCTTCGATATCTTTTGGCGAACGGCCCATCCATTCAGTTGCCACAATCTGCTGGTTGTCGCCAATATCGGGAATTGCATCCACGGCAACCGGATCGCGCGGCAAAAATCCGGTGTGCCAGTTGAACGGCGCATAAACCGTTCCAAGCAAAATGAAAACCACAAAAAGCAAAATGGTTATCATTCTGTTTTCGAGGAAGAAACGTATGATTCTGTTTAACATACCCTGATTTCTATGATTTTAAAAATGAAAAATGAACGCACAGGAAAACAGCTCTTTTCGACAGAAAAGAACGTTTTGTTTATCATAAAATTATCATAAAAGATATTCCTGTTTCAGGGAAAGGACTTTTTGAATGTCAGGCGGAGGAGGTGAAGTATCGATGAAATTTACAGTTTTTTCAGTTTCAGGAATGATATCTAAATCAGGAACAAACAACCCTGAGCCGAAAATATCATTTGATGTCAGTTCGGGGGCATCCTGAATCAGAGGCGCTGAAAAATCGTCATTGACCTTAAAAAACTGATCTTCGTTGTGACAACAATCGCTGTCGCCACAGCATGATTTCGCCTCGTGAAACAATGAAACAGAAACAAATGAACCACTGCAGTAATGTTTTGAAACAACCACTCCCACTGTTGAAATCAACAGAAACGAGGCTAAAATAATATGGCTGAGTTTCTTTAACATTAATGTTTACTACTGACAAAGAAACAAAATTATTGGTAAAATGTTTTATTCATTGTATTTATTTTGAATTCGTTAACATTCCGGCTTTCCGGGGAATTCTTAAAATATTGGCGAGTTTGGCTTCTTTTTCAGATTATTTGAAGCAGGGTTCCACTCAAAGTGAAGACCTCACTGCTGCAAAAACAAAAAGAGCCAGCGACAAATCTT
>JBBIPU010000172.1:0-7506 GCA_037442685.1 Draconibacterium sp. | reverse complement strand
TCAAGTTTGAAATTTCTTTTTTCATCGATTTTTGGTTAATATGTTGAATACATTTTTTAACTGCTGAATGTACAAAAAAATCCCATATAAAAGAAATGTGTACTTTTTTTTATACTTTTGGTACAGATAATAAAAACATGGGACAAAAAGCACCAAATCGGAAACTGTCTGATTTTCCTCCCAACAACGGAAAAATAGAAACTATCAGAATTTTAAAGGAAGCCAATAAAGCGACTGCCGCACTTGCCGAATTAAAGGGAATAGGGAAGACATTGCCCAATCAGTCGATGTTGATAAATGCCATTGTTTTAAAAGAAGCAAAAGGAAGTTCTGAAATTGAAAATATCATAACAACACATGACGAGCTTTATAAAGCGCTGGCAATTAAAAGTTTAAATGTTGCTTTGGCGACAAAAGAAGTTGTGAATTACAGAAAAGCTGTTTTCAGAGGATTTGATTTTATAAAAAAACAGGGATTTCTCCGTTTGAATGATATTCTGATGATTCAGAAAGAACTGACAGGAAATGATGCCGGAATAAGGTCGATGCCAGGAACAGTGTTGAAAAATGACCAGACCGGAGAAGTGGTTTATACACCGCCTCAGGATAAACATGAAATCCTTGATTTAATGGCGGGATTCATAGAATATTTTAACCAACCAGCTGATGAAATATCACCGTTGATAAACCTGGCGGTATTGCATCACCAGTTCGAAAGCATTCACCCGTTTTATGATGGCAATGGCAGAACTGGCAGGATATTGAATATTTTATATCTCATTTTGAATGGATCAATAGATATCCCGATTCTGTACCTGAGTTCCTACATCATAGAAAATAAAAAGGATTATTACAGGTTATTAAATCAAACTAACAAAAATGATGAATGGGAAGAATGGATTCTGTATATGTTAAAGGCTGTAGAAGTAACTTCTCTTAAGACAATTGAAAAGATTACAGCAATAAAAAACTTATTGGATAAAACAATAGAAAAAGTACAGACTGAATCTCCAAAAATTTATAAAAAGGAGCTTATTGAGTTGCTTTTTGAGCAACCGTATTCAAAAATTGAATTTGTTGTGAATCAACTGAAAGTGGAAAGAAAGGCAGCTTCGAGATATTTACAGGAATTAGAAAGAATTGGAATTCTTGAATCACAAAAAGTTGGCCGTGAAACATTGTACATCAACAAAGAATTGTTTGAACTGCTGAAAAAATAAATTCATCTTCGAATTCAGTTTTATGCAAAACCCGTTAACAAATACCCGCCTTGTAGCCACCGACCTTGATGGAACGTTTCTGAGAAACGATAAAACCATCAGCCCTAAAAACCTGGAAGCGCTTCATTTATTGGGACAAAAGAATGTAATTCGTGTGGCAGCTACAGGCCGAAACATGAAAAAGGTAAAAGATGTACTGGCCCCCGAAACGCCTTTCGATTACATTGTTTACTCTTCCGGCGCCGGTATTTACGACTGGAGTAACCGGCAGAATATGTACAGTTGCAACCTGGCCCGTCATTCAGTAAAAAAACTGCTTAAATATTTTATTGGCGAAAAAGTGAATTTTCATGCTTTCTTTCCGGTTCCTGAGAATCATCAGCACTGGTATTTCCGTGGCGAAAATCCGTGTGAGGAATTTGAGCGATATTTCAGTTACAACCAGGCTTTTGCTTTCGGGCTCGATGTCAGCAATTTACCGGAAACCGAAATGTGCCAGTTTCTTGTAATTATTCCTGAAAACGAAGAGCGGTTTGCAAAACTGAAATCGGATATTGAAGCAGTTTGCCCTGAAATCAGGGTCATCCGTGCTTCGTCGCCCATTACAAAAGGTTTTATCTGGGCCGAGGTTTTTCATCATTCGGTTTCGAAAGGAAATGGAATCAAACATATCTGCGAAAAATACAATATCACAAACGAGACAACCATCGGAATAGGCAACGACTACAACGATTTTGACCTGCTTGAATTTACGCACCATTCATTTCTGACTCAGAATGCACCCGAGGAAATCAGGCACTTGTATCCCAATATTCCTTCGAACGAAGAAGACGCATTTGCAGTGGCGGTTAAACCAATCATTGGTTAATTTGTTGTAATTTTCGCCGTTTTTACGGTACATATTTTCAGTAAAATATAATTCAGTTTGTTATGAAAATTCTTTTCAGTTTAATCCTTTTTACAGTTTCAGGTTTGCTTTCTGCCCAGACCAATTTCGATTTACAGAGTAAAATTCCCCAGGATCCGAAAGTTAGTAAAGGTGTTCTTCCAAACGGGATGACTTATTATGTGCGTTCCAACGACAATCCAAAAAACCGTGCTGAGTTGTACCTTGTTGTAAAGGCAGGTTCGGTGGATGAAGACGACGATCAGCAGGGACTGGCGCACTTTTGCGAACACATGTCGTTTAACGGAACCAAAAATTTCCCGAAGCATGAATTAGTAAAATATTTCGAATCAATCGGGATGGACTTCGGTGCCGAAATCAATGCATACACAAGTTTTGACGAAACGGTTTACACCATTACTGTTCCGCTCGATTCGGCTGAATACATTGAAAAAGGTTTGCAGGTTTTATACGACTGGGCTTGTCAGAATACAGACTCTGACGAGGAAATAAATCTTGAACGCGGTGTTATTCTGGAAGAATTAAGAGGTCACAAAAGTGCTGACGAAAGAATGAGAAAAGAGTACTGGCCGGTATTGATGTATCATTCGAAATATGCCGACAGATATATTTCAGGCAAAGAAGATATTATTGAACATTGCCCGCCCGATGCGGTGAGAAGGTTCCGGCACGACTGGTATCACCCTGATTTACAAGCGGTAGTGATTGTAGGCGATTTCGACCAGGAAAAAATGGTGAAAACGGTACAGGAAAAATTTTCAGCCATTCCAATGCCACAGAATCCTCGTAAAAAAGTGTATTTCGATATTCCGGATCACAAGGAAACCCTTGTGAAAATTGTGACCGATAAGGAAGCACAATACCCTGTTGCACAAGTTGTTTACAAACATCCGCTCGAAAAATCGAAAGTGGTCGGCGATTACAGAAAAACTTTGATTGAGAATATTTACAATGGGATAATAAATAACCGGCTTGTCGAAAAAGCACAGGAAGCAAATCCCCCGTTTTTGATGGGTCAGTCGGCATATTCGCCCCTGATTGGTGAGGAAAGCGCATATTATTCGGTTTCAATTACTAATGGCGAAAAAATTATGGAAGGTTTAAAAGCTGTTCTGCTCGAAAATGAAAGGGTAAAAAAATATGGTTTTACCGAAACAGAGCTTGAACGACAGAAAACCGCAATGATTAAGATGTACGAACAGGTTTACAATCAGCGAAACAATCAGAAATCGGACAATTTTGCCGAAGAATACAAACGAAATTTTCTGATCACGGAAGAACCATTTCCCGGGATTGAAACTGAATTCGAATATTGTAAAACTTTTGTTCCCGGAATTAAGCTCGAAGAAGTGAATAAACTTGCAGGCGAATGGATTACCGATGTAAACAGGGTGGTGATTATTACCGCACCCGACAAGGAAGGTGTAAAAGTACCGGCCGATAAAGAAGTTCTGGCGCTGCTCGACGAAGTAAAAACAATGCCGGTGGAACCTTACAAAGATGCTGTTTCAAATGTTCCGCTTGTAGAGTACGAACCATCAGGTAGCAAGGTGGTCAGCGAAAAGAAACTTGACAAAGTGGATGCAATTGAATGGACACTTGGAAACGGGGCCGTGGTGGTTGTAAAATCAACCGATTTCAAGGATGATGAAATTCTGTTCAGCGCCTGGAGTTTGGGAGGAAGTTCGCTCTACCCTGTAAAAGACGATATTTCGCTTGATTTGACTGCCGACGTGCTCGAAATGAGCGGCATAGCAGGTTTTAATAAAATCACCCTCGACAAAATGCTTTCAGATAAAATGTTCAATGTATCGCCCGATATCAGCCAGTTACGCGAAAGCTTTAACGGTAATTCGTCGGTGAAAGATGTTAGTACTTTGTTGCAAATGGTTTATCTCTATTTTACCGAGCCCAGGTTCGATCCTGAAAGTTACCAATCGCTGCTGACAAAAATGGAAGGAGTGCTTGAAAATAAATCCGCGGTTCCCGAATCAGCTTTCAGGGATACACTCAGCGTTACCTTGGCAAATTACAGCAAATATGCCCGTCCGATGACTTTGGAATTGCTGAAAGAAGCCGATTTTAACCGGATTAAACAGATTGCAAGGGAAAGATTCAGAAATGCATCCGATTTTAAATTTTTCTTTGTCGGGAAAATAAACCTTGATGAACTGAAGCCGCTGGTTGAAAAATATATTGGTGGAATTCCTTCGGAAAACAAAAAAGAAAACTGGATTGATCTGAAAATTGAAAAGCCAAACGGCGTGATTGAAAAAGTGGTGAAACGCGGACAGGAGAATAAAGGCATTCAGTATATTGTGTTTCATGGAGATTTTGATTACAAGGCCCAAAACCAGTTACAATTGGATGCTGCTGCAAAAATTCTTACAACCCGATTACTTGACGTTATCCGCGAGGATAAAAGCAGTGTTTATTCTATTGGCGCGTATCCGTCTTCAACCAGGTTCCCAAAGCAGGAATACACAATAAATGTTGTTTATGGAGCCGATCCGGTAAAACTGGGCGAGTTGAAAAAAACTGTTTTCGATATTATTTCAGAATACAAAAAAAATGGTCCTACCGAAGCAGAACTGGCTACAGCGCAGGAAAAACTGTACCGCGAACGTGAAACCGCGTTGCGCGAAAATGGTTTCTGGATGGGGATTCTGAGCAATACTTATTATCTGAAAAACGGCGATTTTTCGGAATACGGAAATTACAATGAACTGGTAAAAAACCTGACTGTTGAATCAACCAAAAAAGCGTTTAACGACTGGTTCGATTTTAAAAATTACATCAGTGTGGCTTTGGAACCTGAGAAATAGGAAATTTATATTCCTGGAGATTAACTCGGGCAGGTAGAAACCAAAAATGGATTTAAATCGTTATTTTTGTGAAAAGCTGATAAACAATGGGAGTACAAAAGTTAAGGCAAGATTTGCATGAATATATTAATCAGGCTGATGAACGGTTTCTGAAGATGGTTTATGCCATGAGCAAAGAGTATAAAAAAACTGATGTTGCAGGGTATGATACCGGCGGTTCGCCAATTACAAAAGAAAACCTTGTTAAACGTGCCAAATCTGCATCGCAAAGGGTTAAATCAGGTGAATTTGTGACACAGGAGGACCTGGAAAAAGAAATTGAAAACTGGTGAGAAGGAAAAAGCTTCAGATTCTCTGGGACAAGCAGGCTAAAAAGAACCTTGATGAAATTTACAGCTACATCTCAGAAGATTCAGTAACGGCAGCCAAAAAGGTTAAAAAGGAACTAATAAAACTTGTTCGCAGCCTGAATGATTTTCCTGAAAAATTTTCAGTTGAAGAGTTTTTAAAGGATGAACCCGAAAATTACCGTTCAGTGTCGAAATGGAGTTATAAAATTATTTACGAAGTAACTGAAGAAAATATAATCATTATCGATTTATTCCTCACAAGTCAACATCCTTCAAAAATCAAGAGAAATCTGAAAAAGTAACCACTGAATATCAATCTGAAGTTTATTCAATAATATCTGATATTTTCTATTCTTTAACATGGTTCTGAAACCTGAAAAATAAAAATTAAATTAGCCGGACGAAAAACCACGATCATGAAGATCTCTTCTCCTTTGTCTGTTTTCATCAGGTTACTGGCTTACTCCCTGCTGATTTTTGGTATTGCCGAAGGTATTTATTTCGATGCGGCTCACCCGATGGAAGAAGGTTATTTCGGAGAAATCACTTTTACGGAAATCAGTCAGGAAATTATTCTTTTTGTTTTGTTTTTATTTTACCTGGTTTTGGGGTACCGATGGAGAGAAATTCAACCGGTTACAAATCTTGCAGCCCTGTTTTTTCTGATGTCATTTATCCGCGAATTCAACTTTCTGATTGACAAATGGATTATTCCGGTTTTACTTGTGTTTGCAGTTTTCGTGTGGATGTTTATCCGCGATTTCAAAAAAATAAGAGATGCTTCAATCCGTTTTTTCAGTGTACCTGCATCTGTCTGGCTGATGTCGGGATTACTGATTACCTTTATTTTCAGCCGTTTGATGGGGCGATCAAAATTCTGGCAATTGCTTTACCCCGATGACGGTTACCGGCTTGCAAAAGCCGCTGCCGAAGAGAGTATCGAATTGCTCGGCAATACTCTGATGCTGATTGGTGCAATTGAGTTTTTACTTTATTATTGGTTCGAAGTAAAAAAGAAAAATGAATAATTATTCAAATATGGATTTTTTTTCAACTTCCGACTTCGGTATTCCGACTTCCGACTTTTTTTAACATGAAAGTTTGCGGTTTTTCATTTATCAGGAATGCTGTGAAATTCGATTTTCCGGTCGTGGAAGCAATCACTTCTGTGTTGCCTCTTTGCGATCTGTTTGTTGTAGCAGTTGGTGATTCAGATGATAATACCCGTCAAATCATTCAAAATATTTCAATTGAAAAAATTAAGATATTAAATACGATTTGGGACGAAAACCTGAAAAAGGGTGGGGAAGTGTACGGAGCTGAAACGAACAAGGCTTTTGATGCTGTTCCCGACGAATTTGACTGGTGTTTTTATATCCAGGCGGATGAGGTTTTACACGAGAAATACCTGGAGCCTGTTAAAAATGCAATGCTCCGGAATTTAAACCGGAAAGATGTTGACGGGCTGCTTTTCGGTTTCCGCCATTTTTACGGGACTTTTGATTACGTGGGCGATTGCAGGCACTGGTACCGTCACGAAATCAGGGTGATACGAAATAACAAACAAATACGCTCGTACCGCGATGCACAGGGCTTCCGCAAAGAAGGTGGAAAACTGAGGGTGGTTCCCATCGATGCTGAAATTTATCATTACGGTTGGGTGCGTCACCCGGAATTTATGCAGCAGAAAATTGTCGCAGTGAAGTCATTTTATGATGGAATTACTGAAGAGCAGGCAAAACTGACTGCACAGGAAAAAGAGTTTAATTATGGCGCTGAATACGACGCACTTGCCCGTTTCGAAGGAACTCACCCGGCGGTGATGCAGGAAAGAATTGCCCGGATGAACTGGGCTGTTGAAATCGATTTGAAAAAAACAAACCTGAAATCGAAGTACAAGTTGTTATATAAAATTGAAAAACTTTTTGGGGTGAGGTTGTTTGAATACAGGAATTACAGGATTTTGAAATAGTCATCCAAAGATTTTCCTCGCTGCTTCTAACTCTTCCGACTTTCCTACATCGATCCAGAAATCAGAATCATCATAAAATCCCACGATTTTGTGTGTTTTTGCCAATTCGAGATAAAGATCGATAATTGAAAAACGATCTGTTTCGGGCATCAGGTTGAAAATCTCTGGCTGAACGATATGAATTCCGCTGAACGCCATTTCTTCAGCTTCCTCAAAAACTTCCGGAAGCGAT
>JBBIPU010000171.1:0-7596 GCA_037442685.1 Draconibacterium sp. | reverse complement strand
GAATTATGCTAAATATACGTTACTAAACTCTAAAAGTTAATACATATAAATAAGTATTTTATTTTATGTTTATAATGGCCGGGGTTTGTTGTAAGGAATAGATTTCAGGCTTCATTTCGTAAATTGCTTTTAAACTGCTCGTTTACCTCGCTGTTGTAAATCGACCCGAAAGTAAACCGAAACCCACCTGTTCGCCCAACAAGTAATTGGTTGCCTATTTACTGCGTTCAAGCAGAATATCTTCGGGTGAAGCATCGCCTTTGGGCAGTTACAATTGTTTGTGAACTACCTGCGTTTCTATTTTGTCAAACACCGAAAACTGTTTGGTTAACCTCACCGAGAGTTCGTTATTGAAAACGAGTCTGTTTTGTAAAAAGTCTTGAAAATAATGTCTTCCTTCAAAACTGGTTTCAACTGTTCCCGAGGGTTGAACCAATACGATGTTCAAACTGGGTTATTCGTAAAACAGAATTCTTCATTTTATCGTAAATGGTAATTTCGTTGTACCAGTAATTGCGCACGCCTGTTCGGTCATCCGAAGACTATGCAGATAACTATTCAATTGCAGCGCTGCCGTTGTTCTCTTTCATTTAAATTGAAATTAATCTGCTTTAATTCCTATTTTTAAAACTTAGCAACTATATTCAGAACCGGTTTTTATCTAAATTAATTCTATTTTTACTGATACATATTCAATTTAATGAAAGGATTCCTGATAATTATTATTGCCTTTTTTTTGATGGCCTTTTTTGAAGAATCAAATGCTGCCTCATCAAAAATTGATACAGTTTATTTCCAACACGGAGACAGGCTTACCGGCGAATTGATTTCGCTGAACAAGGGTATTTTGAAACTCAAAACAAACGATGTGGGCACAGTCAGCATCGAATGGCAAAATGTAGATAGTTTATGCATCCTGAACTCTTTACGGATACTTAAACATAATGGCGGGGTTTTATACGGGAAGTTGTACCCGTCGGGCAAAAATAAAGTGGGTATTGTTATTGATGAAGAAGGCAGAAAAAGCGAGATTGAACTTGTAGCAATCGTAGAATTAATTCAGTTAAAAGAAAAGTTAATAAGCCGGTTATCGGGTACTTTAAGTGCCGGATTTAATTATACAAAGGCAACGGAAGTCAGTCAGTTCGATTTTTCAGGAAATATTGATTACAAGGGAGAAAAAACAATATTTTCGGCAAATTACAGTATCGTTTTAACCGACGATGGATCGAAAACGACCCAACGGCAATCCGGCGGAGCATCATCTGACCGCTTGTTGCCCAATAACTGGTCCGCACAGGGCAAACTTCTTGCAGAAACCAATTCAGAGTTTCAACTCGACCTGAGAACATCTTTAATTTCATCTGTAAGTTATAATTTTATTCGCAGCAACAGTCAGTTATTACAAGCTGGCGGTGGATTTTCGCTTAACCGTGAGTTTTCGGGCGATTTGGCACAAAACAATATTGAGGGAATAATCGGGTTAAAATATTCAATGTTTATTATCGATTCTCCGCAGGTTACTTTTGATTTCGATGGGTTTCTTTTCCCGGGATTAAACAGAATTGGCAGGATTAGAAGCGAAATTAGCACCGATTTTAAATGGGAATTGTTTAAAGATTTCTTTTTAAAGGGAAGTTTATTCTACAGTTTCGATAATGAACCCCTTTCGGGTGTTGACGTGCATACCGATTGGGGAACATCACTTGGCCTTGAATTCAAATTTTAAAAATCATAATTATGAAAAATTTAAACAGGCTTTCCTTTTTGATGACTTTGATTTTTTGTCTGGTATTTTTTACAGGCTACGGGCAGGAAAAAACCGGTTCCGATTCTTTATTGAATATAAAAACAGAATCTTTGCCAGTTCCTGTAAAAGAAAAGAAAGTACGCAAAAACTCAATAATGATAACTGTAAGTAATCCTGCACTTATTTCATCCAAATTTCAAACTATAGGTTACGAACGCATTTTACCCAATAACCAATCGTTTACTGTAAACGTCGGAATTTTTTCAATCCCAAAATTCAGAGGCAATCTAGCAGATTCGCTGGGATTGAATACTGATTACAAAGACAAAGGATTTCATTTCTCGACCGATTACCGTTTCTACCTAAAGAAGGAAAACAAATATGCCGCTCCGCGCGGAGTTTACCTGGCTCCTTTTTACACTTACAATCACCTGAACCGTGAAAATTCGTGGAACCTTGAAAATGATGGACGCATTGATGAGGTTTACACCAACCTTTTATTAAACATTCATACCCTTGGCGCTGAATTGGGTTATCAGTTTGTTTTCTGGGATCGGGTAGCTTTGGATTTGATTTTAATAGGGCCTGGTTTTGGTTTTTATGGCATAAAAGCTGAATTAGGTACCAATATGGATCCCGACAAAGAATCAGAATTATTTGATAAGCTGAACCAGATTCTGGCTGATAAAATTCCGGGGTACGATAAAGTGATAGAACCCGGTGAGTTTAGCAAAAATGGCACATACAACACTGAGGGCGCAGGATTCAGGTATTTGATACGGGTTGGGTACAGGTTTTAATGAAATTTATTTTATTGATTCCATCCCCCGCCAAGTGCGGCATAAAGCTGTACAATTGAAATCAGTTGATATTGCAAAGTTTCAGAAGCCTTTAACTGCGAAGAAAACGACGATCGCTGGAGATCGAGAACTTCGAGGTAACTGGTCAGTCCGCTTTCGTACCTCACCCACGACAAACGCATCGCCTCGTTTGAAGCTGTCATCTGTTCGCTGCGCAAATCAAATTCCTTCTCGTAAGTTTTAACAGCAATCATTGCATCTTCAACCTCCCTGACTGCATTGATTACTGTGAATTCGTACTGGTACAACAACTGAACAGTCCTCGATTTTTCAATTTCCACCCTGTTTTTATTCGCCTTATTATTGTAAATCGGTCCTAATATTTGTGCTCCCAGTGCAGCAAAACCATTTACCGGATTTATGAAACTCATTCCCAGATCGGAAGAAATGGTGAACGAAGGATACCGCAAAGCTTCTGCAGCCCCAATCCTGGCAGTCTGTGCATGCAGTTTATGTTCCGACTGCATGACATCCGGACGCCGGTCGAGAAGATAAGAAGGCAGTCCAACCGGAAGTTCAGGAACATTTAACTGGTTTTGCAAATTCAATCCACGTTCAATTGGTCCTGTAGTTTTACCCACCAGCAAACAAATGGCATTTTCCATTTGCCGCTGTAAACGGGTAAAAGTCTGAATGGCTGTTTGTGCCTCTAAAAGCTGTATTTTAGCCATGTTCAGATCCACCTCACTTACAAATCCTCCTTTTTGCCTTGCCATTACAATTTCGAGGTTTACCTTCCAGGTTTCAGCTGTTTTTTCAGAAATAAACAACCTGTTGTCGATGTCGCGCAGAGTGATGTAAGCGCCGGCAATATCAGAAACAAGCATTAACTGCACACTCCGGTATGCTTCTTCGGTGGCAAGGTATTCCTCAACCGCAGCCTCTTCGAGCCTGCTGACCCGTCCCCAGATATCGAAAGTGTATGACACATCAACCACTCCCTTGTATTCATTGACAATTGATGATGAACCGGTACTTGCGGTCGAACTGCCCCCCACCCCGTAATTTACAGCCGGATAAAGATCGGCCCTCACAATTCTTTGGGCCAGACGGGCTTCTTCAATCCTTTCAAGTGCAATTTTCGACTGCTTATTATTTTCCAGTCCTTCGTTAATCAGGTTTATCAGTATAGTATCTCCAAATAAATTCCACCAGGGAATATTTACAATTGTCGAATCAGCAGAAAAAGCATCCCTGTATGTTTGCGGCAAGGGAACCGAAGTTCTCAGGTAATCAGGCCCGACTTTGCAGGAATGAATGAAGATTGCAATCAATGCTATTTTAAAACACAATATAACAATAGAATATCGGCTTTGTATTTTTATCTTTTTGTTCATTCTTAGAGTCTGTCTTGAAATTACATTTCTTTTTTATATGACTGAATTTTTTACAGGATTTTCGAGCTTTTGTGCTTTTGTCGCTAAAAAAAACAAATGCCACGAAAACTCTGAAACACCAAATTTCACCAATTTAAAATGATAAAATCGAATTTTAAAATAAATCAAATTGACTTTTAGTTTTTATTTTTCTCAGAAGGAATAAAATGATTGACAACATAAAAGGCAACCACTACATAAACCACAACTATTCCAAGTTGAAAAATTCTTGACCAAACCATTTCACCGGCTTCGCCTGTAAATGATGTTACATTGCCCAAAACCAGCAGGAAAGTTGAAAAAGCAGTGCCGGATAAAGGCGCAAAAGGACTTTTGGAAAACAGCACTGCTCCGAATAAAAGTCCTGTAAATAAAGTCAGTAATGATAAAAAAATCAGTTCAGGCACAACTGTCAGAAGATTGAAGGCAACAATTGCAAAAAGTCCGCCACCAAGATTAGCGACAATCAGCGCCACCCCGGCTTTTTTACTTGACGCTGCCGGTGACATCGAAAGCAGTGTCACAAAAATCAACACAAGCAAGGCGCCTGTCCAGTTAAACACAAAAAACAGCACAAGTAAAGGAGTGATAACAATTATCTGTTTTCCGGCAGTAATAAACCGCTGACCGGGAGTCAGAGCAGCAACAGATTTTTTTTTGACAGTTTCATTTGCAGGATCTCCGGGAAATAAAAAATAAACCAGACCAACCAGAACCATTGCTATCATTGCATTCAGAAACAGATTCACTGCCACCATTTTCCCCAGTTGTGGTGTTTGCATCGAAACCATCGGGATGACAAGCAACGAAATTACAAACCACACTTTCATTTGCTGAAAGCGCGTGGTGTAATAAACATGAAAGATAATCAGTATCAGTAAAGGAATAAAAACAAGAGGATAATTAAGAAACAGGCGGCTGAAAATAAACCCGGAAAAGCAGGAAGAAAGAATGATAAGTAAAAACAAAACACTGCTTTTCAATGTCGGCGCTTTGCTGCCCGGAACCAAAAAACCGATGGCAAGCACCGGGGTGAGGTATGCAAGTGTGTAATTGAGGGCCATTGCAGCTGTAATAATGATTGTAGCTCCGAAAGCATACCGGAGAACCGGGTAAATTCCCGGGAAAACAGCTATTCCCGAAGGAGTAGATATGGTTTTATCTGACATACGATAACCAGCTGTTTAACTTAATCCTGAACTTTCCCAAAGCGCTTAGCAAACCGCCACTGTTATCAGTGAATACAACCACATCAACCTGGCCTCCAAATCTGAACTGGGGAAATCCGGCTGAATCATCAAAACCAATAATGACTGGGAACCGCTGCGGATCACGCAGCCAGCCCTGAGAACCTGAAATAGTGGGCAAATCACCACGATTGGTATTTCCGGTACTGACACCGTGACCAATACTTTTTACGACACCTTTATATATTTTCCCGGGGGCAATGTCGAGAGCAATTAAAACTTTGTTACCAGGTTTCATAAGCGAAAGGTTATTCTCTTTAAAATCGGCCTGAATCCAATTACTTTTGTTCGAAACCAGCGTAGCCAGCGGTTGTCCGGCGGCTGCAAAAAAACCCATGTCAATGCTGAAACTTTCAATGTATCCGCCTGAGGATGCAATAACAGTTGAATATGCAAGATTGAGCTGGGCCTGCTCAAGTGATTTCATGGAAGCGCGATATTGCGGATTCGATTCGCCGGAAATGCCAAGAGTTTGTTCAGCGCGTTCAAGATCAGCTTCGGCTGAAGCAACCTGCTCGGTAGCCTGAAGTACCGCGGTCTCCGACATGTCTTTATCGGCTTGTGAAAGGGCGCCCGGATTTTCGCGAAGAACTGTCTGAACCCTGTTCCAGTCGCGTTGAGCCCGGTCGAGTTGTGCCTTTGCAACGCCAAGCCGGCCGGCAGCCGATTTTACCGAAGCTGTTTTTGAAGCTACAGTTTGCGCAGCGTTGTCGAGATTGGCCTCCGCCACTTCCACAGCAAGTAAAAAGGGTCTTTTATCGATCTGGAACAACGTATCACCCAGTCTTACCGAAGAATGAAGCCCGACATTTATTTTTGTAAGATACCCCGAAACATTTGGAACCACCGGAACCATCAGCCCGTTAATATGAGCCTGGTCGGTGTATGGAACGTGCCTGTCGGAAAGAATGTACCAAACCAGGAAAAGTAATGAGACAAAAAGCACTGCAAGAGTAATTAATTTTACCGGCGATTTACCGGCAACCGGTTTCATTCCGGATGTATTTTCACCATTTACTGCTTCCTCTTCCCGGTTCTGATCACTCATAATTCAATAAAATGATTGTTACTTTTCAATACTAAAAAACTGATCAATCAATCCAGGCAACAAAAAGTTTATACCCCAGTGAAATGACAATTGCACCTGTAAACAGTCCAATAAATCCCGATAGGATAAATCCTCCGATTACACCCAGAAAAATAACCAGCATCGGAACTGGCGCTCCCTGTCCAAGTAAAATTGGTTTCAGAATATTATCAGACAGACCGGCGATTAAAAGATAAATGGTCCAGATAATTGCAGGTGTAGTGTCGATGGCCGAAAATAACCAAACAATAATTGGAATAACAATGATGGCAGGCGGCAGTTGCAGCACAGCGAACATAAAAACCAGCAGTGTCCACAAACCGGCCATAGGCACCCCGGCAAACAGGAATCCCAATCCTATCAGAAATGCCTGTATAAAAGCAACTCCTAATATTCCCTTCACTACATTACCTACAGTTTTATAAGCAATGTCAGCATATTCTTCACCTTTATCACCGGCAAGTTTCCTGAAAAACTTACGGACGCCTTCATTGGCTCCTTTCACCACAAGCAAAACTGCGGCAATTATGATGGAAATAACAAATTGAAATGCAGTACCGATTACGCTCATAAAACCTTTCAGAAATTTGCCGCCGAATTCTGCAACCTGTTCTTTGTGGCTGATGAAGAAAGATTCCATATCCTGCGATGCAGAAGTCCACAAGGCAAAAAGTTTCTCCCCGATCAGCGGCCACTCCTTTACTTTTTCAGAAGGAAGCGGAATTGTAAGTGTCCCGGCGTTAAAACTTTCTTTTAATCCTTTTACCCCTTCAATAACCGAACCAATGAACAGCCAGCCGGGAATCAATATGATTGCAACACTGACGATTGCAATAACAGTTGAAGATAGTTTTGCCCTGCCCCCCAACCATTTTGTAATCGTATTATGCAGCGGAGAAAAGGCCATTGCAAGAATCGCCCCCCACAAAATAATGCTTACAAAAGGTAAAACCAGCATTATGCACCAGGCAACAATCAACGCGAGGAATAAAAGACGGATTGATGTGTCGTAAATATTGACATTTTGATTTTTCTCAGTCATTTTGATTTAGTTTTATAGTGTAATTCAAAGATAGTATTTACAAGATATAAAATCTGAACAGACCCGTTTAACTTATTAACTTCAATTCATTGCTGTCCACTAAAAATAAATGGTTCTATACGATTTGTATGGGTAAATTTTTTGGGATTCCAGAAAAGATGAATAAGGTTTTGGTTTGTGGGGTTCAATATTTCCTACTAAGGTTTTAAAGCCATAATAAGGTTTATTTTAATT
>JBBIPU010000170.1:0-7632 GCA_037442685.1 Draconibacterium sp. | reverse complement strand
GTTTTCATAATTATGGCTTCCGGTTTTACTTTACATCCACCTACCAACTGAAAACCAGTTTGTTGAGTTTGATTTGGGTCGCTTTCAAATTGTACACCTTTACCCAATAGACACTGAATTGTCGGGCAACTTTCAGAATCAAAAAGGTTACTGGACAGATTTGTGCTTATTAACTGGGTGTTGCATAAACCGTAAGGTATAATGCCAGAAAGATTGTTACCCTGTAACAGCAAATACTGCAAATTGGTCAAATTTCCAAATTCTTCCGGTATTGTCCCTGTCAGCTGATTTCCATATAGACACAAAGTGTATAAATTAGTGAAAGTGCCAAACCAGGAAGGTATTTCTCCGCTGATTTGACTATTTGTTATATAAATGTTGAATAATTTTGTTAAAGAATTCCATTCATTTGGAATGGTACCTTCAAAATTCATACTTTGAAGACTTAATTGCTCTAAATTGGTCAAATTCCCAATCCAAACCGGTAATGCAGTTGAAGTTACAGTAACACTTGCTAACCAAAGTGTCCGTAAATTGGTAAGATTTGCCCACGAACCAGGAATATCTCCAACAAAAGATGAATTTGCACCCATTTGAATAAAGCTAAGATTTGGACATAAAGCAATCCAACCAGGTAGTTGACCTTCGAAACTGTTCCCCCATAAATCCAACACAGTTAGGTTTGGGAAACCAGACCATTCAAAAGAAATTGTCCCTGACAGGTTACACATTAAAAAACTTAACTCACTGAGTTCAACAAGATTTCCTAACTCAATCGGTATTGTTCCACTTATTTCGTTGAATGACAAATCCAAAATCCGAAGTGCCGTCAAATTGCCAATTTCCACAGGTAAACTGCCCGTTAAACCAAATGGGTTATTCCAGTCCCCCCGGAGTCGAATTTCCACTACCCTGTTACCCTCAACCGTAATTCCATACCAGCTACTAACCGGCCCGCTTAACCAGTTTGTATTATTGCTCCAATTGAGGCCATTTGTAGAATTATACAAAGCAACCAAAGCCAATGAATCAACTTCATTAACAGCAGATTCAACAGCTGCGCTTTTTAGTCTTTGTTCAGATAAATCATTTTGGAGATAATACAATTCTACTTCCCCGCCGGTTTGCCGGGCAAATGAAGCTTTTCTTATAACAGCTTCTGATTTTTGGCTGTAAGTTGTTGCAGCGATCAATACTCCTGCTATCAGAGTAATGATTTTTTTGATTTTAATTTTCATGATGATTAGGATTAATTGTTTTTAAGATTGATGATTATTTGGATTTTTATTGAATTCTGTTAATGACCGTAAACTTTTCTTTGTGAGGTTATACAGACAAATGACACAGAATAAATATTATGATTTTTATATGCATGATTTTTGGTTTTTTTAGTTAATCGATATTCCAGCAATATTAAGTACTGGATGATGTAAGTTTGTCTTATTTTGTATTCATTGTTAGGTTATTATCGAGTCAATTAAATTTGATATCAGGTTTTAGTTTCTGAATATCAATGTTTTATTTTTATTTCTTTATCTCAATAAAATTCTGTTTCAGGAAGTGTATGTGATTTCATTTTGTGCTTAAAAGCAATTGATTTTTAATAAATAGAGAAAGGAATAGTAGGTATCAATTTATTTTAATTATTGATACCGTAATTTGAAAGAATGAAAAAAAAGAAAATCCCTGCAAGGAAAACCTGCAGGGATTTATTTCAAGGAAATATTAACGTAAGATTACTTTTTCTGTACGTGATTGGGTTAAAGTAATAACTTTAATATAGTATAATCCTGAAGGATTACCTGAAAGGTTAAGCTGATTGGATTGATAAACATTTTCCATAGTCCTGACTAACTGCCCGAGCTGATTGTACACCTGAATTTTTGTGCTATTTTCAGGCATACTGTTAAAATCAACATTTAATACCCCGGTGGTAGGATTTGGATAGAATTTAACCGCATTTAAAACTAAGTCTGTAATTCCTGTTCCTACTGTAACAGTCAGTTCAACAGTTGTTTCAATAGTAACAGTTCCATCGCTTGCTTTAAGCACAAATGAATGTGTTCCGATCAGGGATTCATCACGCGGGATCATTTCAGATTCCAGTTTAGCTGTTCCATCACCATTATCTGTCAGCGTCAGCCAATCAGGCAGATCATCCGAAGAAATTGATATCACATCCAGTTTATCAGGATCTGAAACCTTGATTGAGGAAGAATAGCCGTATCCTACATTGGCAGGTTCGGATGGAATTTCGACCCAAACCGGAGCCTGATTTACCTGTTTGATTTTAATCATTACTGTATCAGGTGCCGAATTTGTTTTTCCATCGTTTACAACAAGTACTGCTGGTATTGTCCAGTCCTTTTCAACCTGTGGCGCTTTTAGAGTCATAGTAACAAAATCATTCCCAGGTAAAGTAATACCCGAAACAGTCCAATTAAATGTCAGAGGATCATTATCCGGATCGCTTGATGCAGATCCATCGAGTGTAAACATTTCGCCCTCGTTAACAGTAATATCTGTACCTGCTTTGGCAACAGGTTTTTTGTTCACGTTTTTAATCGTTACCATCACACTGTCGGGATCGGAACCTGATACGCCATCATTTACGGTGAGCGTTACCAGCACAGTTGTATCGGCTTTTACCTCAGGCGCTGTAAATGATGGATTTACCAGTGTTGCATCATCAAGTACAAGAAAATCTGAAGTCCATAAATAAGTAATTGGTTTTCCTTCAATATCACTTGAGGCTGATCCATCTAACTGACCTGTTTGTCCTTCATTAACGCTAAAATCATTTCCTGCATTGGCGACCGGCGCTGTATTTAAAATATCTTTAACATATACTTTAATTAACTGGAATGCATCATCTTTTCCATCCGTAACCTTCAGAACCAAAGGCATATATGTCAATTTATCAACCATTGGCGCTACAAAGGAAACAATTGGGGTACTGCTATCTTCAAGAATTACTTCTCCGACAAAATCCAGATCACCATGAAACCATTTGAAAAAAATATAATCACCATCAGGATCATAAGTTGCTGTTGCGTCAAGTGATACATTTGTTCCTTCAAACACATAAACAACAGGATCAGTTACAATAACCGGAGGCAAATTACTGTTTACATTCACATCAACTGATTGTGTATCCGTTAATCCCAGGTCATCTTTAACTTCAAGCGTAAAGGTGTATGTTTTGTCAACATCGCTTTCTGGTGCAACAAAAGTAGGATTGGCACTTGTCGGGTTCACCAGGGTAATCTCAACTGGCCCGGTCCAACTGTATGTTATCACATCCCCATCCGGATCTGATGAATTTTCTCCATGTAATGTTACTTTATCCTTTATCCTGACATTTTGAGTCGGCCCTGCATTGGCAACCGGATTGCGGTTCGGTGTAACTTTAACAATAACAACATCATTACCAACAGCCATTGATTTGTCGGTTACTACCAGTTCAAACGACAAATCTGTATCGACTGTGACATGAGGCGAAGTAAATGATGGAATTGGAGTTGTAGGATCGGTAAGAGTTATACCTGCCGGGGCATTCCATTGATATGTGATTACATCGAGTTTATCCGGATCATAGGATGCTATTCCGTTTAGCACGACCAGTTTTTGTTCACGAATTGTAATATCGGCACCGGCAATGGCAACAGGCGCTTTATTTACCTGCACCACTTTGACAAGAATTGTATCAGTGTCGGTATTAAGTTTACTTTGACCATCGTCAACTGTGAGAACAATTTTATAATCTGTATCCTGCTCAACTTCAGGTGCATTAAATGATGTTACAGCTAAATCTGGATTTGCAATTACAAGTCCGGCCGGAACAGATGACCATAAAAATGTTAAAGGGTTGCCCTCAGGATCAGACGAAGCCGAACCATTAAGAGGCAGAACCACACCCTCATTCATAACGATATTATCGGCACCTGCATCAGCTGTTGGCTGCAGGTTGGCATGATTAACCTTGACTGAAACCAGATCGGGTTCAGAATTTACCTTGCCATCGTTTACAACCAGGTTAAATCTGAAAGTGCTGTCTTTCATCAGCCAGGGAGTAGTAAATGTGGGTGTGACTGAAGTATTATCATCAAGCACTGCGCCATCGAGCGATGTCCATAAATATGTTATTACATCAAGAGCATCCATGTCGTATGATGCTGTACCATTAAGTTGAACCAATACATTTTCGTCAACGCTCTGGTCTGGTCCGGCATTGGCAACCGGCGCTTTATTTACCTGTTTTACAATAATTTTTACTGTGTCAGGAGCTGAGGTTCTTACTCCGTCGTTGACTTTCAGAACAACTATAAATTCAGTATCTGCTTCAACCTGAGGAGGATCAAAAGACGGATTGGCAATTTTTGTATCACTGATTACAAAACCAACAGGTGCAATCCAGTTGTAAGTCAACGGTTTTCCTTCAGGATCATAAGAACCGCTGCCATCCAGATTTCCATTGACATTTTCATCGATGCTGAAATCGGTACCGGCATTCGCTACCGGAGGAATGTTAAAATGAATTATCCTTACAACAACTTTATCTGTATCCGAATCAATTTTACCATCATTAACAACCAGTTTAAAAATATAATCAATGTAATCTTCAGTTATTACCTGCGAAGTAAATGTCGGTTTCTGAGCTGTAACATCATCGAGAGTAATCCCTGCCGGCGCAACCCATTTATAAGTAATAACATCGTACAAATCCGGATCATACGATAATGAACCGTCGAGAGTGACTAATACGTTTTCGTCCACTTCCTGATCTGTTCCAGCATTGGCAACAGGCATTTTATTTACCTGTTTAATTGTAACATCCACAGCATCAACATTAGTTTCCAGGTTATTATCGGTTACTGTTAAAGTGAATGTTATCACACTGTCGGCCTGAACTTCCGGTGCAGTAAAAGTCGGTTTCACCGTATTGTCCCCGGTAATTGTAATTCCGGTTGCAGTCCATTTATAAGTAATTGTGCCATCCAAATCAACTGATCCACTACCATCAAGCTGAACCAATGTATTTTCATCAGCAGAAAAATCAGTACCTGCATTTGCTGTTGGCAGCAGATTCTTGTGTTTCACTTTTACAATAACGGTGTCAGGGTTCGAATTTAAATCGCCATCGTTTACAACAAGTACAAAACGGAGCAATGAATCCTTGAGTAAAAAAGGCGTGGTAAAGCTTGGAGCAACGGTTGCAGAACCAGTTAAACTAATTCCATTCAACGAAGACCATGTATATGTTAGTACCGGATTTGGGGCATTATCGGGGTCGCTTGATGCAGAACCATCTAAAACAACATTCACTCCCTCATCTTTTTCAACATCCGTTCCGGCGTTTGCAACCGGTTTAATATTGTGGTTAATCACCTTTATTATTACAGTGTCTTTATCGCTTAAAGGAACTGAATTGGTAACAGTCAGAATTGCAAGATATTCCTTGTCAGCAGTAACCATCGGTGCCGTGAAGTTGGGTTTTGCCACAGTATCATTATCAAGAACTATGTCGGCAGGTTCAATAACCCATGAAAATGAGTAAGCCAAACCATCAGGATCAGACGATGCACTTGCATCCAATTGTCCTGCTGCACCTTCATCAACTTGAAAATCTGCACCTGCATTGGCAACAGGTGGCAATGGAACCTGTTTGACTGTTACAATAACTGTATCAGGTTTCGAAGTATTTACTCCGTCGCTTACAACAAGTTTTATCCGAAACTGTTTATCGGCATTGACCATCGGAGCAGTAAAAGCAGGTTTATCAACATTTGTTGCACTCAGACTAAGTCCATCGATATCTGTCCATGTAAAAGTTAATGGAGTGCCATCTAAATCTGAAGAAGCTGAGCCATCAAGTTGTCCGGGTGTATTTTCATCTAATTGCTGATCAGGTCCGGCATTAGCTTTCGGTGTGTAATTGTGTGTTGCAATCAATGAAACAAAAGCAGTCACATCTGGATCGAACGTTGGTGCCGGACTAATGGTACTCCCATCATTTAAATTGTAATAAGTTGGCGTTACCAAAGTAATTTCTTCCTTTTCAGATGTATCATAAATTTTATATGTAATTGCATGGCCAACAACATATCCATCTTTTGCAGGAGTGTCCCCATCATCAGCCCCGACTTTTGAAGCGGCAATTTTGGCATCATTCCATGAAAGCAGAGGTTGCGTGAGAACAAATGCTCCAACACAAACAGTTCCGTCGAAAATGCCGATTTCGTCTCCGGCAGCCAACTCTGCTCCATTAACTTTGGCTTCAAGTATATTAATACTCATTGCAGTTGTAAAATCGCCAACCGGCGTAAAATGCGATTGCGAGTAAATATTATTACCAAAAAGTAATATTATTACAGTTAGAAATGTAAGGTAAAGTTTTTTCATATTTTTATTTTTTAAAATTGGTTCTGCTCAGTAAAAATACCACAACATTTTGTTCAAAAAGAGTTTTGCGTATCTATTTTATTTTCGATTTATCAAAGCATATTAAAAAACAAACGAAAGTTAGGAAATTCAAAACAAAAGAAAAATTAATTACAACTTTAATGGAAATATTTTTTTGAAGTGCTGATTTTCATTATTTGCCCATCAAATTCCAGTTCCAGTTCGCCAGTTTGTTTATTTAGTCTTTTCAAAAAATTTCTGTTCACTATCGATTTTCTGCTTACCCTGATAAAGTTATCAGAATTAAATTTTTCAGAAAGTTTGCCCAGGTTCTGGGTTACCGTATCTTTCTTTCCGTTTACAAGAAAAATCTGTGAATAATTACCGTCAGCCTCAATGCAAACCACATTTTTCGGGTTGTAATAACTGATTTCTTTATTGCTGTTTATCTCAACTAACTGATTTTCATTCACTGAAACTGTATTTGTGTTCGGCTTGTGATGTAAAATCATGTGTTGCTCCACTTTCTCAACAGCAAGCCGCAAATCATCCCTGCTTATTGGTTTCAGAAGAAAATCGATAACCGAAAATCTGACAACATCTTTTACATATTTGTCATTCCCTGAAGTTATTATAACATGTGTATGCATTTTGGTGGCATCAACAAACTTTAAAACATCGATCCCACTATAATTTCCTTTTAAATAAATGTCGAGGAATAAAATATCGGGCTTAATTATTTTCAGCGCTTCCATCCCTGACTGGGCATCAGAATAGATGTTAACATCTTCAAACTTTAAATCGAACAAATACTGACGAAGCACAAAAGCAGATGTTGGTTCATCTTCTATTATTAAAATATTCAGGTTTTTTAGTTTTGCCATGTTAGAAACTGTTTTAGGTATCAATCTGAAATAAACAGTATCATTTTTCAAATGAAATTATAAATATTCCAAACGAAGGCTAAAATATTAAAAAAACGGGGTAACTTAAATATTTATTCATTGAATTATGTTAAAATATGTTGTACAACCAATTTTATTTCTGAAAATATAAAATCAGTTGAAAATGATAGTTTTAATTTCTGAATTATCGATTTCAGAAAATAAAATCCATCTTTTTTATTCATTTACATTGTGAAAAAAAAGAGAGCCAGATTTTCGTCTGACTCCCTGATTATCTGAGCGGGAAACGGGGGTCGAACCCGCGACCCTCAGCTTGGGAAGCTGA
>JBBIPU010000169.1:0-7634 GCA_037442685.1 Draconibacterium sp. | reverse complement strand
ATTCGAAATAAGCAAACAACTGGCTGTCTTTATAAAAGATCGAATAATTGCGGATGTTGCATTCGGTGATTTTACTCAGAACTCCGGGCCAAACTTTTGCATGATATTTTTTATATTCTTCAAAATGTTCGGGTTTCACCCCGATAATCTGTCCGTAACGTTTCATTTTAGGCAATTTTAATTTCAACTGTGCAATTTCAACATTTCAGAATAAATGAGCAAAACTTCAGTTAATATTTTTCCTGAAACTATTTTTGCTGCCCGGTTTCATTGAAATATTTGTTCAGGATATATTCAGGCTGCCATTGATCAGGTTTTTGTTTCAGTTTGGTGTAATCATAATTCATCGGAAGAACTTTTTCAGGAAAAAGATTGACAGTATCATTTGTTTCTGCCATCCAGGTTTTTAATAATCCGGTCATTTCAACTACTCTTTTTTGATAATCAGGATTCATTGCAAGATTATTGATCTCCAGCGGATCGGTTTTCAAATTGAATAACTGATTAAAATTAATCTGAGGGTAACGAATCAGTTTCCATTCATCCGTTCTCACCGCTCTGACTGTATTCCGGTAAACAGTAAACAGCGAATTGCGAACAGCCTTCTTTTCACCTTTTATTACCGGATAAATATTTTTTCCGTCGATATTTTCCGGAGCAGGTAATCCGCAAGCATCGCAAAGTGTTGGAAACAAATCATATAAATAAACAAGAGCATCGATAACTTTTTCTTTTGGAATTCCCGGTCCGGAAATAATAACAGGAACTTTCATGGAATGCTCGTACAAATTTTGCTTTCCCAGTAAACCGTGACTTCCAATAGCCAGCCCGTTATCGGCCGCATAAACAATAATTGTATTCTCAAATAATCCCTGCTTTTTTAATGTTTCGATTATTTCGCCTACTTTATCGTCGAGGTGCGTAATCAATGAATAATAATCGGCAATCGAAGCCTGGATGATTTCGGGTGTGCGTGGCCACGGAGCCAGGTTTTCGTCCCTGACAGTAAGTTCATCGAAAGCAAAAGGATGAAGCTTTTTAAAATTTCCAGGAATCGGGACCGATTCACCGGAATATATGCCAATATAATCAGGCCGCGGCGATCGTGGATCGTGTGGAGCAGTAAATGCCACATAACAGAAAAACGGCTTATCGCGTTTACCCCCTGCATATTCATTTAAAAAACCGATAGCGGCTTCTGTAAAAATATCGGTTGAATATCCTTTATTATGCGGTTCACCAAGTTTTCCGTTATTATCCATATCACGGCAGGGAACATTAAAATGATTGGCCATTCCGCCTAAAAACACATTTTTACCCTTCTGAAAAGTTTCTTCAAAAGCCTCTTTTTCATTGTGCCATTTGCCTGTACCAAAAGTTTCATAACCATTTTCGGCGAAATAGGCGGGCATGGTTTTTACTCCTTTCAGTTTATCGTACGCATGAAACAAACTTTTTCCGCTCATCAGCATGGCACGGCTCGGCGCGCAAATGGCGCCGTGATGCCCGCCCATCACATATCCATTCGAAAACCTTACCCCACTTTCCGCAAGTTTGTCAATATTCGGTGTGTGAATGTAAGTATTACCCGAGCATCCGAGTGCATCGGCACGCTGATCGTCGGCAAAAAGAAAAAGAATGTTAGGCCGGTTTTGTGCTTCAATATTTATAATCCCGGTTAAAATGAAAAAGATGGAAATGATTAATAGCATTTGTGTTTTCATCAGGTTTAAAATTTATTTTTCAGGTTCATTCCAATTGATTCCGAACTTATTGCAGGCATTTTTGATTTGCACCTGCTGTTTTTCACTGAAATCATTATTCGAATTTAACAATAAAGGAAGTAATATTTTACCAGAATTGCTGTCTGAAGTAATTCTTCCGAGAAATATGCTCTTGCTGTAACCATCGAAAAATGGCCAGAGGTCAATCAGCATTTTGTTGTTTTCGGCGGTGTTAAGTGGTAGTGGAACATTACTGATTATATATGCCCTTACCAAGGGCACGCTTTGTTTTATTAACCTGAATATCAGTCCTGCATGAAGTTCATAGTCAGTTTCAGTCCATTTTTTTAAAGCGAACAGCTGCGTTTCATAATTCACCGAATTCAGCATTTGCAACGAAACCTGCTCAGAATAAATGCTTTCGGTAAATAAAACCATGCCGTCTTTTACAGGTCCGTTTACCAGATGCCAGAGTGTGTAAGAAGTATAAACCGCTCCTTCGACAACAGCATTTTTAATGGTTTGCGGAGTTGCACCCGTAACTGCGTCAACAGTGGTCGCTTTGATTTTAACCGATTTATCAACCAGTTCATCTTTGTGTAACATGCGGAGTATGCTGTTTCTGTTTTTTAAGATCTCATCCAGTTTCAAATAGTCATTCGCAGTGAATTTTTTATGATCGAATTTGGTAAGCTGAAAACCGGGAATTGTATCGAAATTCAGATAATTTCCTGCCAAATCCCAGAAAATTCTGAGTGAAACATCTGCACACAATGTATCGTCGCAAACCGGCATGTTTACTGCTGATTCGTAACAAACAGGTACATTATCCGGATCCTTACAAATATTTACCGTAACCCGGGAATCATTTTCGTCTGTTGTAAAATTAAATGCAAAACGACATTCTTTTCTGACGTTATTCTGAAATAAAACAGGAGTTTTAAATCCTGTATGAAAAAAAACAAACATCAGGGTTGTAACCGCAAAATTCATCCGTTTTATTTCTGTTTTTCAATCAGTTCCAGATATTCCTGAAGATGTGATGTATAAACATCGCGCGGACTGACATTGTATTTTTTACATACAGACGCAGCCAAACCCACAGCAGCGCCCATTTGCCCGGTCGTTCTCATTACGCGAGGTCCTCCCAGACCAATATGCGAGCAACTGAAATTACGCCCTGCCATAAACAGGTTACTGATATTTTTTGAATACAAACTGCGGTAAGGAATATCGTAAGTTCCGGTTTTATAAAACATCGCTTCCGAAATAAAATCAGGGTCTTCCTCATTCAAAAGGTTGATCTGGTAGTGAACATCAACTTCGCGTTTCTCATAAACCACCGCATCTTCAAAGGTTGTTGTGTCGCGGGCATCGTTGAAAGTAAAAATATAATCGCCAACCAAACGCCGCGATTCTCGTTTTCCCAAAAGATATGAAACCCATTTTAACTGCAGGCTGTCGGCTTTTTGTTTCTGAACAGAATTACCGATACTTCCGATTTTTCCCTTATCCGTAGTATTTTGATTTACAGCAGGAGGATTTTTGTAATTGTAAAACGAACCGTAAATAGCACGGAACATGTGGTCGCGGATGGTTTCCGCATCATCGATCTGGCTCATTTCGTTGTTAGAATATTCCCATTGCCACTCACCATTTTTGGCTGAATAAGTGCCAGCTACATCCATTGCCCAGGGCACTTCGGGAAAAGTAACCGGTTTGCCCGCATTTTCCGATCCCCACAAAACCGAAGAGCCCATAACAAAATTGTCAGGCTTTTCGGGGCTCCATAAAAGTCCGTGTACATCCCAGCTTTCGTTGTATTCCGACGAAGCTTCGCGGCCATAATTGTATTCCGCACCCGCCCAGTATCCTATCCATCCGTCGCCGGTACAATCGACAAAAAGTGGGGCTGCAAACCTGATCGCTTCGCCGGTTGAAGTGTTCCGTGCATCGACAGAAGTTATTTTGTTGTTTTCAGCAGTAGCCGTATACGCCCTGTAATTCAGAAAAAGATGGATATTATGGTATTTTCTGACATTTTCCATTCGCTTTTCATCTTCCCTGAGCGCTTCTGCCGAGCCATTCGGATAATGTCCGGTGTCGAGCATTTTCAGGATACGTTCAAATTTACCGTAAATTCCAAGCGTGTGAACACGGATTTCGCCGCTGGCATTTCCTCCCAAAACCGGGCGGTCGTGAATAAGGGCAACATTCATTCCCTGTTCGGCTGCAGCAATTGACGCAGCACAACCTGCAATTCCGCCACCAACAACCACCAAATCGAATTTTTCGTTTTTTTCAGGAATATCTGATTCAGAAAGTTGTCGCAAACGCCATTTTTTCAGCGCTTCCATCTCAACCGGCGGTTTTTCGCTTTCAGAAGTAGTCAGGTAAATTGCATCGCTCCGACCTTCAAAACCTGTCAGGTCGTGGAGTGCCAGTTTTTTTTCACCCTCCGACAGTTGTATTTTTCCTGCAAATTCCCAATTCCAGCCCTGTTTTAATCCGAGTTCATTTTCCAGCTTTTTACCATCAACCAAAACAAGAAACCTTCCCGGTGCATCCCACTTTCCTGGCACCCAGTTTTTTGTGCGGACCCACACAAAATATACTCCCGGTTTTTGAATCTGAAGTGATGTTGTTGCATCCTTTACCGGAACTCCCAGTCCGTGCGCCAGCAAATAGGGCGATCCCATTTGTTCCACAAACTGCGGATCGACCACCCAGCCTCCTTTATTATTAAAGCTTTCAGCTTCTATTAAAACACTATTATATTGTGCCTCAATGGAGTTACAAATTAAAAATAAACCGATAACTAAAAATATTTTTCTCATTTCAGATTAAAACTGGTAAAAATGGTAAATTATCAGCTTCTTTTATTTATTCAGCGATATCCATTTTCTGGATGCTTCGATGATAATCAGAACCACGCAGACCAGGATAACACCTGTCAGGATAGTATTGATCGAACCCTGAATTCTTGTTTTTTCCACCATAATTTGCGGAATATACATGTTGAACATATTCATCACTCCGCCTGTAATTGTTGTAATCCCCACAAAAGTCATCGGCACCAGGGTTATCCAGATATATTTTTTCTTTCCGTTGTTAATCAGAAATGAAGTTCCGACTGCAAGAGCCAGTGTCGCCAGCAACTGGTTGGCAACACCAAACATCGGCCAGATTGTTGAAACACTTCCTGTGTAAATAAAATATCCCCAGGCAAAAACCACAACGAAACTGGTAAGCAAATTACCTGGTATCCAATGTGTTTTTGCAAACGGGGCATAAATTTTGCCCAGCGCTTCCTGCATAATGAAACGCGCAATCCGGGTACCCGCATCGACAGTTGTCAGAATAAAAAGGGCTTCGAACATAATGGCAAAATGATACCAATACGACATGAGGTTTGCAAGCCCCGGAATGGCAGAAAAAATCTGAGCCATTCCCACAGCCAGCGAAACAGCGCCACCGGGGCGACCGGCTATTATCTCCCCCACTTCGCGAGACAATTCCGGCAGGTTAGTTTCAGTAAATCCCATTGCCTGAAGCTGTGGCATAATCTGCTGAAATTTCTCCTGCGAAACATTAATCTGGAAATAATCGAGCGGGAAGAGGCTGGTAGCAGCAATCAATGCAAGAATACTAACCATCGATTCGGCGAGCATTGCCCCAACTGCCACAGGTTTTATATGCGATTCCTTCATAATCATTTTTGGTGTTGTTCCTGAACTCACCAGTGCATGAAACCCGGAAATGGCTCCGCACGCAATGGTAATGAACAGATAAGGGAACAAGGTTCCCGGAATAACAGGCCCACCGCCATGGACAAACGGCATAACGGAAGGCATGTGAATGGCCGGACTCACGGCAACAACGCCAACAGCAAGCATCGCGATTACACCCAGTTTCATTATTGAACTCAGATAATCACGCGGGGAGAGCAACAACCAGACCGGCAAAACCGATGCAAAAAATCCATAGGCTGCAAGCAGGATGGTCAGCGTTTTTCTGTCGAAAGTAAAATAAGGTTCAAGCACCGAACCAGGCACATGTTTGCCATAAATAACCGCTAATGAGAGTAAAATAACGCCAATGACTGTTGCTTCAGCAGTTTTTCCTTTTCTGAATTTAAACATCCAGAATCCCATAAAAACAGCAATCGGGATTGTAGCCGCGATCGTAAAAGTGCCCCACGAACTTTCTGCAAGTGCATTAACAACTACAACTCCCAGTCCTGCAAGCGCAATGATCAGGATAATTAAAACAGCAACAGATGTAATAGTTCCGCTGAACTTACTTATTTCGGTTTTGGCAATCTCAGCAAGTGATTTTCCATCGTGTCTGACCGAAGCTGTTAAAATCACCATATCGTGCACAGCCCCTGCAATCACTGCACCCAGCAGCATCCAGACAAAACCAGGCATAAATCCGAACTGGGCAGCCAGCACAGGACCCACAAGCGGACCTGCCCCGGCAATGGCAGCAAAATGGTGTCCGAAAACCACCCATTTTGACATCGGATAATAATTGTGTTTATCAAATAACCGGATTGATGGAGCTTCGACTGTATCATTCAACATCAGCACTTTGGCAGCAATGAAACTGTAATAAAACCGGTAAGCCAGCGCCAGAACAGCCAGCGTACCAATCACAAAAGGCATTGCGTTCATTCTAATCCTATTTATGTTTTACCTCAGATTGGTTTAAAACCTGATGGAAATATATCAAATATTTGTTAATACCTGAAACTGAATTAAAGATTTTGAATTTGTATTTCCCTGATTTAAGAAGGAAGTTAATAAAAATCGAATGAAAGAAATGTAAAAAAGAAAAGGTATTTTTAGCAGGTAATTTTAGTTGTGAATTCTTGTTCTTATCAATTTCAAATCTCTATGATTCCAGAACTATCAAAACTGAAACATAAAACTGAGGGAAACTTCTTTCTGATGGCAGGCCCCTGCGCCATTGAAGGCGAGGAAATGGCGTTTGAAATTGCCGAAAAGATTGTAAAAATCACCGACCGGCTGAAAATCCCGTACATTTTTAAAGGTTCGTACCGGAAAGCCAATCGTTCGCGCCTTGATTCGTTTGCGGGGATTGGCGACGAAAAAGCTTTAAAAATTCTGCAGAAGGTTGGAAAAACTTTTGATATTCCAACTGTTACAGACATTCATGCAGCCAATGAAGCAGGAATTGCTGCTGAGTTTGTTGATGTTTTACAGATTCCTGCATTTTTGTGTCGCCAGACCGATATTTTGGTGGCAGCAGCCGAAACCGGAAAGGTTGTCAACATCAAAAAGGGCCAGTTTTTGTCGGCGGAAGCCATGCAATTTGCAGTTACAAAAGTGAGAGAAAGCGGTAACCCGAATATTATTCTAACAGAACGGGGAACCACTTTTGGATACCAGGATTTGGTAATCGACTACCGTGGAATTCCTGAAATGCAAAAATTTGATGTGCCGGTTGTCCTTGATATTACCCACTCACTGCAGCAACCTAACCAGGCAACTGGTGTAACCGGTGGCAAACCTGAACTGATAGAAACCGTTGCCCGCGCCGGAATTGCGGTGGGTGTCGATGGTATTTTTATCGAAACACATCCAAATCCGGCGGTGGCAAAATCGGATGGGGACAATATGCTGAGACTCGATTTATTGGAAGGATTGCTGGAAAAACTGGTAAGGATAAGGGAGGCAATAAATGCATGAATGCGTTAATGGGTGAAGCGGTTTTCAACCGCTTTTTAATAATCAGAAGCAGATAAATTTTATATTTAAACCTATGAAACCATTTGAAAATACAGCTAAAGAAATCATTGAACTGACCTTTCAGCTTGAAAATAAGCTGCTTTCACTTTCGGAGGAGATTATTTCACAACGAAGGAATTCGCAGAACCGGAACATC
>JBBIPU010000168.1:0-7743 GCA_037442685.1 Draconibacterium sp. | reverse complement strand
ATGTAAGGATTAATCAGCGGAGTTTCTCCTGCATAATGTTTGGCAAACACATGCCAGGAATTGAGTGGCGCGGGTGAAACCTTGTTTTTGGTTTTGTACGATTCGCCGGAACAGGTAAGGTCGGTCCACGGCGAAATGACAACCCCGGCTTTTGGCAGCGGAATGTTTTTGTCTTTCAGGTAAAGCAAAATTGCCAGTGTGAGTCCGCCACCAGCCGACTCACCGGCAATGATGATATTTTCGGGTTTGTAGCCCGAATTGAGCAGCCAGTTGTACACTTTTACCGAATCTTCCACTGCTGCGGGGTATTTGTGCTCGGGTGCGAGTCTGTATTCATAAACCAGGTTGGTAGCGCCGGTAAACGCGGCAAATTTTGAGACAAAACTACGGTGGTCGCTGCACGAGCCTGAAACATAACCACCTCCATGGACATAAAAAATCATTTTTTCAGGATTGGCACCCGCCGGAATCAGCAATTCTGCTTTTATACCTTCGATGGTGGCTGGTTTTGCTGTAACACCCGGTGGCATTTTTGAATATCGGGCAGCTCCTTTCTCGCAATCCTCCCTGAATTTTGCAACCGAAGTGTTCATATCGAAGGTTTCCTTTTTCAGTTTCCCGCGAAACAGGTAGCTTTTTCGGATCATTGTGTTAATTGAACGGCTTTTAAAACTTGTCATAGATTCGATTCTTATTTTGTTGTTTTCAATAGGTGTTGAATTATTTATTCAAAGTTTCTGTAAAATTTTAATGCAAAATGCACTGAGTATTTCGCAAAAAATGCAAATCAATTTAGCGTATTTCAACAGGTTTACACCCTTTTCGTTTTTGTTGCATTCTTCGCGTTATATATGATTATCAATTCATTTCGTCAATTTTCAATATTATAAAATCGCATCACCCGAGGTAAAAGTGCAGCAACAAGAATCAGCAGACCAACGGCTGAGAAAATAGTTTGCAGGATAAAGTATTCAGCAATCAGTTGCTGAACAATAATCCAGATGTTGGTGATGATTCCGCTGTACACCGAAAAAGTCCAGCCCCAGTATTTTCCGGGGTAAATATTCAGCTTGTTTAATAATTTGTTTTGGTTTTTTGTAATCAAACCGAAAACTGCCAACAGCGGAAAAACACCGTTCATCAGCAAAAGGAGGAATCCAGGTATCAAGTAGTTCTTAAATGGTGATTTATCGAGCCAACCCGGTTGCATCCCCAGTAGCGAACCATCAGGCGCCAGCATCAGGCTGATTCCGCCATATATCGCGTTAATTGCGAGAAATGCCAGCAGAACGATTAAAATCCAGGTTTCAAATGGTCGTTTCATAGTAATTGGTTTAATCATAAAAATAGAAAACAACAGGCAAATTAGACTCTGCATATTTGAAATAAAAGTCTGAAGTTTGTGGAAAAATAATATTGCGAAAAATCACTTCACCTGATAAAACATTGTTGCACTTAATTTTTATCAAACGGATTTCCTATTTTTACAAAACGTAAACCAATTGGAAAATGAAAAAAATGATTTTTCTTGCATTGACAATTTTTGCAGTTCATGTTACTGCTCAGACCTATAAAACTGACCTTGTTGCCAAAGACGCCAAAATTGTGCAGGCAGGAAGCGGTTACTCTTTCACAGAAGGCCCGGCGGTTGCGCCCGATGGTAAAGTGTATTTCACCGATCAGCCCAACGACCGCATTTATGTCTGGGATGAAAAGAAGGGAATCTCGCTCTGGCTGGAAGGGACAGGCCGTTCGAACGGAATGTATTTTAACAGCCGCGGAAGGCTTGTTACCTGTGCCGATGAAAAAAACCAGATTGGTTATTTCGATGAAAATAAAAAGCTTGTTCCAATGCACGAAGGTTTTAATGGCAAACATCTGAACGGCCCGAATGATCTCTGGGTTTCCCCGAATGGCGGAATCTGGTTCACCGACCCGTATTATCATCGTCCCTGGTGGCCTGAAGGACACAAAGAAATTCAGGATGTGCGGGGTGTTTATTATCTGGCTCCCGACGGCGAAATCAAACGTGTGGTTGATGATTTAAAAACACCTAACGGAATTATTGGCACACCTGACGGGAAAACGTTGTATGTGGCAGATATTGAAGCTGATGTCACCTGGAAATATGATATCAAACCTGACGGTACACTGGCAAATAAAACTCTTTTTGCACCCAAAGGCAGCGATGGAATGACCATTGATGATGAAGGAAATGTTTATCTGACTTCCCGCAAGGTATGGGTTTACAATCCAAAAGGCGAACTGATTGAAGAAATTGAATTTCCTGAAGCGCCGGCCAATGTTTGTTTTGGGGGTAAAAAACGCGATACTCTGTTTGTGACCGCACGTAAAGGAGTTTACACGTTGAAAATGAATGTGAAAGGGGTACAGTAGGGTTTCCAGTTCCCAGTTCCGGGTTCCGAACTTTCAACTCTGAACTCTGAACTACTTCATCTCCCAGTCGTCGGTACGGAAGGAAGATGCCGGTAACCCTTCGGTGTTAAACAATTCACCAACCAGAAAATCGTCGAATGCATAACGTACGGCAACCGGTTTTTCCACCTGGGGTGAGAATACAGTTATTCCCTGGTTAGTAATGAAAGCGCTGGCTGGCACAAACCGTTTATTTTCACCGGCGATTTTAAAGTTTGTCAGTTCCTTTCCGAAGGTGGTCAATCCGTTTTTGGCATGGTCGAAAGTGAGTTTAATAACACTGCCTTCAATTTTCATTTCTTTTAAAACCGGACCTGAATATTCAATGCCTTTTAATCCGTAAGTTTTTGC
Organism: Draconibacterium sp.; assembly: GCA_037442685.1. Lineage (GTDB taxonomy): Bacteria > Bacteroidota > Bacteroidia > Bacteroidales > Prolixibacteraceae > Draconibacterium. The sequence goes on along the minus strand of JBBIPU010000168.1, from coordinate 4,956 downwards.
AAGCGCCAGGAAGGCAAGCCGTTCACCCGCCACTTTTTTATTTGCAGGGTGGATGCAGTTTTCTTCGCCGGCATCCATCACACAAGCCATTCCTAATCCAGGTTGGTCAGATACTTTTAACATCGATTCGCGTATGTAAGCCGAATTTAATCCTGATCCACCGTAATTATAAGGAGCAATCTGAACGTAATAAAAAGGAAATTCGGGTGCTTCCCATTCAGTTTTCCAGTTTTCGGCTAATCCGGGCAACAATTTTGCATATTCCGCAGGCTCATTCCGGTTAGCCTCTCCCTGGTACCAGATGGCGCCTTTAACAGCATATCCGGCCATCGGTGCGATCATTGCATTGAACAAAACGGTCGGGATCTGCTGGTTAAACTCACCGGTAAAATTTTTATCTGGCGAATTCACCCATTCAAAATTCTTAACTCCATTTTCACTCATCCAGGGTTCAATCCGGGTACCTCCCCACGACGAACAAATAAGGCCCACCGGTACATTCAGGGCATGTTGTATCATTTTGCCAAAATAATAAGCCGCTGCACTGAAATCGGCCACACTGGCCGGATTACATTCAAACCACTCTCCTTTGAAATCCTTTAATTCTGTCAGACTTTTATTTCTTTCAACTGTAAACAGCCTGATTTTCTCATTTCGTGAAGATGCAATTTCCTCGATTGCCCCGGTTACAGGCTGATTGAGGTAACCACTCATTGTCATTTGCATGTTCGACTGTCCAGAGCAAATCCAGACTTCGCCAATCAAAATGTTATTCAGTTCAAGATTTTTTCCGTCTGAAATGGAAATCGAAAATGGTCCTCCCGCTGCGGGTGTTTTAACTTTCAGTTTCCAGTTCCCTTCTGAATCTGATTTTGTTGAGTAGCTTTTTTTATCCCACGAAGTGGTGACCCTGACCGTTTTATCGGCAGCGGCTGTGCCCCAGATTGCAGCATCGGTCTGTTGTTGTAAAACCATATTGTCCCCGAATATTGCCGGAAGTTTTACTTCTGCCTTTGAATCGAAAAAGAAAATTAAAAGGAGTACAACAGAAAAGTAAGAAAGATTTTGTTTCATGATTGACCGGATTTAGATTTGAATTTATGTAATAAACCAAAGCAAATATATCAAAATCTGCTAAAAAGAGGGTTTTTATTAATTCTGAAAAGAGACAGAAACACAGTTTTTTTGATTTACAGGAAACTATTTTTTAGTAAGTTTAGCTTTTGAAACTAAACCAAAAAATTATGAACAGAAGACATTTTATCAGGAGAACTTCCATAACAACAGCAGGTTTGATCACAGCAATCAATTTTCCTTCGTTTGCACAGAATGAAAAGCTGAAAATCGGTTTGATCGGGGCAGGATGGTATGGAATGGTAATAACCACAGCGGCCCTGAAAATCGGGGAAGTGGAAGTAATTGCAGTTTGCGATGTCGATTCCGATCACCTGAAAACGAGCATAGATGAAATTGAAAAATTACAGGGGAAACGTCCTGCCGGATTTAAAGATTTTAACGAACTGCTCGACGTAAAAGGCTTGCAGGCTGTTTTCATCGGAACCCCGCCACACTGGCATGCTTTGCAGTTTATTGCGGCGTGTGAAAAAGGATTGGATATTTATTGCGAAAAACCACTTGCATACGATGTTGAGGAAGGAAAAGCCATGGTTGCAGCAGCCAAAAAGGCAGGCAATATCGTTCAGATTGGTTTCCAGCGAAGACAAAGTAAAGCATTTAAAAAAGCAAAGGAATTAATTCAGTCTGATACGATTGGCAAAGTTTATGAAATCGGCGCTCAGATTCATTACAATCCGGTTCTGGCCGACACAACAATTCAGGCTCCGCCGGCATCGCTTGACTGGGATACATGGTGCGGACCGGCGCCAAAACTGGAATACCGGCCAAACATTGGCCACAAAGCCTGGCGGCTGGAAAAGGAATATGGTAATGGACACCTTGTTGACTGGGGGATTCATCACATCGACATCATCCGTAAAATTATGGATTTCGGAATGCCATCGGGTTTTAATACAACCGGCGGTCTCGTTACTCTGGAAGGGAAAATCACCACCCCCGATACACTTCATTCAACCTTGAATTTTGATCGGTGCCCGGTAATCTGGCAACACCGTTTGTGGGGAACAGGTGATTTAAACACGCAGTTTAACAACGGAATTTTCTTTTATGGTGAAAAAGGTACATTGTTTGCGTCGGATTACAGGCTGGTACTGATGCCTGCAGGCAGGAACCAGAAACAGGAAGAAATGGAAATTCCGACCGAAACCATGCAGGAGGATCATGTTGCAGCTTTCCTGAATGCGGTAAAAGCCAGAAACAAAGATCTGATCAGCTGTACTGTTGACGATGCTTTTAGATCAACTGCCACTGTTCAGCTTGCAATGATTTCGTATTATACAGGCAGCAAGGTAAACTGGGATACTGAAAAGCTGGCTGTGACAGATAATATGAAAGCATCGGAACTGCTGGAACGTCCTTACAGACAAGGATACAAAAGACCAAAAGCCTGAGTCGGATATTTTTCAGGTTTTGAGAATTTTAAACTTTGTTTTGAGTAAGATTCCGCTGTTAATTTCAGTGCCTTTTCTGGTAAAGAGATGTTTGTCAGTCTTAAGTAGTTGATTGTCAAAGGAGAATAATAGTTTGAATTTTGGAAGGTTTTTTGCTTGGTTTATGTTCATCATAAATTTGAATGAAGTGAAAGAAAATGACAGATAGGGAACTCAGAATAATATACGATGAAGTTTGCCACAATCTGGCTGACCGGAAACTGAAACCTGCTTTCGATCTGCTTGAAAAAATGATTGGCGAAAACGGGCTTGAATTATACCGCGATGAATGGCGAAACCTCGAACAGACTTATCATTACATGTTGCAATACACTGTAGAAGGCATCCAGGACCCTGAGCGGCAGAGGATTTACAGGAAACTGATTATTTCGGTTTATGAACTGGCTGATTCGGTTAATGAAGCTGCAAGATTAAAAATATCTTCATCGATTGAATATGAAAGAAAAAGATCGGCACAGTACCAGGTTGTGCCCGATTTTAAAAATTATCTCCATGAACTTGAAGACTTTTATTTGCAGGAAGAGCTCATTTCTCTTGTTGATAATACTGATATAAAGACTGATAATAAAAGGGAAGACGCAAGAAGCCATCAGCAAAAGATGATTTTGCTTTTCAATCATCTTTGGTTAAAAGATAAGTTTTCGGATGAGGAAAATGGTTTTCTGACCGGGTTTTTCAGCAGCGAAATCATTTCCTGGCCGTACAAATCGTTCATTGTATCTGCAATAGTTTTAAGTCTGCAAAGGTACTTCGACGAGAAGAAGTTTAATTGCCTTTTTGATGTTTACAATCAGCAAAATGCCGATTTGTCGCAACGAGCGCTTGTAGGTTTGCTGATCAACCTTTTCCGATATGATTCGCGGATGCCATATTTCCCGTCGGTTACCAGCCGTTTGCAAATGTTAAACGAAGATCCGGATTTTAAGCAAAATCTCGAACGTGTCATTATTCAGTTGATCCGCAGCAGGGAAACCGAGAAAATTCAGCAAAAGATCAGGGATGAAATCATTCCTGAGATGATAAAAATTAGTCCTACCCTGAAAGATAAAATCAATCTCGAAGGATTGATGGGAGAGGGTTCAGGTGACGATAAAAATCCCGAATGGTCTGAAATTTTTAAAGACTCACCGGGATTGATGGACAAAATGGAGGAATTTTCTGAATTACAGATGGAAGGCGCCGATGTTTTCATGGGGTCTTTCTCAATGTTAAAAATGTACCCGTTTTTCAGCGAATTTACCAATTGGTTTGCGCCTTTTTTCCTCGAAAATCCGCAGATTTCGCACCTCGTCGAAAGCAACGACGAAACTTACCGCTGGTTTATGGATGCCATTAATAATGCCCCGATTCTTTGCAATTCAGATAAATACTCGTTTTGTTTCAGTCTGAATAATCTGCCAAAGGAAAACCGTGAATTTATGGCACAGGGCATGAATGCGGAAATGTCCCAGTTTAACGAAATGCAAAAAGATGAGGAACTCACTAATCCGGGCAGAAAGGCAGGTTTTGTCTCGAATCAATACATCCAGGATCTTTACAGGTTTTATAAACTTCATCCGAGAAGAAACGACTTTGAGGATATTTTTAAATGGAAGTTCGATTTTTACAATAAGTTTTCTGTCGGCGGCATTTTAAGGGAAGATTTAAAAGTTCTCCGGAATATAGGTGAATATTATTTTAACAAGAACTATTTTGAGGAAGCTGCGGAGATATTCGGGATGCTGCTTGAAGAGGAAAAAAATGGTGAATTGTATCAGAAACTGGGATTTTGTTTTCAGAAACAGGGGAATTACGAAAAGGCGCTGGAATCATATCAGAAAGCTGAATTGTTCGGACAAAATCAGATCTGGAACCTGAAGAAAATGGCACTTTGTTACCGGAACCTTAAAAAGCCGGAAAAAGCGCTTGAATATTTCCTGGAAGTGGAAAAATTAGACGAAACGGATTTGAATACAGAGCTGAATATTGGTCATTGTTATCTCGAACTCGGACAGTTTGAAGAAGCCCTGAAATATTATTTTAAGGTGGAATATCTTGCTCCGGGAAATAAAAAAGTGTGGCGCCCGCTGGGTTGGTGTTCGTTTGTAACAGGTAAAAAAGAACAGGCTGCCCGGTATTTTCAGCAACTGATCGACGATGAGCCTGTGAAACACGATTTTATGAACATGGGGCATGTACAGTGGAGCATGGGCAACCGAAAGGCAGCGCTTGAGTTTTACAAAATGTCGATTTCGAAGAACAATTTTACTGAAAGAGAATTTTTTGAAATTTTTGATGAGGATTTACACCACCTTTTAAAACAAGGTGTTGAAAAAGATGATGTTCCAATCATGCTCGATCAGTTGAGGTATTTTGTGGAAGAATGAGT
>JBBIPU010000167.1:0-7764 GCA_037442685.1 Draconibacterium sp. | reverse complement strand
CTCTGGTGTACGCCTACGGGACAAGTTGGCACTTCGCTGAAAGGTGAAACAGTTTTCAGCCTGAATCTGAAATATTTTAAAGAAGAAAAAGTTGCCCAAAACGAACTGAAAGAGAAACTTGCAGATATTGCTGGGATTGAATTTAAACGAACTTTAACTGCGGCAGTTTTTACAGGTAAAATAGTTTCAGAAAATTTTGAGGTTAAAAAGTACTTTCTCGAAAACAACAAAAAAGATTATGCTCTACCAGTTTACATAATTTCGAAACCCAATTCAAAACCTGTAAAAAACCTTGTCTGGCTGCCGGAAGAGGGAAAAGAGAAAATTTTGGATTCTCCGTTATTAGCTGAATTCTTGAATGCCGGGTACATGGTAATTGCAGCAGATTTACCTAGCGTTGGCGAACTTTCTGACACTGAATTTAAAGGCGATGGATTTGTGCGAAAAGTGCCGTTTAATTACACTTTCGGTGCAAACCTGGTTGGGAAAAGTATCGCCGGAATTCAGGCTGAAGCGCTTGATCTGCTGGTTCAGTTTATTCAAAAAGATTTCCCCGGAACTGTGACAGATGCTTTTTCTGAAGGAATTATGAGTTCGCCGTTTTTACATTTTTCTGTCTTGAAGAATTCATTCAGAAAAAATGTACTTCTGAATCCGCTGGAATCAAATCAGAGCCTTATTCAAACCGAATACTATTCTCCAAAACTGGCTTATGGAGTGGCTCCCGGAAGTTTGACCTATTATGATTTTATGGATTTGATATCACTGCTTCCGGCAAATTCGATAAAAATTATAAATCCGGTTAATGCATTGGGAGAAAAAGCTAAAGAAATTACAAAAGAGACTGAAATTTTGGAATTCCTTCTTGAAAATATTAAATAACAACGAAGTATTCTTTAATCGAGATGTATTATTTCATTAGTGATGGATTATTTATCCCATTAGTAATGATATATTTATCCCATTAGCAATGATATATTTTTAGATTAGAATATGGATTTCGATGAATTGTTGAACAAATATTTGCTGCTGGAAGAAGAAAACCAAATGCTTAGAAAAACCATAGCATGGTTAAAGTCTGAGCATAATAAAGGGTTACTTGAAATTAATGATAATTCTTTGCAAATAGAACAACAATCATTTAATATCAATGAAGAACCAGTAGTTCGTAATATTGATGGATTAATAACCATAAATAAATATTCATCATCTGCTGAGAAAATTGAACTTTTCATGTCACTTTTCAAAGGTCGTGAGGATGTTTATGCTAAACGATGGGAAAATAAAAAACTACAAACTTCAGGATATTCTCCGGCTTGTGCCTACGAATGGACTCCGGGTATCTGTCTGAAACCAAAAATTAAGTGTTCGGTATGCAATCACAAAGATTATTTGGCATTAGACAAACAGGTTATTGAAAACCATCTGCGAGGTATTATGATTGCCGGTGTTTATCCCCTGCTTACGGATGAAACCTGTTGGTTTTTAGCCATTGACTTTGATGACGAGGGTTGGAAAAAAGATATTTCTGCACTCCGAAAAGTTTGTAACCAATTTGATATTCCAGTGGCCATTGAACGCTCCCGATCAGGGAATGGTGTTCATGCCTGGTTTTTTTTCGATCAACCAGTTCAAGCTTCGTTGGCTCGCAAATTTGGAAGCGCTATTCTGACTTTTGCAATGAACCAGCGCCATGAAATCACATTTAAGTCCTATGACAGGTTATTCCCAAATCAGGATACAATGCCAAAAGGAGGTTTTGGCAATTTAATTGCCCTTCCTTTGCAAAAGGCTATAAGAGAAAACAATAACAGCATTTTCATTGATGATGATTTCCAACCTTATGTGGATCAATGGGCTTTTCTATCTTCCATCAGAAAATTAACAGAAGATAATATTGAAACCTTAATTGCAACGTTATGCAAGGGAAACGAACTCGGCACATTAAAAGTAGATGCCGAAGAAATTTCGAAACCCTGGGAAACGAGCAAAGTTGTTTTACAAAACAAGGACTTCCCTGATGCCATTGAAATTGTAAAATCCAGTATGCTTTTCATTCCAAAAGCAGGTATTTCTCAAAAAGCATTAAACCGAATAAAACGTTTGGCGGCCTTTAAAAATCCTGAATTTTACAAAGCACAAGCCATGCGGCTTTCAACTTTTAACAAACCAAGAATAATTTCATGTGCCGATGAAACTGATGACTATTTGTGTTTACCACGAGGATGTGAAACTGAGTTGAAAGATTTACTGAAAGAAATAAATGTAAAAACAAACTGGGTTTGCAAAACAAATGCAGGTCGGAAAATTGACGTAAGTTTTAAAGGAATCCTCCGCGATGATCAACCTGTAGCTGTTGGTGAATTACTTGCCCACAATAATGGAGTACTTTGCGGAACCACAGCATTCGGCAAAACTGTTGCAGCAATCAAAATTATTGCTGAAAGAAAAGTAAATACTTTGATTTTGGTGAACAAAGTTAGTTTGGTTAACCAATGGAAAGAAAAACTCGCTGAATTTCTGAAAATTAATGAAACCGTAGAACCTGAAGAACATTCCAACAAAAATCACAAAAATATTATAGGACAAATAGGTGATGGAAAACACAACCGAACAGGAATAATCGATATTGCAATCATGCAATCGTTAACCCGTGCGGGCGAAACAAAGGAATTTGTAAAAGATTACGGGATGGTGATTGTAGATGAATGTCACCATGTTCCGGCCTTCAGTTTCGAAATGATTTTAAAAAATGTAAATGCAGAATTTGTTTACGGGTTGAGTGCTACTCCTGAGCGCAAAGATGGTCATCACCCTATCATATTCATGCACTGCGGCCCGGTTAGATTTCGGGACGATGCAAAAAAACAGGCAGACAAAAGGCCGTTTGAGCATTATATAATTCCCCGCTTCACAAGTTTCAGAATTCATAATTTAACTGAAAAAACAGAAAAGGACTGGACAATTAACGAACTATATGCCGCCGTTGTGACAAATGAAACACGGAATCAACAAATTATTGACGATGTGATTGAATGTCATAAAAACGGAAGAAACTGCCTTGTTTTAACAGAAAGGGTTGAACATGTAAAAATATTGTCAGCAGAAATAGGGAAAACAATTCCAGATATAATTTCGGTAACCGGAGGAATGGGGATAAAAGAAACCAGAGAAACTCTTGAAAAAATTACAACGGCGCCAACCGACAAACCAATTATTTTGGTGGCTACCGGCAGATTCATCGGCGAAGGTTTTGATGAACCCCGACTCGACACATTGTTTTTGGCGATGCCCATATCATGGAAAGGTACCTTGCAGCAATATGCAGGCAGACTTCACCGGTTATTTACAGGAAAAAATGAGGTACTGATTTACGATTATGCAGATATTCACGTTCAGGTATTTGAGAAGATGTATAACAAGCGACTTTCAGGCTATGCATCAATTGGTTATAAGGCAAAAGGAGAAAGTTTCGCAAACCGGAAGCCATCGATTGAAAATGGAAATGTGGATATCATTTTTGACAAAAGTAATTTCCTCCCTGTATTTTCAAATGATATACTGAATGCCAGCAGTGAAATATTGATTGTAAGTCCATTTGTTACCAAAAGGCGCACACATCAAATGGTGCAGGAATTGGAAATTACCTTTGCCCGTAAAGTACATATTACAGTTGTCACTCGTCCGGCCAGTGATTTCACTAATAAAGATTTGTCTTCCTGGAACGAAGCTGTTGAACTATTAAAAACCGCCGGAATACATATCATTCTCAAATCGAACATTCATCAGAAATTTGCCATTTTCGATCAAAAAATTGTCTGGTATGGAAGCATCAACCTGCTTAGTTATGGAAGTGCCGAAGAAAGCATGATGCGAATTGAAAGCACAAAAATTGCTTACGAACTAATTGGTAGTTTGGAGAAAATATGAATCGATTGAAGATATTAGTTTGATTCATTTCAAACATTAATATTTCCCTCAATAAAAACAAACAACAGAAATTATTCGTATATTTGTGCGAATAAATTCGTTTTAATTATGAGTGCACTTGAAATTTCGGAAAAAGATTTTTTAATTGGGGCAAAAAAAGGAATTCAAAAATCGAAACTTTTGTCAATTGCCAGTGAATCAGGATTAACCTTAACTGAACTTAGTTCGTATTTACGGATTTCGACCCGTTCAATACAGGAGAAAGAGCCGTCCCAGCTTATTGCTCCGGGTCCTTCAGAAAGGGCATTGTACATAGCCCGACTATTTAATTTGGGTTTTGGTATTTTTGGAAATCAGGACAAATTCAGAAATTGGCTGAATTCAGAAAATTATGCCATGGGAGGGAAAAAGCCGGTTTCTTACCTTGACACATTTTTAGGAATTCAAATGGTAATGGATGAATTAAACGCCATTGAATACGGATTTTCTGCCTGATGTTTGTTTACAGGATCACAAAAAAAGAACATGCTGCCCTTGATGGAATGGGTGGCTTGTATGGTCCCGGCAGATGGCACAAGAAAGGATTTCCGGTTATTTACACATCGGAACACGCATCTCTGGCAGCGTGGGAAAAGATTGTCCATGTGGCAAGTTTCGAAAATATCCAAAACAATCTGCTACTTGTAAAAATTGAAATTCCAGACGGTATAGAAATTCAATCCGTCCCCAAAAATGTTTTGGTGGAAGGTTGGGATAACTTTCCTTTTGCAAGTGAAACAGTCAACTTTGGAACATTATTTTTGCAAAAAAAAGAACACTTTGCACTCAAAGTTCCATCCGTTATAATTCCTGACGAATTCAATATCATTTTAAATCCACTTCACCCTGATATTCAAGGATGTAAAGTTATCAGCACAGTACCTTTCCTATTCGATAAAAGGGCAAAAAAATTTTAAAATCTATACTTGATTTGCATATTAAATTCCCTGAAATTCAACCGGTTTACATTCATGGTTTCGGGATTGTAGTTCAAAATAATAATTAAAACAGCAATAATTATAATTTCTAAGGAAAATGCTCTTTTCAGATTATTCTTCTGGCGGTTTGCTTCGCCACCAGCTCGCCAAAGCCGAACCGGTAACATTCATTAGCGGCCCAAAAATGGCCGGTGCAAGTCCAACAGTTGCGATTTTTCCCATTTGAAGTGCCAGTCCCGATGCCAGTCCTCCGTTTTGCATTCCAACTTCAAAAGCAACCGTCCTGCGGTCTTTTTCAGGCATTCCGAATATCCATGAAACACCGTATCCCAAAGAATAGCCGGCCAGATTATGCAAAAGACTGGTTACAATCAGTAAGGCACCCACTTTTAGCAAACTATCGCGACCGGTGGCAGTGATAATTGAAATGATGACTGCAATGCCAACCATTGATAAAAGTGACAGGATTTTGCTCATCAGCTTTTTATCGCCTTTCAGAAAATGGCGAAGTATAACAGCTCCAATCATCGGAAGAAAATAAAACCATGACAGCGATTTGGCAAAAGCAACTAAAAATCCGTTAAAATCGGCATCTTTTGCTTTCATGTAAACCAAATCGGTAAGCAGAATTATAATAAGAAAAACCGTCAACTGCATCAATTTTGATTTCAGTTTTTCCTTTCCTTCATTGAATAAATTAAAGATGAATCCTGCAACTATCGGAAGAATTATCATATTCAGTATATCGAGCATCATGCTCCAGAAATTAACATCAATATATTGTCCGCCAAGCATTTTCATTAAAAAAGGGGTAACGAATGGAGAAATCAATGTTGAAATCGCACCGATAGTTACAGCCAAAACCAGGTTCGCATGGGCAATGTACGACATTACGTTGGAGGCCAATCCGCTTGGGACACAACCAATTAAAATAATTCCGGCAGCAATTTCGGGAGGAAAATTGAAAATACGTGAAATAAAAAATGCCACCAAAGGCATAATTATGTAATGTGAGCCAACTCCGATAATTACACCTTTTGGCATTTTTATCACCCCTGTAAAATCGTCGAGGCTCATTTGAGAACCCATTCCAAACATGATAATCTGTAATAGAGGCACAATCAAAGTTTTAAACTGAAAACTACCAACGGATGTAAAGTACTGTGGATAAAACATTGACGCCGTTACAGCAGTAAAAATCCAGATGGTAAACGAAAGTCCTTTCAATGATTCGAAACCACGAACCGTAATTGCTAGTGATATAAAAAATGCGATGAAAAAAGGACCGGAACCCGCAATATTTCCAGTGAAAATAAGGACAAGCGAAATTAACAGGAATAAGATTGCAAATGCAAGTGCCACCCGATAGACGTTTATTTTTTTCATAAAGAGAAGGATTATTACCTGAATACAAGTTTGTTTAAAATTTGATTATACCTTTTTGATTTTCAATAAAGGCTGTTGGTTTTATTACTAAAACCGACAGCCTTTTTGTTACTTATAAGATTTTAAAATTAGCTCCAGGTCCTGTCGTGCGAACGCTTTTCGTTCCATTCGTCGGTTGGAGCAAAAAAGCTTTTATCTTTTGCGTGCAAATGTTCTTTTACAACATTTTCATTCAATTCAATTCCTAAACCGGGCGAGTTGGGAACAGGCGCAAAACCTTTTTTAATAATTGGATTGCCGTCTGTCATTTTCACGAGGCTTTCCCACCACGGCAAATCAACCGAATGGTGTTCCAACGCCAGGAAGTTTTGAGTGGCAGCAGCACAATGCACATTGGCCATAAACGAAACCGGTGTTCCTGCCTGGTGCATCGCCATTGCAACACCATGTTCTTCGGCATAATCACCAATTCTTTTGGTTTCAAGTAATCCGCCGGATGTGGCTAAATCGGGATGAACGATATCAACAGCATGAATATCGATTAAGGGTTTAAAACCACCAAGAAGATAAATATCTTCGCCTGTTAACATTGGAGTTTCCAACGCATCAGACAATGTTTTCCACTGGTCGGTATATTCCCACGAAACAATATCTTCCATCCAGGCCATTCGGTATTTCTCAATTGCCTTGCCAAGCCGGATGCCATTATTTAAATCGAAATGCCCGTAATGGTCGGTACAGATTGGAATGTCCCAACCAATATGTTCGCGGGTATGTTCAACCATTTTAACCATTTCCTCCAGACCTTTATCTGTAATTTGTATTTGTGTGAACGGGTGTTTTGTGTTCCCATATCCCATATATTGCCGCAAATCATATTGTCCCGAGGCTCCATCCCAAAATTCATGATTTACCAACGCTCCCGGAATATCTTTTAATTCATTGATTGAAAGATCCATTTTTAGCCACGTGTATCCCTGCTCCTCAATGCGATACCTTATTTTCTCCACCTGGTCATCGTGCGATTTTCCTTCAGGTGTATCGGCATACAACCTGATAATGTCGCGATATTTACCGCCTAACAATTGGTATGCCGGCACACCAAAAGCTTTTCCAACAATATCCCAAAGTGCCATCTCCACAGCACAAACACCACCACCCTGCCGTCCGTGATTTCCAAACTGTTTGATAATTTTAAAAATCATCTCCACGCTGCATGGGTTCAGTCCCAAAATCCGACTTTTCAACATTAAAGCGTATCGAACATCGGCGCCATCCCTTACTTCACCCAAACCGTAAATTCCCTGGTTTGTATCGATACGGATAATGGCAGTTTGACCAAGAACTGTTGTAAGGGCATAACGCATGTCGGTTATTTTCAAGTCGGAAGGACTCGATGCCCGCGAAACATTTTGTGTGGTTTGAGCAATTGTATCTTCAACCGACATTCCGATCAAACTTCCAATTGCAA
>JBBIPU010000166.1:5487-7776 GCA_037442685.1 Draconibacterium sp. | reverse complement strand
CTTTTCGCAAAATCCATCCCCATTTGCATACCAAATTTACGGGCAATCAGGTACCTGAAACCTGTCCCAATGCTGGCAACACTTTTTCCATTACTGAATTCATCAAATGATTCAAAAGCATTGCCAATTCCGGTAAAACCTACAATATTCCACCGGTTATAAACATTCCAGTTTGCTTCTATTTCTGTAACTGTAGTGTGGTTATTCTGGTATTTCATCAATGGGGCACCTCGTAACATTACAATAGGGCGGGCATAAAGTGGTATATCACCCAGCGAGAAGGTGTTTTCATTGCGTACACCCATCATTAGCTTTGATGATGCAGGCAAGTATCCAATTATTCTGGTATTAATCCTTCCGTATAAACCATCACTTCCCATCCAGGTATCACTGTAAGTTCCGGCGAGTTCAAGAAGAAATCCCTTTCCGGGCGAAAATATATTGTTACGTGAATCATAGTTTAGCATTAAGGTTGCTTCGCTGAGCACAGACTCTGAACTTGGGTCAGTTACCCCGGAATTTTCATCCGGAATATCGTAGGTATTATTGGTGTTGAAGTAAATATATCTGCCTCCCGAAAAAAACGAGGTCTCTCCGATCCTGAATTTCAGTTGCTGAGCGATCAGCCATGAATCCATATTGAGTTCAACCGATTCGAGATCAACGAGACCGAGGTTTCCGGTGCCATAAAATCCTACATTGATGTTCATCCTGGCAACTGCACCCGCATACCTTATCCTGTCCTTTTTCCAATATCCGATATGAAAAATACCGGCTCCCCAGGTTCCGTTTTCTGTCCCCATGCCAAAAACGCCGGACATACTGGGTGGAGACTTTTTATTGGCATACGAAGAATGAAAGTAGATAGCTGCTGCTGCACCACCATACCCAACAGCAGGTTCTGTTATTACTGAGGGGACAAATAAAAATCCCTTTTTGTTAAGCAAGAAGTCACTGATGTCGTACGCGTGGTCGGTACTGTCACGAAAACTTACCTTCTTATCACTTTTCTGCGACCAACCCAATAGATATCCGGTAACAAAAAGAAAGAAAAAGATGTATTTAATTCCGTTCATTGGATCATATTAATTGGTAGCGCGATGGTCAGTTTAATTCGAAAATCAAAATTCCCCAATCCTGTTTAATAGCAGGTCAAAAAATATCCAACAGAAAATGGTTCAATAATTTATCAAAATTAAATGGCTGCTAATTATAGCTGTAACTATAGAAATAGCACAAACTATTCATTAGCAGTCCAAAAATATCAGAACTTAAATCCAAGTCCGGCAGTGATTGAATTTACAAATCCATCCACATAATAAGAATTACTCATATATGCCCATTCATATTCAGCTTGTAAAAAAACTTTTTCGTTAATATTTAGTGTTCCTCCAAGTCCGGCACCACCATAAAAACCCATATCTGTTGATTTAATTTCAGTAAGGGAACCTGTACGTTTAAATGTTGTAATATGTGTTCCCAATGCACCTTTAACAAAACCTTTCAGGGCACCTTTTCCTACAGTAAATTTTGGAGCGTAATAAATAGGCCATGAATTAATGTCGTAACTGGAAGATTCGGTTTGGGATGTGTAATCTGCAGTGGTAGTCATATAACCAACGGCAAAACCATGCGAAAGGCTACTCTCACTCGGATTAAACTCATAAAGGCCATTGATCCGCCAGCCTTTTGCATCAGCATCCGTGTCTTCTATATTAGAAAAAACGTAGCCGCCATTGATCGAAAATTTGTTTTCCTGTGCTTTAACAGTTGTAATAACAACAAAAAGGCAAATAATTGTAAAAATCTTTTTCATACTTCTTTATTTAAATAATTAATTGATTTATTCATGAAATCCCGGATAGACAAATATCATACCCAGTTGTTTTAAAACATCCGCTTCATTATAAAATGTTATACTACTTTTAATTTTCCCATTTTCAATAAGGTAATTTGCGCTGGTCCTGATAGTAACCGATCCGATGCTGTCTTTAAAATCTATTGCAACTTCGGCCCAGTTGCCAACCCATTCGCCCTGGTTGTCGCCATTTTAATCGTTGCTGCCACAAACCTTGAACGATTGTAATGGTTTTTTTATACAGGTTTTCAACATTCCATTTCCAGTTGGCCACAGCTTCGAGTTTACCTATTGAATCGCAATAAGACTCCAATAGCGGTACTCGCTGCGGCACCTTTAGCTGCGCCAACAACTGCACCACCCGTAGGACCTGTTTCCTGCGGCGCTGCCTCTACCTTGGTTTGGTTCAGCGGATCAATCCCCGATTGTTC
>JBBIPU010000166.1:0-5387 GCA_037442685.1 Draconibacterium sp. | reverse complement strand
TTTTCATTTCAATTTAGTTATTATTTTCTCTACTTTTTGCTTTTAGCAGATTTGCGAAGGAACAATAAAATCATTTAATATGCTCATTTTGTTACATATAAATTTTTTAAAAGGTTTCAATATTAATGGATTGAAATTAGTTATTTGAATATCTGAGAAAATACTTAAAATTAAGGAAATTTATATGGACGCGGGGATTTTGAAATGGTGGTCTTTAATTGATAAAAAGCTTACTTGAGTTTACTTTTAGCCGGAATGCCTCCAACCCATCGGTATTGCCAGGCCAATATCACAGAATCGAAATCTGTTCCGGTGCGTGTTGAAGTTCCGGTACTTAAGTTTAGTTTGAGGGAGTGATGAAGGTTCACAGGGAGTGCAACAGTTAAACCGATTCGCGAGTTCTCCTGCATGCTGTTGCTCTGAACTCCATCGATTGTGGTCTTCCTCCCCAGTAGTAGGTAGCATAAAAAGCTGTCTATATTCCTTTTTAGAAATTGTAAATTCCAAGACTCTGAACCGAACCGATGGGTTCCTGACTCAAGGTTTTTCCACTATAATAATTATGATTTCCACTGTAAATGTTTACAACCGTGGCAAGTTCCAAAACCAGCCGGTGAAAGGTCTTCGAAATCCATTTTAACAATCATTTCCAACTTGCCATTTCTGTGTTCTTTAAGGAGAAGTATAAATTCAAAAAATAAACTATTAATACTGCCGAAAATGATTAATATAATGTGTTTTTTTGATAAACTTTGCTTTGCAAAGTACATTTCTGCAATCGATATTTTAATGAGATTTAAGTATTTTAGCGGTTTGGGTTAGTTCTATATTTGTTTACCTTTATTGATAAGCTGAATTAGAAATATATGATATTGTTTTATCTTCTTTTTGTCTTTTTATTAACCGGATTTTTTGCCCAATCTCAGGTATTGATTTCCCTCCTTTCTGGAGATAAACTCAATTCCGATAAATTGAAATTCGGACTTGAAGGCAGAATGAACTGGACAAACATTTCGGGGATGGAAACCGACGCTTACACCCATTATTTTAACCTGGGTTTTTACTTCGATTTTTTACTGAAAAACCAATGGCGATTTTATACCGGTACTTTGGTGAAATCTAATCTCGGGGTTGCAAACCTTACTCCCGGTGATATAAGTTTTCTTGGGGCTACAACTTTTCCTGAATATGAGGGAAAGTACACTCAGGTAACCAGCACATTTCTCGTTCCGGCTTTTATTAAGTACGATTTTAAAAATAATTTCTATGTTGAAGCAGGCCCTCAATTTGGGCTGTTAAGCAAAGCTAATGTTGAGTTTAATGCCGACGAAGAAGGAATAGAAGCG
This sequence comes from Draconibacterium sp., assembly GCA_037442685.1. Lineage (GTDB taxonomy): Bacteria > Bacteroidota > Bacteroidia > Bacteroidales > Prolixibacteraceae > Draconibacterium. Next base: position 4,041 of record JBBIPU010000166.1, on the reverse strand, counting down.
AGGACCCGCGAAAAAAGCACCGATTTATTCAACCGGATCGATGCCGGAGTTGGGGCAGGTTTCGGGTATTCGTTTTTAAAGTGCGAAGGTTTGCCCCTGAAATTTAAATATTATCACGGATTAGTGGATGTTTATAAAGACTAACCGGGTACAATAAATAACTCGTTCAATCTGAAAGCCAACTTCAAAATAGGTGCAAACAAAAAAGAACAAACAAAAAAATAAATTGATATGAAAACAGTATTGAAAATTATTTTGATTTTTACCCTCACAACTTTTGTGATGGGTACAAACTGCTTTGCCCAATACGCAAACAAAAAAGTGAGAAGCAAACACGAGGCGTACACCGACAGCCTGAAGAATATTGAATACAATTATGTTTTCCCGATATGGGGGCAGGGAGCATACAAAAAAGGGTTCGATATTCCCTATCCGGCGGGAGTTATGTTAAACTACATCTGGATGAAACAAAGTCTGATAATGGAAAATCTGAAGCTTGGTTTTACCGGCTCTGGTACTGATATTCCACTTACAGGTGTGGATTTCATTCAATTCGGACAGAATACAAACACATCCCAATCATTTAATGTCAGGCCCGATTTATGGATATTGCCATTTTTAAATGTTTATGGCATTTTAGGGTACGGACAATCGCATACTGTTGTAAATATTACGGCCCCAATTGAACTCCAATCAGTTGTCGATCAGAACATCAGAACAGGAGGTTTGGGTTTTTTGCTTGCCGGTGGGATTGGTCCGATTTTTATTACGTCAGATTTCAACTGGACCTGGAATAAGCCTGATTTGCTGGAAGATCCGGTTCTGGTTAATGTAATTGGCGTACGAATGGGGCATTCATTTGTATTTAAACATAAACCGCAAAGCAATATTGCGGTTTGGGCAGGAGGCCAATATATTAAAATGGGTGCACAAACTGTTGGGGCTATCGCTTTAAAAGATGCCCTTCCACCTGAATTTTGGGAAAGTAAAGACCAATTTGTTGACGACTATTATGGTTGGTATGAAGAGCAAAGTCAGGCAGTTCAAAAGATTGCAGATGAAGTGCTCACACCCATTGTGGAAAACATCGATAGTAAAAATGGTGAGGGCATTGTTCAGTACTCAATGAATAAGAAAACCAAAGAACCCTGGAACGGGTTGATAGGAGTGCAGTACCAGCATAATAAACGCTGGCAATTCAGAACTGAAGCGGGAGTTATTGGCGACCGTAAATCATTCCTTGGTTCGGTTAACTATCGGTTCAGGTTATGATATTAATTGAATAGAGGATTACACAGGATAGACTCCGGTTGGGATGAATCCTGTGTAATCCTGATTTTTTCATCGGTTGAAAAATATCTGAAATTTTTTTACCCTGATACACAACTGCAACTACAAAGTTCATTCAGTGGACCAGGGAAGTGAAATTTTTTACAAATTGTCTGAAATAATTTTTCTTGTTCCTAACAATCCATAATAAACTGACACCATTTCTGTTTTAAGATTTTCCAGATTCGGATCTTTATAAACATCGTATTTAGCCATGCCGATTATCTCTTCTCTGGAATAAAATGGGTATAATTCAGCATAGGTTTCTTCAACGAATTGTTTTAAAACCTTTTGATCTATATCCTGAATCAACTTTTTCAAAGTCCCGAGATACTTGTTATAAAGAAAAGGATCGCTGACAATTTTAACATCTAAAATATCTTCTGAAGAAAAAATAAGTTTGTCTCCAACTTGCTTCTTTTTTGCTTCCTTCCCTTCATGAGGTATAATTGAAAAAATATCATCATAATCCCAGGGTATTATCCTGAACTTATTTATTTCGGGATCGATGTAGAAAAACACTTCGTCAGAATAATCTCCATTCTTTACAAAGTAATTGAATGCAAGCCATTTGAAATAATTTTCAACATCCATTACTTCAGAAAGCTTATTATAAAGCTCTTCGCCTTTATACTTGTTAATTGATTTATAAATCTTTGTGAATGAATCAAAATACAGATTGATTGTCTTTTTATCCTGTTTTTTATCAATTTTAAATTTATCGATTTTATGATTATAACCCCTTCTGATTATCAATGGGGAATTTTTTTTTTGCATAGCCCATTCATCGGGTTTTTCAACAATCATAAAAATACCATTGCTGTTTCCATTCAGGCGAAGTTCAGAATATGTATTGAATAGCCCAAACAGGTCAATTTTCTCCATCATTTTGAAGGCAAGCCTGTTACGCATGTAATATTTATCCATCGAAAGGTTTAATAAATCAAATTCCTTCAGTTTTTCTGTGGCCTGATTATTTTTTAAGCTTGCTTTCGAAGAAAGGTTGAAGCTTAAACTTTTTCTTTTGAATTGCAGCGTTGTTTGCCCTCTTGTTTCAACCTTTTCAGGAACTAAAGTATCACCATTGATCACTAATGATTTTGATTTAATTTGCATTTTCTTTCCGTTAATATTTTGCATCACATTGTACTCTGATTTGGACAATTCCATGTCGATAACATTACCGATTGATCTTGTTGTGTCGGAAAGATTCAGCTGATCGTTGTTGGTACTTAAATCCTGACTTTGGGCAATAAAACCAATAGCATTAGAAAAGATGAGAATCAGCAGAACGCATTTTGAAGTTTTGTTCATTTTAAAGCCATGTTTCAATTACCTTACAAATTGATTATCTAAATTCATTTTATAGATAAAGGTAATTTACAATGGACTTAAATTCATACTTAAAATTAACTATATTTGAAGGCGGTAAAAAATGAAAATGGTTGCTGCTGTTACATTTCGAGAGATATGGGATTAAAATACAAAAGCTATGATTTACTCTTCAGGTTTATAAAAACTTATTTACCTATTGGGTTTGAAGGGATAAACAGGAAGGATAGTTTGTTGCTGGAATTAGAACAGTTTTGCGAAGAGAACAACCAGTTTTTCTTAATTGGGGATATGATAAAAGTTAAAGTTCTGTTTACCAGTGAAGGCTGTTTCAATTTATTCGGTATAAAACCAGAAGATTTCAGTCAGGAAAAATATTTCGAAATCAGACATCCCGATGACGTTCATCGACATGTTCATTTACGGGAAAAACTCTTCAAAGCTGCTCACGAGTTATATAATGAAGGGAAGGGTGAAAAATTGCTTTCCATAATATTCAGAATTCGAAATCGGGAAAACAATTATTCCGTGATTTTATTTCAGTGTTATCTGTTTTTTTCTGAAACTCCGCATAAAACTGTTTATTTATTGGAGCTTCATACTTTAATTGATGATACTTTTAAAAGGAAATATGACAACCACCATTATTATGGTTCCGATTTGTCCTATTTCAGGTTTCCTGATGAAAAACTGATCAATACCGGATTTAATTTCAGCAAACGTGAATTTGAAGTAATAATGCAATTGAATAAAGGATTAAATACGCATCAAATTGCTGAAAAATTAAATGTCAGCCCATTCACCATAAATACCCACCGTAGTAATATCCTGCAGAAATCTGGTAAAAAATCCATCTCTGAGTTAATAGCCTGGCTTACTGAAACAGGGAGAATTTGAAACTATGACAGACGGTAGAAAACAATGCAAAAACTGTAATTTTTATTTCGAAGGTAACTTTTGCAGCAATTGCGGGCAAAATGCAGATGTTAAAAGATTCACGGTTTCAAATTTATCGAGAGCGTTTTTGAAGGAATTTTTCGATTTTGACAGTACTCTTTTATTTACCGTAAAAGAACTTTTTGTGCGACCCGGAGAAATGTTGCGCGGATACATTGCCGGGAAACGTATTGACTATGTTGGTTCAATCTCATACCTGTTAATTGTCAGCCTGATCGCAGGTTTTGTTTATACCTGGTCGGGAGTGCCAGATAAAATTGATGCAATTATGCTGACATCAGGGGAAATCATAAAATTTACGACTAAACATTTCAGCTACCGGATGCTGCTTACGATTCCTGCTTATGCAATTACGTGCACCGTCATTTATAAATCTTATCAATACAACTTTGCAGAATACTTCATCATAAACACATACTTAAT
>JBBIPU010000165.1:0-7842 GCA_037442685.1 Draconibacterium sp. | reverse complement strand
TTTTGCATGTAATCGTTGGCACGTTTGGCAATGTCCATGGTGTGAGGCCAGAGCGGCAGTTTGTAATATTCGGCCGGCACACCCAGCCTGTCGAGCCTAGCTTTGAGCGTGTCCGACTGGCTGGTGGGAACAAGGTTGTCTGAAGTTCCCTGGAAAATTAAAGTTGCCGGTAAATCTTTGTGCAGGTATTTTGCAGGCGAAGCATCCCAGTACAATTCCGGATTTTCACTAAAAGGATGACCTATAAACCGTGTTACCAGCGGCTGTGACTGTGCATAAGATGTGGTCAGGTCCACCGGACCATAAATATCGACTACAGCTTTTAATTTATGAAACGGAACAGGAACTGAATCCTGCTGCGGCTGGTAATTTACCCAGTTATAACCGCCCAGCAGCGAGAGATGTCCGCCGGCAGAACCGCCAATCAAAGCAATCCGCGAGGTATCCACACCGTAAGCTCCGCCATTTTTAAAAAGCCAGTCCACGGCGTCGGAAATATCTTCCACGCAACCCGGGTAAAGTGTGTCGAGCCGGTACGAAACGGTAGCGGTCATATATCCTTTTTCCGCAAAATCGACAAGATAAACCAGGTAATCCGACCGCTCGCCATGCCGCCACGCTCCCCCGTGAATAAAAACAAGCAGAGGAGATGGTTCTTTCAAATCTTTCGGTTTATACATATCGAGTTGCAGTGATTTTCCGCCCACATTTTTGTACTCAATGTCTTTAATTTCCTCAATGGTTGCCGGAATTTCAGGTTTCAGGTCGGCCATTTTTTCAAGCCCCACACCAATTGCCAGGTAATCGAGCAACTCAAAATGGTAGGCAATTGGTGCTTTATCTGGGAATAACCATCCGATTGTCCGCGGCGTGAGCATCAAAAGGATAAAGACTGTAAAAATGATCAACAATCCTTTCAGGATTTTTATTAAGATACGTTTCATAAAATTTCTTTTAGATTTTCTTGTTTTTTAAGCCTTTAGCTTTTTAAGCATTTTTCCCTCTGAAGTTTTCATGACATACTTTCCTCCACAATTTTAATTTCTCCCTCCGTCAATTCGTAGAGATGATAAACCAATTGGTTGATTTTAGTTTCGCAGAAGTCAATTTTAGTTTCCAATTGCTGAATTTTAACGGGAAGTCTGGTTTCCGACTTTTCAGAAATTAGCTGTAAGAGCAAGTTGACCAAATTTTCAATATCTTTTTGAATTTCTATTTCGGCATTTGGCAATGGCAGATTCCGCAAATCCTGAAGCAATACTTTAGGAAATGTACCTTTAAATGCATTTGCCGATGTGTTTGAATGGTAGAATGAAATCAATCTGGAATTAATTAGGCCGAGTAAATATTTGATATTTATCCTGCCTGTTTTAATCTTAATTCCATCGACTGAATTTGAAAATACAAAATCTTCATCAACGTAAGTTGCCTGAATTACACCTTTTGAAGTTACTTCCCTGACAAGTATTCTTTCACCATCAAACCAGTGTGGTTGTCTAGGTGCTGCAAGCCATTCTCCGTAATCAATAAAACCACCTTTCCAGATTAAAGAATATCTGAATATTTCACCGCCTCCCAGCAATGGTCGGTGAGAATCTTTTGTTTTTTTATCAGAATGGAAGGACTTTAATTTTGATTCATTAGGTTTTTGCGGTGGATTACCCTTTCCATTTTCATAAATTTTTACTCCCCAAACAACTTCAGCGAAATCATCCAAAACAAATTTCTGATTTCTTAATTTTTGGATAAGTTGGTTCGTTTTATTATCAGAGTAAACTGGAAAAATATAATTGTTTTCTGATTTAATTTCATTTGAATTTACTTGATATTCTCTTTTATCTTTCAAATCCCAGCGTTCAACAAAGAAACTCTGCGATGGTTTTTCATTTGAAATGACAACTATGCAGGTTTCTACATTTGCATCTTTAAACGTTTGTTTAGGCGCGATTACGAAGTTTTCAATATTTGTTTCTTCAATTAAATATCTTCTTAATTTATTATCGTATTTCGATGCCACCCAAGCTGATGGAACAATAAAACCTAAATATCCTCCCGTATTCAGCAGTTTTTTCCCTCGCTCGAAAAATAAATTGTAGGTATCTAACTGATAGTTGGCAACCTGATATTTATTCCTTAAATAAATATCAATTTCTTTTGATAATGAAGCACCGTACGGCGGATTACCAATAATAATATCAAATCCACCGGTAATGCCATATTTTTCATTTGGTTCTTCCACTCTGTATTTATTCAGCAATTTGTTTATATCATTTTGCAGATTTTTTACTTTTTCGAATTGTATTCTGAAATCCAGATTTTCAGAAGCTTTTTGAATCTTGAAAACATCAGGAAATGCTTTTTGCCAGTTAAATGGTTTTACATTTCTATTTTCAAAATCAAGTTCCCCCCAATAAAAATCAACATCCACCAAACTATTCCCGCTTTTGATATTGTTTTCGAGTGTTGGCAACACCCTTTCCTTAAAATCGAGTTTTTGAATAGAAGCAATAGTAATTCCTTCCATACATTTTAACAACAAACTGAGTTTGGTTACTTCAACAGCATTGGTATCGATATCGACACCAAAAATGTGGTTCAGCAAAATTTCTTTCCGAAGATGTGAATCAAGCTCACCGTCTGGTGTAAGCGGCAATTTGTTCCTTTCCCGAATTGCTTTGTTTCTTTCGAAAACAGTAAGATTTGTATTTGCTGCATCTCTTGAAAGTTTTTCAAAAAAGGAATAATAGTAGTTTTTGTAATGATTGAGCAAATACTGATAGGCGCCAATTAAAAAACTTCCGCTCCCACAAGCCGGGTCACATATTTTAATGCTTTCGATTTGTTTGGGTGTTTTACCGTCGATGAGCTTGCCAACTGTGTTTTTTACAATGTAATCAACAATATACTGCGGTGTGTAATAAACCCCGCCAGCCTTACGGACTTCTGGTTTTTCCTCGATTTTAGCATGGTGCGCTGGTGTAACCCTGATTACTTTTCCGAGAAATTGCTCGTAAGCGCTACCAAGTATCTCAACCGAAATCACCGAAAACTCATAAGGGCTTTCAGGATAATACATTTCGTTGACAATGGTTTTAATTACCTTATTGTCAATTCTGAGTGTTTCAGAAATCACATCTTTTTTGAAATCGAACAATCCCGAATTGTATTTCTGGTCGGCTTTTTTAAAATTTTCAAACAGGTTTTGGTAGGCTTCACCTTTTTGGTTTACGGAAGATTTAAGTTGTCCATATTGCTCAACTCCACGGTCTTCGGCAATCCGAAGAAAAATTAAACGGTCGATGGTTAACTGAACAGAGTAATTTATTTCGTCCTCGTCGAGTTCCTTGTTTCTTAAACTGATTGAAGTAGCAAGATAGGTACGCCAGTTATCAAGCGAAGCAAGAAAATCTTTATCAACAGTGGCAGTTCCTTTTTTTACGGTATCACTTTTTACATAACTGTCGAAACTTCCTTTTAAAACCTTTTCTTTTGAAAAAGTATCCCACAAATAATCGAATTCATTGATGTAATCCCTGAAGTTGATGTACTTAATCCTTGCAACCGCTGAATTATCAGTTGGCTTTGGCTTTTTGGTACAATCATAAACAGCAAACTCTTCAAAATCGGTAATTATACTCACAGGTAGTTTGGCACTCCAACCATAACGCCTGATTTGATAGGCAACCGAAATATTATTTTTGATATCGATGTTTGGTTTTTTAGCCTCAACAAAAAACAACCGCTTACCGCCAGCTAACCTAAAAGAATAGTCGGGGGCTTTTGTGGCTTTTCCGATTTTTACTTTGTCCTCATGAATTACTTCGCGGTACGCTTCGGCATATCCCTGAGAATTATCCACATCCCAGCCCAAAGCTTTGAAGAACGGATCGATAAAATCCCGTCGGGTAAGGGTTTCATTGTAATCAGCATTTTTATAAGAATCAATTTGCTCCTCGAAGCGGGAAACCAATTCTTTAATTATTGAAAGTGCATTTTCTTTTGGGTCCATAAAGATTTTTAAAGTCCACAATTTACCAAAATATTAACTGCCGGGAATTGTTTTACAATCAAAAACCCAAATAATTTTGTAGCCAAGTCCTATTACTTTTAAACTGCGCTAAGCGGGTTCAAACCGCTTAGCGCTTCACTCCTATTCATTTAATCTCTTTAGCCCTGAACAGCGGGGCAGGTTTTGGTTGCTTCGGGCCCCGGGGTTAAAACCCCGGATTACCGATATTTCGCTCCTACGGAGCTGTTTTCTGACAGTCAGAAGCTTCCCGCTCTTTGCTTCCTTTCTTTTTCCGCTCCCACGGAGGGGTCAGGGGAGGCTTACAGTTCTCCAAGCATCTCCTGCAGGTTTTTATGGATCACTCCTGCAGTTTCAGGCCCCAGCGAGTTCTCTTCTCCATAAGGTGAATCTTTTCTTCCGTAAGTATAAGGGGCTTTCTCATCCCACTCACTTTTTGGAATGATGTACCCGATTTCGTCGTTGGCAAGCCCTAAAACAAACTTGTATTTGCCGGGCATCATTTCACGGATTGGCGGAACTTCCAACGGTTGTATTCCAAAATCATTCCCTTCGGGCGCTTCTACCCCACCGTTTAATATTTCGGGATACAATTCTCCGGGAATAGTCACCAGCGAAATCGGCCCTATTTTAGCCACAGCCAGTTCTGTTCGCATTTTCATCCATCCCACCGTACCACGTTTCATTATCCCCAGTGCAGCGCCAAGTTTAAACATCTTATTGTCGATTTTCATTGGAAAAGTGCGCACTATCACCGAAATACCTGCTTTTTCAATTGTTTCAGCCGGATTTTCCATAGCATTTAAAGCTAAAAGCGATAGCTGTTTCCCCTCGGCTTCAGCTTTCTCGAAAGTGGGTTCGCTATACTCCGCTCCGGTGAACGGATCTTTTACGGAGAGGCTGGGGTGTGTGGTCATTAATCCACCACCTGCGCCACTGGTATATATACACACACCACCGATTCCGGCTTTCATCAGACTATCGCCGTTAAACACACCTTTTTCCACTCCTTCGCGGGCAAAATGAGGATAGTCTGAAGTAACCAGCAGATTTTTACTCCAAAGTGTTTCAGCGTGATTAGCCCAGGCTACAACTGAGCCCAGCACTTTTCCGCTTTCCTTGTCAATCGCTTTGATTAACCTCAGTCCCGAATCGAATACTTCGGGCTTGCGGGTATCTTTCACTAACGGAATTGCTCCTGTCAGATCCTGAGAAATTTCCAATTTTGCCGGACGTATATTTTTTGCTGCTTCAACCACAGATTTTACTATCCGGCTTTTCACAAATTTCATGTATTCCTTGTTGAACTTGTCTTTGAATGGAGTTCCACTCCATAATCCAAGCAGGTCAGGCCCTTCATGTGTATGTGTAGATGAAATGATGGTGTAGGTTATACCTGCTTCGACAGGAATCATTTTGCGAACATCTACAACATCATCATTCATAAAACCAATGGCATCGATTATCACAATTGCCAGACGTGTTTTGCCATCGTCAATAATCATTGTCCGCGCCCAGGTGTCGTCGTGAATTCCGTTGGCAGGTCTTCTGTTACTGAATCCTGCAATCCAAACAGGATCGAACTTATCGTTCCCGTTGCCATCGGTAAATTTATCACCATCGCCGGGATTGTATTCAGCGTCACCGTTAGCATCCTCCCAACGATCAGGTACTTCTGGAGTGATGGTCACAGCTGCAAATCCGGCTTTCAGCGGAGCGGCAAACTCATTGATTATTTTCAGGTTGGCAGTGTAACCTGAGTGTCGGTCTGTCATATTTGTAAACATCCAGGTTACCACCCCAGCAATCAGGACAAGAATAAGAATTCCGGTTATTTTAAAAAATCTCTTCATGTTGATTTATTTTTTGTTTTTATACAATGTTTTTCGTTGCTCTTCTTCGTTGTCGTACTGGTTACGATACATCATCTTCCGTTCGTTTTCAGGATTATCAATTTCAGGACCCTGTTCAATTTTGCGCCAGTCGATTGTTTTGTTGTATTTCTTCATGGCAAGTTCGGCATCAAAAATGCGCGAATCGTGTCTTTCGAGTGTGTAAGGTGTAAAATCGGGTTTATCAGTAAAAAAATCCTGCAAAAGCGAAGCAGTTACATCAAACTGATTTACATACGGAACGCCCAGAATATTGTAAATGGTTTTCAGGATGGAGCCAAAATTGGCGTGTGTGTGCGATACGTATCCTTTCTTTACATACGGACCGGCCATCATGAGCACTGAACGGTGACCGTCGATGTGGTCAACACCACCCTGCGGGTCATCTTCAGTAATGATTACAAGCATTTCCTTCCAGTATTTGGTACGCGAAAGAAAATGCAAAATCCTTCCTACAGCCAGGTCGTTATCAACCATAAACGACTGTGAATAAGGATATCCATCTTCAGGTCTTTCCTTTGCTCCGTGGTCGTTAGGAACCTGCATAGTAATCAGAGACGGCAGTTTTTCATTTCCTTCAATCCACTTTGCCGTGAATTCGCGTTCAAACTGGTCCATCCGGTACTGGTCGGGAATGTTCATGTTAAAACCGGCGTAATCGTGGCTGGTTCTCATAAACAGGGCGTCCTGCATGGGAACCATTACCCCGTGGGCAGCGCCGGTGTTAGTATCGTACCACTCTTCGCGGACATGCGCTGTTTCATTGGCTTCTCCAAAATTGTAAAACGAAACATCTTTCCTTTCCAGCGCTTCCCAGAGACCGCCAATTTCGGCGTAATCTTCCGGGTCAACACTTCCGGTGGTTCCCGGAAACCTGCGGCCCGGAGCTTTTGAAAATATATTGGCTGATTTCGACACGCTTGAATTGGCTTCCACCCACTCGTTGGGAATCACGCCTACCATCCAGTGATGGCCGTGAATGGAGGCATCGCTGTCGCAGTAATAATTATCTGAATAGGAAAATTGTCGCGCTGCTTTGATATGGTTCGGACATATGCGCAATCCGGGGAATTTACCATACATATTACGGGGCAAAGTATATTCGCAATTAATACCAAAACGTGCCAGAGTGCTATCGCCGTTGGAACCTTTCAACTGCCCGAAAATCTCATCAAAAGTCCTGTTTTCCTTGGTAATATAAACAATGTGTTTGATGGGAGTTTTGTACAACCCGGGTGTTGGTGGCAGCGGGTTCTTTTTATCCACTTTCAAAGTTTCGGTTTTGAAAGTATTTTCTACAGCTTGTTTTGTGTAAAGAGCCAGTTGTGCATCATCAGGAACCATCACTTTCTGGAAACTTCCCAATTGAATATCACCTACATAATAACCCTGAATGGGTGGTATAAAATCCTTTCCGCCGTTGGGCCCGGCACCCAAACCACGGCAGGTGGTGATGTACAGTTCTTTGTTGTCGGCTGAAAGTTTTACCCTTGTCGGCCCCCAACCCGAAGGAATCAAACCTTTGGTTTTTCCGGTTTCAGTATCAATAACCGCTACGGCATTAAAACCGAGCAAAGCCACGTACAAGGTTTTTTCGTCGTTGCTGAGCGTGATGCCAAATGGCAGCAAGCCACGGTACTTGTCAATCTGTTTATCCACAAGAATCGGGATATCGTGCAACAGTTTGTGATTTTTGTAATCGATTACCGAAATATTGTCGTTGGTGGCATTGGTAACATAGGCAAACTGTTTCCCCACAGCAATGGAATTCGGACTGGCGCCCCCCACCACTTCGGCATCTTCAATCATCTTCCCGATTTGATGCCCGGTTTTAAATTTTTCAACTACCCTGTTGCTCTGCAAATCGATGGTGAAAACACTCATGGCATCGGGGTGCAGCGGACTTCCGACACCCGGTACTTC
>JBBIPU010000164.1:0-7879 GCA_037442685.1 Draconibacterium sp. | reverse complement strand
GTAAAAAGAGATGGTTTTCCTGCTGAAAGTCTCTTCCATCAGCTTCTTTTTCAACTCTTCCTTGTTGACTTTATTATGAAGTTGCATAATTGAAATTCAATTTTAAGCCGCAAAAATAGGGAATTGAGGTTAAAAGATAAATAAGGGTTTTAATTTTAGATTGGGCAAAAAAAACCGGAGAAAATTCCCCGGTTTCTGATTAAATTTTTCCTGATTTTTACCTGTGAGCAATCGGATCGGCGTTACCATCCGGGTCATTTAGCACTTTGCCATCAGAGGAAATGCTTCCCCACATTAAAATACCTGTAACATGTGGTGTTGCCATCGAAGTTCCGCTCATAGTGGCATATCCCGCGTTTTTATAACACGAATAAATGCTGACACCCGGTGCACAGTAATCAATAGGTGGATTTCCGAAGTTTGAGAAATAGGCAAATTTATCAGCATTATCCATTGCTGAAATAGTATAGATGTTCGTTCCATTTGCCCTTGCCGGTGAGTGGTTGTTGGCATCATCGGTTTCATTCCCGGCAGCCAGAACAAATTTGATACCTTTTGATGCTGCATTAATTACCGCATTATCAAGGGTTGTTGAAACTCCGCCACCCAAACTCATATTGGCAATATCACCAGTTTTACCGTTAGCAGCAACATAATCAATACCCTTTATTACACCTGATGTTGTTCCACTTCCAGATCTTGTAAGTACTTTTACAGCAACCAGTTTGGCTCCAGGGGCAACACCAATAACGCCAACTGTATTATTTTTTGCAGCAACAATTCCGGCACAATGCGAACCATGTCCGTTATCATCATCGGCTGTTTTTGTGTTTACAAAAGATTTTGATCTCGTTTTGTCAACATTTAAATCAGGATGATCAAGATCGATGCCAGTATCAATAATCCAGGCAGTGTTTGTTCCGGTGAAATTTCCACCTCCGCCAACCCTGGTAATTCCCCAGGGTATGGTTTGACCAGTGACACTTACACTTTTGCTAGCACTTATTTTTACATCAGGTACGATCAAATTTATCATCTGATCTTCTTCAATGTATTTAACAGATGGATCTTCGCTGAGTTTAAGCATTTGTGTATGTGTCATTTTTACTGAAAAACCTTTAATGGCAACTCCATAAGAATTTTCAACATTGAGGTCGGTAATTCCATGGCGTTTCATAATTCGTTCCCCTGCATTTTTTGCTTTCAGAACTTTAGAATCATAATCAGTTGCAATAGCAAGTTCTGCATTCAGTTCGGCATCGTTTAATACCACAATGTAGTTTTTTGAAGCATTCCCCGATTTCAGGATCATTTCATCATTGTTTCCGGTATCTGTCAAAGGTTCATTGCATGAATACATAAAACCAACTGCCAGAATAACCATTAAAACATAAAACAACAACTTTTTCATATTTTTTAGCTTTGGTTTAAATTTCAATGACAAATATTTAACAATTTACGATTTAAAATCATTTTAGCAATTAAGATTATGAAATAAAAAAACAGCCTGGTGCTCACCAGACTGTTTAGTTCAACGCAGATCGTATTTTTTAAAGCAGTTTATTTACTTTCTGAATTAACTCCTCAAACTCCTTCTCATTGAAACCGGAGGATGAAATAGCAATTTTCCCATCTTTCCCGATAATAAAATTCCGGGGGATGTTTTGTTTTGCGTAAAGATCGAAAATGGTTCTTTCCGGATCGGCATAAAAAGGCATGGTAAATTTCTGCTCGCTTTTAAACTTGTTCACTTCATCCTGGGTATGCTTACGCCCGAGTATGATCAGCTCGAAATTTTTATTGTCTTTAAATTTATCATAAACATCTTTTTGCAGATGCGGAAGTTCCTGCCTGCAAGGGCCGCACCAGGTGGCAAAAAAGTTGATCCACACCACTTTCCCTTTTAAATCGGAAAGCTTTTTGGTTTTTCCGTTTTCAAGTTGTATCGTGAAATCGGGTGCGGTTTGTCCTTCCTGTACCAGTGTGAATTCATCCTGGGCAAAAAGTGAAGATGTGCAAACCAAAATCGTAAAAGCCAGCAGTATTTGTTTTGTTTTCATCATTTACTGGATTTTGCTGTCATTGGCAACGAGGCACGAGTGAGAAATCTGTTGCATCTTTTACTTCATGCATGAAATTAAAATATTTTAGGTAACAGATTTCTCCTCCTTCGTCGTCGAAATGACAGTTAAAAATTAAACTTTCCATTTTAAAAACTCATTAATCGCTTTTTCGATCCTCTCCTGAATTTTTGCAGTGTCCGATTTTTCAAATTTATCGCCTGTAATATTTTCATACAGTTCAATATAACGATCGGAAACCGAAGCCACAAATTCGTCGCTCATAAACGGAACAGTTTGTCCTTCTTTTCCCTGGAATCCGTTTTCGATGAGCCACTGCCGCACAAATTCTTTCGAAAGTTGTTTTTGCTGCTCGCCTTTGGCAAGCCTTTCTTCGTAACCTTTCAGATAGAAATATCTCGAAGAGTCGGGCGTGTGAATTTCGTCGATCAGGTAGATTTTACCGTCTTTTTTGCCAAACTCGTATTTCGTGTCCACCAGAATCAATCCCATTTGAGCAGCCATTTCGGTGCCGCGCTGAAAAAGTTTGCGGGTGTAATCTTCCAGCTGAATATAGTCAGCTTCAGAAACCAGACCCTGTGCAATGATTTCTTCCCTTGAAATATCTTCATCGTGACCTTCAGAAGCCTTGGTTGTCGGGGTGATCAGAGGTTCGGCAAATTTCTGGTTTTCCACCATCCCATCGGGCATCGCACAACCACAAAGTGTGCGTTTCCCGCTTTTATATTCACGCCAGGCGTGTCCGGTGAGGTAGCCACGGATCACCATTTCCACCTTGTACGGCTCGCACATGTGGCCGACAGTAACATTCGGATCGGGAGAAGCAATTTTCCAGTTTGGAACAATGTCGGCAGTTGCATCGAGAAATTTCGAGGCAATCTGGTTCAATACCTGACCTTTGTATGGGATTCCTTTTGGCAGTACCACGTCGAAAGCCGAAATACGGTCGGAAACCACCATAACAAGAAAGTCGTTATTGATGTTGTAAACGTCACGGACTTTCCCTTTGTACAAACTAACCTGTCCCGGGAAGTTGAATTCTGTTTTTGTTAATGCGTTACCCATAGTAAATGATTATTTATTAATGATTATTCTTGATTATAGATAATAAGTGACTTGTGGATATTGATTATGATTGATAGAGATTTGTGGAGATTAAGGAAAAAGATACGGGATACTGGATTCTTGAAACCGGGAAGTGTGAAACCAAAACTCGTAACTCAAAACCCGGAATCCGAAACCCTGAACTTATTTCTATTGCATTTCCAAATTTTCTCATTTTCAAATTCTTTCATTAAAGCATTTCTGCATTATAGCATTCATGCATTGTGTTTTTCCTTTTCATAAGCATCCACGATGTCGCGAACCAGACGGTGACGCACAATGTCTCTTTTATCAAATTCAATGACCGAAATTGATTTTATTTTCTGCAGGATTTTCAAGGCATGAATCAATCCCGACTGACTGTTTTTCGGCAAATCAATCTGAGTGATGTCACCCGTAATAATGAATTTTGCGTTTAATCCCATCCTGGTCAGAAACATTTTTAATTGATTAACAGTGGTGTTCTGGGCTTCGTCAAGAATTACAAAAGCATTGCTCAGCGTACGTCCGCGCATAAAAGCGAGGGGTGCAATCTGAATCGTACCGTCTTTCATAAATTCTTCCAGTTTTTTTGGCGGGATCATATCCTGTAATGCATCGTACAGTGGTTGCAGGTAAGGATCGATTTTTTCTTTCAGATCACCGGGAAGAAATCCAAGGTTTTCTCCGGCTTCAACCGCAGGACGGCTTAGGATTATCTTCTTGATTTCCTTGTTTTTCAGCGCTTTAACTGCCAATGCAATTGCAGTGTAAGTTTTACCGGTACCTGCCGGGCCGATGGCAAAAATCAGGTCGTTTTTTGCACTTTCATCAAGTAACTTTCTTTGGTTTGGTGTACGCGCCCTTACCGGCTTTCCATTATTTCCGAAAACAATAATGTCGGTATCTGTCAATCCGCTTTCTTCAAGCGATGAAATGCCGGAAGCAAGGATTTCACGTATTATCTCGGGAGTGAGAATATTAAACTGGATGTAATGATCTAGAATGATTGCAAATTTCTTTTCAAAAACTGTAATTTCCGATTCTTCGCCATGAATAAGAAGAGAATGTCCGCGTGCAATGATTTTAATTTTTGGAAAATAGGATGTGATCAGATCGATTTTTGAGTTGTTGACCCCAAAAAACTCCAGCGGGTCAATTCCTTCCAGTATGATTTGTTTATCCAATTGCTGATTTTAAATTGTTTCCTGTACTTCAAAATTACAAAATAAATCGAATTTCGAATGTGGAAAACTTTGTCTGTATAATTAATTGAATGTATTACGGAATCATTAAATTCGGAAAATTTTATCACAACCCGATGCAAAAAAAGGTAGAAGCATTTAAAGAATTACTTGATATTATGGACGAACTCCGCACGAAATGTCCGTGGGACAAAGAGCAGACACTGGAGTCGTTGCGAAAACTTACCATTGAAGAAACTTACGAACTTGGCGATGCAATTTTGAAAAACGATTTGCAGGGAATCAAAAAGGAATTGGGTGATCTGATGCTTCACATCGTATTTTATGCAAAAATTGGGTCTGAAAAAGGAGTTTTCGATATGGGTGATGTTCTGGAAGGGATCAATAAAAAACTGATTTACCGTCATCCGCATGTTTTTGGCGATGTTGATGTAAACGATTCGTCGAGGCAGGTGATTGAAAACTGGGAAGCCTTAAAACTGAAGGAAAAAGGCGGTAACAAGCGGGTTTTGGAAGGTGTTCCGGCTGCCATGCCGGCGCTGGTAAAAGCAAACCGCATACAGGAAAAAGCCAGTGGGGTAGGGTTCGACTGGGAGTACAGGGAGCAGGTCTGGGATAAAGTTCGTGAGGAAATTAATGAACTCAGTCACGAGATTAATAAAGTGGATAAAGATAAAATTGAAGCCGAGTTTGGCGACCTGTTTTTTGCCATGGTAAATGCTGCCCGTTTGTACGGCGTTGATCCGGAAGCGGCGTTGGAACGAACCAACCTGAAATTTATCCGGCGCTTTAATTACCTCGAAAGTCAGACTTTAGCCAAAGGTCGGAATCTGCACGATATGACTTTAGCTGAAATGGATGTGATTTGGGATGAGGCGAAAAAAATGGAAGAAGAAGCCCCATCCCAACCTTCCCCGGAGGGGAAGGAGTAGGATAAATCCTGAAGGATTTAATTTGCATAATCCCGGGGATTTAAAATGGGGCAATACATCTTTACAAAACTACCCCACAACGTTGAAAAGCTGATGCTTTTTTCTATCTTCGGTAAAAATTAACCTGAATGAATTTCGAGATTTTGACACCCGAATTGTTAGTTGAATTTACCCTGAAAGTAAAAGAATCTCCGGTCACCAGACTAAACAGGTTAAAAAAACCTGAAATCCAGGTTGACCATTTTCAGTTTTATAAATCAGTTTCGTCAGTTTATTCCTCAAAAATCGAAGGAGAGGATATTGATTTCGACAGCTATTTTAAACACAAATTCATGAAGGTTATGTTTAAACCTGATTATACAAAAAGAGCCGACGATTTATATGCTGCCTACGATTTTATCGATTCGAATAAACTGACCCTGAAGAATGTTAAAAAGGCTCATGCAATTCTTAGCGCTAACTTATTACCGGAATATCAACAGGGTCAGGTTCGTACAAATCCAATGTTTGTAATCAACCAAAACGATCAGATTGAGTATGTTGCCACAAGTCCGGAACAGGTAGATACAGAAATGGATAAGCTATTTGGCGATATAAAAAAACTCAGGAAAATGGAACTAAATTCATTTGAAGTTTTTTACTACGCGGCAATGATTCACCTTGTTTTTGTGAAAATTCACCCATTTCAGGATGGAAATGGCAGAACTGCAAGGATGATTGAAAAGTGGTTTTTACTTGAGAAATTAGGCGAAAAGGCAAATTCCGTTCTTTTGGAAAAAAACTATTTTGTCAAAATAGGTGAATACTACAAAAATATTAATAAACCTGGTATTGAATACGAAGAACTTGACTACAAAAAAAGTCTTGATTTCCTGTTAATGACTGCACAATCAATAATCGAAATCTAAAATCAAAACCTATGAAACAACTTGCTATACTAATGGTAATTGTTCTTACAGCGGCATGTACCACCAAACCTGCCGGTGATAAAGAACCAGCGCTTAAAACTTCGCTGACAAAAACCGAACTTCAGGACAAAATCAAAGGTGGCTGGGCCGGACAGGTAATTGGCTGTACTTACGGTGGACCAACCGAATTCAGGTACAAGGGAAAAATGATTCCCGATTCTATTACCATTCCCTGGGATTCAACACGCTGCCTCTGGTATTATCAGAATGCGCCCGGATTATACGATGATGTTTATATGGACCTCACATTTGTTGATGTTTTTGAAAAAGAAGGGCTTGATGCACCTGCAAAATCGCATGCCCTGGCATTTGCCAATGCAGATTACATGCTGTGGCATGCAAACCAGGCTGCGCGTTACAATATACTGAACGGAATAATGCCACCTGAATCGGGATTCTGGTTGAATAATCCGCATTCTGATGATATTGATTTTCAGATTGAAGCCGATTTTGCCGGATTGATGTCGCCCGGAATGGTAAATGCAGCTACCGGAATTAGCGATAAAATCGGTCACATTATGAATTATGGCGACGGCTGGTACGGCGGTGTTTATGTGGCGGCAATGTATTCGCTGGCATTTGTTTCAAACGATATAAATTACATTGTAACCGAAGGATTGAAAGCTATCCCGCAGCAATCGGAGTTTTATCAGTGTATTGCCGATGTAATTGCATGGCACAAACAATTTCCGGATGACTGGTCAAAAACCTGGACAGAAGTACAAAAGAAGTGGTCGGAAGATATTGGTTGTCCCGACGGGGTATTTACCGATTTTAACATCGATGCAAAAATAAATGCAGCTTATATTGTTGTGGGGTTACTTTATGGCCAGGGTGATTACACTAAAACTCTTGATATCTCGGCACGCTGCGGACAGGACTCCGACTGTAATCCGGCCAGTGCAGGCGGTATCCTTGGGACCATGTTGGGCTATTCCAAAATACCGGAAGTATGGAAAAAAGGTGTTTACCCGGTGGAAAACATGGATTTTAAATACACTACCATGTCATTGAACGATGTTTATGAAATAGGGACTAAACATGCAATCCAGATCATTCAGAAAAACGGCGGAAAAGTGGATGGCGAAAATATTTTGTTACCTGTTTCAGAAATAAAACCGGTTGCACTGGAGGTTGGGTTCGAAGGTCATGTTCCGGCAAGCAGAAATGCAGTCGATAAGATACTTGATCAGAAAAATCAGGAAATGGAGTTGGAATTCACCGGAATTGGTTTCGTAATCGGAGGAAGTGTTCAGAAACTGGATAAAAATAATCCTGAAGAAGCCATCCTACAGCTCGAAATTATCATCGACGATGGTGCACCGGAAAAATTCAATATGTCATCCAATTTCAGTAAACGCCGGCATGAAATTGCCTGGAAATACCAGATGACAGACGGGCCACACAAAGTAAAAATCAGATTATTGAACCCAACTTCGGGATTTCAGTTGAATACAGGTGATCTGATTGCTTACTCGCCGAAAAGGCCGGAAAGTAAAACGAAAACAAACTAAAAAAACATATTAAATTGTCATTTCGGACAGAACGAGAAATCTGATATTTGAACATCTGATTCTCCTCGTACCTCGTGCCAATGACAGATTCTTTTT
>JBBIPU010000163.1:0-7958 GCA_037442685.1 Draconibacterium sp. | reverse complement strand
GCTTTTGACGGAACTGTAAATGATCTGGCTGCTCATACAGGACTGGCTTATTCCGAAACAGAACTAAAAATCAGCTTAAAAGACACAACCAAACTTGGAATTTCTACCATTGAAAACTGCCAGCTGACTGAAATCACTTACCATGATGAAGTTACTGGTAATTGCCCGGTAATCGTCACCCGTACTTTCACAGCATACGACCGTTGCGGAAATACAGAGAACTGTACACAGACTATTGAGTTGTGGAGCAGGGACATTGTCACGGTATTTGCCCAGATCGGCCCGCTTTGTCAGAATGGGCCGGCGCCTGTGCTCCCGGCTTTATCTGCAAACGGAATTTCAGGCACCTGGAATCCAGCCGTGATCGACACCAAAACCAGTGGGTTATTTACTTTCGTATTTACCCCTGCAAACGACGAGTGTGCGAAAACGGATACAATGATTATTGAATTTTTACCTGAAATTATCCCGGTATTTGATCCGGTTGGCCCTTTCTGCCAGAATACAGTTGCACCGGCATTACCAAAAGTTTCCAGGAATGGAATAAGCGGAAAATGGTCACCTGATACTATTCTGACAAATACAGCCGGAACTCTGTCTTTCAGATTCATACCCGATATCGGTGTGTGTGCTTCAGAATATACAACCGATGTTGTGATCCTGCCTGAAGTCATTCCAGCATTTGTTCAGGTTGGCCCGCTGTGCCTGAATTCTGCAGCTCCTGCACTTCCGGCCATTTCAACCAATGGAGTTACCGGAACCTGGTCTCCCGGTAATATCGACACAAGTGTTGAAGGATCATTTACATTCACGTTCACACCCGATAACGTACAGTGTACGGTACCGGTTACCATGACAATTACTGTCGGACCTGAAATTACACCAATATTTACACAGATCGGCCCGCTTTGTCTGAATGGCCCGGCGCCCGTGCTCCCGGCTGTATCAACCAACGGAATCCCCGGCACATGGAAACCGGCTGTGATCGATACCAGGGTTGCCGGATTGTTTACATTCGTATTTACCCCGGCAGCAGGCGAATGTGCGACAACGGATACAATGATAATTGAAATCACACCGGAAATCACACCGGTCTTTGATCCGATCGGCCCGTTATGTAAAAACAGTGCTGCACCTCAGCTTCCGGCAGTGTCAACCAACGGAATCTCCGGAACCTGGAACCCTGCTGTGATCAATACCAGTGCAAAAGGCACATTCACATTTACATTTACACCTTCGGCTGTATATTGTGCAGTACCTGTTACTATGAATATTGCTGTTACAGAAGAAATTACTCCTGTATTTGATGCATTTGCCCCGATTTGTCCTGACGGCGTTGCACCGGTTTTACCAGCTGTTTCGAACAATGGAATTTCGGGTACCTGGGATCCCGCAGTTATTGATACACATGTTCAGGGAATATTTACATTCACTTTCACACCCGACCCCGGAGTATGTGCTTTGCCTGTTTCACTGGATGTTGAGATTTCAGATAAAGTTCCGCCGCAGGCAGTCTGCCGTCCGGTCACAGTTTACCTCGATGCTGATGGAAAAGCGTCGGTCACCACAGCAAAGATCGACAACGGATCGTCAGACAATTGTAAACTCGATACGCTTTACCTGTCGCGTTACGATTTTGATTGCGCCGATATCGGAAAGAATCCTGTTACTCTTTTTGCGGTCGATGCCAGCGGTTTGATGAATTCCTGCGAAACAATAGTGACTGTTATCGATACGGTCAGTCCGGTGGTTGAATGCAAAGGTCCGTTCGAAATTCAACTCGATGAAAATGCTGAATATAAACTTACAGTAGGGGAAGTACGTGAATATGCCAACGATGTATGCGGTGGGATTGATACGATTTATGTTTATCCGCACGAACTGAACTGTGATCATATTGGGTTGACAACAATAACACTTTCAGCTACAGATATTTATGGAAATACTTCGTACTGCCAGACACAGGTCGAAATTTTTGGAAACAGGGCTCCTGTTGTACAAAACGACAGTGCATCCACTCTTGAAAATATTCCGGTTGTAATAGATGTTCTGAATAATGACTACGATGAAAAAACGAATATCGACATTTCGACACTGGCAGTCATGATCAGGCCACTCCATGGTAAAGTGTCCGTCAATCCTGTGAATGGCGATTTCACCTATATACCTGATCATAATTTCTCGGGAGTTGATGTGCTGCAATACCGTATCTGCGACGATGGGATACCTTGTGATCCTGAATGCGGTAAAGCTTATGTTTATATCACTGTGGAACCTGTCAATGAAAAACCGGTTGCTTCAGATGATTATTACAATGCAGGTTGTTTCTCGATAAGCGGAAACGTGCTTGACAACGACAGGGACCCGGATTCGGATAACCTGACCATTGATACCAATCCGCTGGTTCCGCCAAATCACGGTACACTGACCATCGATGCTGATGGTTTGATTAACTACTTCCCGAACGAAGGATTTGTGGGAATCGACAGTTTTGATTATGTAATCTGTGACAACGGGATACCATCGTTGTGCGACACGGCAAGGGTTTATATTTCAGTCGATTGCAACGAAGAAACACAGAACCCGATTGAATGCGACCTGTTCATCCCTGAAGGATTCTCACCGAATGATGACGGAATACACGATTTCTTCCGGATCATGTGTATTCAGAATTACCCCGATGCCAAGCTGATGATCTTTAACCGCAACGGCGACCTGCTCTGGCAAAAAGAACATTACGGCAATTACGATGTCTGGGGCGACCAGTACAACGCCTGGTGGTGGGGAACTTCAACCCTTAGCAAATACGATGTGGGCAGATTCACCCATAACGGGGAACCAATCCTGAAGGTCGGCAATTACGTGTATGTATTGTTGCTGGGCAACGGTGATGTGAAGAATGGTACGGTGATGATTTCGTACTAAGAGGAGATTAACTTTCAGGCTGAGGTCCAATCCGGGAAAATAATCAAATATGAATATGTAACCAGAAACGACAGAACCGGTAACTTTGATTTACCGTTTCTGTCGTGGGTTGTACTGGATTGATATAATGAAATTAATTCAAACAACAATAGAAAAATCAACACGGGCACTCCAACATGGTACTCCGGAATTCTGTTTCTAATTTATTTGTACACAGTATCGCATAAAACCAAATTTGCACTTGCGTAGTGCGATTTGTATTAAAATATGCACTTAATTAGTGCATATTGATTACTTTTGCAGAAAATAGAATCTTATGAACAAATTATTTGAGCAGTATAAGAAACTTCTAAACGAAATAGATAATAGCTTTTCCCGTTACATTTATACTGAGATTAACTGGAAAAATCGAATGATTGGACTTACCGGACCACGCGGGGTAGGGAAAACCACTTTGGTTTTACAGCATATTAAAAAGAACCTGAATATTTCTGAAACGCTTTATGTAACGGCTGAAGATTTTTATTTTGCTGATAACAAGCTGATTGATTTGGCTGGTGCTTTTGTAAAACTTGGTGGAAAATATCTGTTTATTGATGAAATTCATAAATATAAAGACTGGGCAAAAGAACTGAAGTTGATTTACGATTATCATCCGGAGTTGAATGTAATATTTACCGGTTCATCTGTTTTGGATATCAAAAAAGGAGCCTCGGATTTAAGTCGCAGAGCAGTAATGTACTATATGCAAGGTTTGTCTTTTCGGGAGTATTTACAGCTTTTTCATCAAATATCTGTCAAACCTTATTCTTTGCAGGAAATCCTGGCCCTTAAGGTTGAAATTCCCGAAATCGCTCATCCGCTTCCCTTGTTTTTTGACTATTTAAGAAGAGGTTACTATCCCTTTGCAATGGAAGAAAATTATGAACAGAGGCTGCAACAGATTGTTATCCAGACTTTAGAAACGGATATTCCGTTATATGCCGGAATGAATGTTTCAACAGGGAGGAAATTAAAGCAATTACTGGCCATTATTGCTAAAAGCGTACCGTTTAAGCCCAATATGATTAGTATTGCCAGCGCACTTTCGGCGAGTAGGAATAACATTGCCGATTATTGCCAGTTTATTGAAGAAGCTGGAATGATTGCTCAACTAAGGGATGCCACCGGAGGAATAAAAGGATTAGGTAAAGTGGATAAAATTTACTTAGACAATACTAATTTGATTTACAATTTGGCAAACGATAATTCAAATACCGGAAACATAAGAGAAACGTTTTTTTTGAATCAGCTTAGAGTAAAGTATGATGTAATCGTATCTCCGATTGCTGATTTTCAGGTTGGTGATTACACATTTGAAGTAGGTGGAAAGAGAAAAGGACAGAAGCAAATTCAGGGAATTGATAAAGCCTTTATCGCAAAAGATGATATTGAATTCGGATTTTTGAACACGATTCCTCTCTGGCAGTTTGGGCTAACCTACTAATTGAAAAAGACATTAAAATATAGTGAGCTGCCAATTAATAACGATAGAAGATTTATTTGTCAATGGCAAAGTCAGTTCAACAACGCAACTTCAAAACTACAGCAAAAAACTATATTGACAGGTGCGAAGTAGTTTAACAAATGGTTAAAAAAGGCTTCAGAATTTTTGATAAAAAAACAAAAAAGACACTCCAGCACGACACTCCAGAAAACAAAAAAGACTTCACATCTTTGTAAAGTCTTGATTATCAATGTGGGTTGTACTGGATTCGAACCAGTGACCCCTACCCTGTCAAGGTAATGCTCTAAACCAACTGAGCTAACAACCCGTTTTAATGAAGCAAAAATAGTAAAAACAAAAAAAAGCACTGCATCGGTGCAATTTTATTTTGAAGCAAAATGGTTTATTCGTTAAGAAAAATATACCTGATTATTACAAGCAAAAAAAGTAAATACATCATCCAGTGTACCTGTTTTGCCTTACCGGTCACAACTTTGAGAATTGTATAAAAAATAATTCCACCTGCTATTCCATTGGCAATACTGTATGTTAACGGCATCATCATAAAGGTCATAAAAGCAGGAAAACCTTCGGTGAAATCGTTGAAATCGATATCAAGCACCGATGAGGCCATCAACACGCCTACGATAATAAGTGCAGGGGCAGTGGCGGCATTTGGTATCATGGTGGCCAGTGGAGAAATAATTAGTGCGAGCAGAAAAAGTATTCCGGTAGTTACTGCGGTTAAACCTGTACGCCCTCCTTCGCCGATACCGGCAGCGCTTTCAACATAAGCTGTAATGGTTGAAGTTCCCATCAGTGCACCAAACGACACTCCCAAAGCATCAACAAGCATGGCTTTCCCGATTTTCGGCGATTTTCCCTCCTTATCGATCAAACCTGCTTTTCCGGCAGTGCCTACAAGTGTTCCGAAAGTATCGAATAATTCAACAAAAGTGAAAGTGAAAACAACTGTCCAGATACCCATTCTCAGGGCGCCTTTTATATCGAGTGCACCAACAGCAAGATTGCTCAAATCCGGAAGTGATATGAAAGCAGCGTTTTCCGGAATTAAGGTCACTTTCATGGGGATACCGATAATTGTGGTAACCACAATTCCGATAAGCAACGAACCCTTGATCCTCATCGCCATCAGAACCGCTGTAATTGCAAGTCCAATCAGACATAATAACATGGATGGATTATGAAAACTACCCATCCCGATATTCCACTCAAAAAATTTAAGGGTGGCAATCCCGCCACTTTTCCCCATTGTTTCAATAGTTGATGGAATTGCAGTGGTGGTAACAGTCATTATTTCCGATAATTTGAATCCGATAATTGTGATAAAAAGTCCGATCCCCACAGTGATCGCCCTTTTCAGCGAATTGGGAACCGCAATCACAAGTATCTGCCTGATTTTTGTAACAGTAAGCACGACAAAAATCATCCCCGAAATAAATACTGCACCCAGGGCAAACTGCCAGGGCATTCCCACTCCTGCCAAAGCTACTGTGGCAAACAGTGCATTTAATCCCATTCCCGGCGCAAGCGCAATGGGAAAGTTAACCACAAGGCCCATTGCAATGGTTACGAAAGCTGCAGAAATTGCAGTTGCAAAGAAAACGGCATTTTTATCCATCCCTGTAGCCGAAAGAATATTCGGATTCAGGAAAAGTATGTATGCCATTGTCATAAAGGTAGTTATACCTGCTATGATTTCGGTGCGGATGGTTGTTTTGTTTTCGCTGAGTTTAAATAATTTTTCAAACATGGTTTACAAGAATAAATTTTTAAAAAGTCCATTTAACAGCAAGGGTGGGATTTACCATAAACCCATCGTGCAAAGCAAAATTGTTGCTTAGCTCAACTTCGCTTCCAAACGAGAAATGACCGTTGATATTATACCACAACTGCGGTTCGGACAGGAATGTGTAAGTAGCATCGGTCGCGCCGTCGAAATTAAAATCAGAGTTTTCTTTCCAGAAATCGGCAAAACCGGTAAACGACATTTTATCTTTTGCAAAATTAACGTGCCATACCCCGGTAATCTGGAAAGAGTGTTGTTTTTTCTGGATTTCCTTATACAATACTTTCAATGAGAACCCTTTCGAAAAGTCTTCTGAATTCAGGGTGTAATCAATCCCACCAAGCCAGGCGTTGTTTATCGAATAGTAACCCTCGAAATTGGCCACTTTCCCAAAACCGCCGTTGTACTCGCCATGAATTCCGAAAGGTGATTTTTTAATGGTCATTACTCTTGAAATTTCAAAATAAGCGTTACTCATAAATTCGTGTCCCGGTATTCCGTAATCAAAATCAATAAAGAAATATGTACTGCCTAATCTGTCGGGCTTAAACATTTCAACCGTCGTTGTCACATATTTCCGCTCTTTACCAAAATCGTAATGCATTTGAATGTTCTGTGCAGAAACAACTAAACCTGAAACAATCAATATAAAGAGCAGCAGTATTTTCCTCATAAAAGTAAGTTTAAAAATTAAGGCCGCAAAAATAAACATTCTGATTAATTATGTGAATCAGATGATTATATAATTGCATAAATTATTATATTGACAGTGAAAAAATTATACAATTATGGAAAATATCAGTCGCAGGAAATTTATTCATAAAAGTGCTTTGGGCGTTGCCGGCACAATTGCTGTAACTTCAGGATTGTTCAGCTTAAGTTTCAATCCTTTATCTGATGTAATTATTGATAAAGTAGATCTGGGAAAAACGGGATTGAAAGTGCCCCGGTTAGCGCTTGGCACAGGTTCGTACGGTTGGAAGAAAACCTCGGCCCAAAAAAAACTGGGTGAAGAAAAGTTTGTAAAAATGGCTCAACACGCTTACGACAGGGGGGTCAGGTTTTTCGAAACTGCCGATATGTATGGTACTCATGAGTTTGTTGGTAAAGCGATGAAAAAGGTGGGGAGAGAAAATGTTACCCTCCTTTCGAAAATAATGGTTTATGAGCAGGAAGGCTGGTACAAACCCGAATCATTTCAGAAAAGCATCGACCGGTTCAGAAAGGAACTGGATACCGATTACATCGATATCCTGCTGTTACACTGCATGGTAAACAGCAAATGGCCCGACGAATACAAACGTTACATGGATGATTACAGCGAAGCAAAACAAAAAGGAATAATAAAAAAGGTTGGTTTGTCATGTCACGATTTTGGTGCAATGGAAGTGGCTGCCGAAAGTAAGTGGGCTGATGTTATGCTGGCCCGCATTAATTACGATGGGGCAAAAATGGATGGAACCCCGGCGGATGTAATGTCGGTTTTGAAAAAGGCAAAACAAAACGGGAAAGGAATTATCGGGATGAAAATTTTCGGTTGTGGCGATCTTACAAAAGAAGATCAGCGGCAGAAATCGCTCGAATTTGTTATTAAAAGCGGAAACGTGGATTGCATGACAATCGGGATGGAAAGCATTGAACAGGTTGACGATAATGTTGAAAGAATCATGAAACTTGTAAAAGCTTAAAAAAAACACCCGGTCAGGACGACCAGGTGTTTTTTTTGAAATCGGGAAG
>JBBIPU010000162.1:0-8122 GCA_037442685.1 Draconibacterium sp. | reverse complement strand
ATTATAAACATCGAAGTTGAATACGGAATTGAAAATGTAATTTTTAAAAGGAAATTTGATTTGAAAATGCAGATAATCCGCACATCCGACGGTTCACACACCATTTACCTGCCCGAAATAGATGAACAATACCATTCTTTAAACGGTGCAATTACCGAATCAAACTATGTTTATATCGAAAAGGGAT
Source organism: Draconibacterium sp. (assembly GCA_037442685.1). Taxonomy (GTDB): domain Bacteria; phylum Bacteroidota; class Bacteroidia; order Bacteroidales; family Prolixibacteraceae; genus Draconibacterium. Next base: position 7,935 of record JBBIPU010000162.1, on the reverse strand, counting down.
TCAACTTTTTTTCCGGAAATGCTCCGTTTGTTTTTGAGGTTGGCTTCGGGACTGGTTTGAACTGTTTGCTGACAGCACTTCAGGCTGAAAAAGACAGGAAAACAACGGTTTATTATTCAATCGAAAAGTACCCGCTTGAAACACAAATAACCGGCAGATTAAACTACGGCCGGTTAATTTCGACAGAAGCACAGGTACTTTTTGAGAAAATACATGAATGTGATTGGAATAAAACCGTTAAACTTTCGGAATATTTCAGCCTGAAAAAAATTAATGCCGACCTGACAACATTCGCATTTCAGCATGAAGAAAAATTCGACATTATTTATTTCGATGCATTCGGACCTGATAAACAACCCGGCATGTGGACACCTCATATTTTCAGCATTATTTCGGCTGCAACAAATAACCACGGCATTCTCGTAACTTACAGTGCCAAAGGCGAGGTGCGAAGGCAATTATCGGTTTGTGGATTCGAAATGGAAAGGCTTCCCGGGCCACCCGGAAAAAAACAAATGCTGCGTGGAATAAAAAAACAAGCAAGCAGCTAATTGCCAAAAAATTGCACTATATTCGCACCCTTTAACGCAAAAAAATTAAATGTCAGATAAAAAATTGTACGGTGAGCTCGAAAAATTCAGTTATGCACTTGGAATGAGCATAGCCGGAAATCTGATTCAAACCGGTGTGAAAACAGTGAATCCCGAATTATTCCTGTCAGGGTTCAGAGATGTTTTTAAAGGTGAAAAACCAATCATTCATCCTGAAGAAGCCAATGAAATTCTTGAAGAATTTATTTCAAAAATAAACAATGAAAAGGGTCAGAATAATCATGAGGAAGGATTAAAGTTTCTGGCTGAAAACAGAAAAAAGCAGGGGGTGATTGAATTGCCAAGCGGTCTTCAGTACGAAGTTCTCACCGAAGGCAACGGTGCAATTCCAACCCTTACCGACAAGGTAAAATGTCATTATCACGGGACTTTAATCGACGGAACCGTTTTCGACAGTTCAGTTCACCGCGGGCAGCCTACGGTTTTTCCGGTAAACGGTGTAATACATGGATGGGTTGAAGCATTGCAACTAATGTCGGTTGGTTCGAAATGGAGATTATTTATTCCTTCAGAACTTGCCTACGGCGGGAATGGTGCGGGTAATGTCATCGGTCCGGATTCAACCCTCATTTTTGAAGTGGAATTACTAAAAATCATTTAAATATTTTAACAACATGAAAAACAGTATCATTTATGGGCTGGTAATCGTTTTAGCGCTCAGCGCTTCGTGCCAGCAGGCAGGTAAATCTGTCAAACTTGCATCGAATATCGACTCGGTAAGTTATGCAATTGGAGTTCTGGTAGGATCAAACAACCTGAAACAGCTTGAATCAGCGCCGAGCGGGAGTGAAATCAACAAAGAAGTAATGGCAGCAGCATTCCGTGTTTCAACAGTAGGTGAAGAAGCAGCCATCACTCCTGAACAGGCAAACGAACTGGTTCGTAAATTCTTTGAAGGTGCCAGCGGAAGGCAGGCACAGAAAAACCTGGAAGAAGGAAATGCCTACCTTGAAAAAAATAAAGCCCGCGAAGGCGTAACCACTACCGAAAGTGGATTACAATACGAAGTGATCAAAGAAGGTACAGGTCCGAAACCTGTTGCCACCGACCAGGTACGTGTTCATTATCATGGGACTTTAATCAACGGTAAAGTTTTCGACAGCTCGGTTGACCGTGGAGAACCCGTGGTTTTTGGTGTAAACCAGGTTATTCCGGGATGGACAGAAGCTCTTGAGTTAATGCCAGTCGGTTCGAAATGGAAAATCTATCTTCCTTCGAAACTTGCTTACGGTGAACGTGGCGCCGGTGCTGACATCGGACCAAACTCAGCCCTCATTTTCGAAGTGGAATTGCTTGAAATTGTAAAACCAGATGCTGCCAAACCAACAAAGTAGCCGTTAATAATTTTATTATAAAAACCCTTTGCTGATTTCTTTCTGCAAAGGGTTTCTTTTTTTATTTTAGCCAAACAAAAAAGAAATCAAAAAAACATCATGGCATTAAGCATAAAAGGCAGGGTGAGCCAGATTCTGAAACCCGAAGGCGGTGTGAGCAAAGGCGGCCGCGAGTGGAGCAAACGCGAATTTGTGATCGACACCGAAGAACAGTTTTCACGGAAAGTATGTTTTACATTGTTTGGCGATAAAACCACGCTCATCAACAGCATAACAGTGGGCGAGATGGTGGAAGTTTCGTTTAACCTGGAATCGCGGGAGTTTAATGGGAAATGGTACACCAACATCAACGCATGGAAAATCGATAAGCCTGAAACAACTCCTCAGTCAGGGCAAATTCCTGAATATTCCATCGACGATATTCCGCCTGAACCTGAAGAAGAAGCGGGGGATTTGCCATTCTGAATCAGGTTTACCCTCTCGTAAAAACAGGATTTGCTGGTTTCGAAAGTCTCGGGTTAAAAACATAACCTTCTGAATCAAAAGCTTCCAGATCGGCAGGTTTGTTAATGTCGTTTTCGAGGATAAACCTTGTCATCAATCCACGGGCACGTTTTGCAAAAAACGAAATCATTTTGTATTCCCCGTTTTTCATGTCCTTGAAATCAGGGGTGACAACAGTGGCTTTCAGTTTCTTTTTGTCGATGCTTTTGAAATATTCGTTTGATGCCAGGTTAACCAATACCCTGCTTCCCGATTCAGCCACTGCTTCGTTGATTTTCCTGGTAATTTCGGAACCCCAGAATTCATACAGATCGGCCGATTTGTAGTATTTCAGCCTGGTCCCCATTTCAAGCCGGTAAGGTTGCATCAGGTCGAGCGGCCTTAAAACTCCATAAAGTCCCGATAGTATTCGCAGCTGTGTTTGAGCCAATTCCAGCTTGTCTTCCGCCAGAGTTTCTGCATTCAATCCCTTGTAAACATCGCCGTTAAAAATAAAGATGGCAGGTTTGGCATTTTCGGGAGTGAAAGGCAGGTGCCATTCCAGGTAACGCCTGAAATTCAGTTCGCCCAGATCGGCTGAAATCCCCATCAGTTCAGAAAGTTGCGCCGGACTCATGGTTTTCAGTCTGGCCGCCAGTTTTCCGGCTTTTTCCAACAATTCGGGCATTGTGTAATTCTGAACATTTACAGGTTTTTCAAAATCGATGGTTTTGGCCGGTGAAATAACTGCTAACATTTTTACCGATTTTTATTTGCAAAACTAACACACAGTGGTTAAAAAGGTTTACCAATTTTCTGGTTTAAATAACCGATCAGGCAACAACATAATCTTTACACCCCCCCCAAAGCAGCCAGTGCCTGACGAATGCCGGCTTTATCCTGTTCCGATATTCCTTCTGTATTCAACGCTTTTTGATATAATCTGACTGCTTCGGCAGTTTTTCCTTCTTTTATATAAATGTCGGCTAAAAAACTTACGGCATTAATATACTGAGGATTCGATTTTAATAACTTCTGCAAGGTTTCGACGGCCTCTTTTTTCTGGTTATTCCGGTTTTGATAAAACGCGAGTGTGTAAGCATATTTTGGTTCTTCGGGCATCGATTCAGCAGCGATCTTTGCAAATTCAACTGCTTCATTTAAATTATGCTGGGATGTTATCACGCTTAAATTATATGCAGCCACCCCCTGTTTCTGATTTACCTGCATTACAATTCTCAGCGCCTGCTCTGCTTCATTTAATTTGCCGGTTTCAGCAAGCAGTAATCCAAGATTCAGGTTAGCTGCTTCGTTTTTCGGATCAATCGCAATTACTTTTCTCAGATTTTCCTCTGCCTTGGCGTTGTTCCCAACGTACGAATAAAGCACGCTGCTGTTAATCAGCGGCATCAACGATTCGGGGTAGAGACGCGCAGCAGTTTCGTACGATTCGAGCGCTTTGTTTGCATCGCCCCGGTTCTGATAAAAAATTCCCAGGTTGTAATACGAACTCCAGTCATCGGGGCGTGCAACCATAGATGCCATGTATTCCCGCGTGGCACTTTCCACCAGCTTTTTCTCCTCTGCTGTGAATTGTTCATTTGTGAAACCTGCCAGTGAAGCTGCCGCTGAAATCCTGACCAGCCTGTAATCATCAGTACATGCCTTAAGCAGAGCAGCTTTTGCTTCTGCATTTGTATTTCCGTTTAATCCCGCTGCAGCCGATGAACGAACAAGTGGCGATTTACTTTTTAACGCACCAATAATTGCGGGCCACTTCTTTTCATCATGGCAGTTTTCAAGGGTACGGACAAAAGATGCCGTAACAACTTCGTTTAAATCTTCTTGTGAAACATGCTCCAGAATCTTATCCAAATTTTTCCATTCCCTGTTGCGTGCTTTATTCAACAATTCCGCCCATTTGATGGTTTCTTCCTGGTAATTTCCGTTTTTCCGCTGTTTTACAATTTTGTTGGCCCATTCCGGAGATTTGTTGGTGTGGCACATGTTACAGGCATTTGGCGATTTAAATCTTATTGTGGCTTCCGGCATCGGCGGTCTGAAAGAGTGATCGCTGCGGTTCATGTTCCCGAAAGTGGTTTTAGGCATGTGGCAATTGATACATATTGCACCCGGGCTCCCGGCAGGATGTCCTGAATGAGCCACAACATCAGCAACACGTTCAGCATGACAATTTTTACAGGCGTCGTTCGGATTATCTTTAAACCTGTTGCGGCCGCTCGAAGTATGGCAGGTTACGCAGTGAAGTTTGCTGTTGGCGGCACATTTGTTCATCATCCAGCCGGTGTAAGTGTAATTTTCGCCCAGATCGCGGCCATCGGGGTAAAAATCAGTATTGTCTAAAACAGTCAGATCGTAATTATCAAAATACCTGTCGCCAGGCATGTAACCGGCGGTAATCGGGTGCATTTTTGCGTGGCATGGAGCACACGACCAGTTATTCTGATCGGGTGTAAAAACTTTTGTCGAAATAAGACCCAGCTCTTTCTGCTCCACTCCTGCTTTTGCGTTTTTAAAAATCCTGACATGATTTCCACTGGGCCCGTGACAGGTTTCGCAATTTATTCCAGGTTCTTTCCAGGTTGTCTGGTATGAATCAGTTGCCAGATCGAAATTGGTTTTTAACTGACTTACATGACAACTGTAACATGATGAATTGAAATTATACATTCTGTCCTTCCACGGCAGCGCCTGATCGGGAGCTCCTTCGGGGAAATGCCGCATTGCCGATTGCGGATTGTTGTACCAGTTTTTAAGGTTCAGGTTGTATGCAAGCGGAATGGTTTGCAATTTCCCTTTTTCGAGCGGGGTAAGAAAATAATAAACATTTTTTCCTCCCAAAACCCAGGTAACATCATAGTTTATAATGTTCTGACCATCCTTTTCAACCATTATCATTGTTGAATCGGTAAAAGTCACCTTGTAAGTTTTGCCTTCAATCGGGAAGTCTTCACTGTCTGGAAGTTTTTCATTTTTAATGAATCCGGCATTTAAAGGTTGCATTGCTTTCCCGTGATGCGATGGCGACCAAAGGTTATAAAATTTCTCATGACATTCGATGCAGGTACCCGATCCAACATATTCATTCTCTGCATTTTGTTGTGCTTTTTTTGCACATGAAACAGAAAAATATAAAACTCCCGCCAATAAAATCCAACTCAACCTGTTCATTTTCCAAATTTTCTTACATGTACAAATATTGTAATATTTTGCCAAAGTATGAATTTATTTATTCTTCCGGTTTGGTTTCAGCCAACGAATTGATAAACAGATAAAAAGAAAAAGAGACTGCCTATTCAGACAGCCTCTGCATTAATTTAATTTTCCTTGGTACTATTGAATTTCTTCTGATAACTAAAGATTGCTTATTTTATCAGTTCCACACTCCTCTTTACAAATTTGTCGAGATCGGCGCCTTTTAACATACCATTTGCAAGTAACGCAAGATCGACAAGCTGTTTTGCCAGTTTGTTTTCCTTGCCGAAAGAAGTGAGTTGGTCGCGTTTTGTCTCTTCGAGTTTCGATAATTCCTTGTTCAGATCGTCCAGCTTTTCTTTTTCAGCTTGCGGAATTTCATCATCTTTCTTCCCTTTCTTTGCTTTTTCCAGAACATCAACCTCAGTTTTTTTAGCAGCTAATTCTTCTGATAATTTTTCAAGTTTAGCGCCTATTTTTTTGTCTTTACTGTCAAGAACTTTTTTCACCAGCGGGTGGTTCAGGTTCACCACAAGGTTCAGGCTTTCGGGCAGGTCGCCGTACATGTTCATTCCGCCTTGTGTCTGGCTCATATCTTTCATACGGCGCATGAATTCGCTTCGTGTAATCACAATTGGTGAGCCTGTTTCACCAAGATTCTGAAAATCGACAATAAAATAGTTGTCCTTATTTTCGGGGCATACTGCCTGGAAAATCGGTGATAATTCCTCTTTTTGTTCCCAGGTCAGGTCATTTTTCGAAGAATCATCTTTATGTACAAGATTTTCCACTACATCCGAATCCACACGTACAAACCTCTTTTCGGTATATTTCTGCTCAAATTTGTGAAGCAAATGAGGAGTTAAAATATCGTCGAGTATCAGTACATCGTAACCTTTGCTTTTTGCCGCTTCAACAAATGTATATTGTTCAATGGCATCGGTTGCATAAATATGGATCAGATTCTTGTGTTTGTCGGTCTGATTATCTTTGATGAGTTTTTCATATTCCTCGAAAGTGAAATATTTACCGTCAATATTTTTGAACATGAAGAAATTCATTGCCCTTTCGTAGAATTTTTCTTCGGTCAGCATTCCATATTCAATGAAAATTTTCAGGTCGTCCCATTTTTTCTCGAAATCTTCGCGGTTGTCCTTAAAAATCTGCTGTAAACGGTCGGCTACCTTTTTGTTAATGTGACTGCTGATCTTTTTTACATTCGAATCGCTTTGCAGGTACGAACGCGAAACATTCAGCGGAATGTCAGGAGAATCGAGAACGCCATGCAAAAGAGTTAAAAATTCAGGTACAATTCCTTCAACCGAATCGGTAACAAAAACCTGGTTACTGTACAACTGAATCTTGTTTTTCTGAACTTCGAAATTATTTTTGATTTTCGGGAAATAGAGAATTCCTGTCAGGTTGAACGGATAATCGACATTCAGATGAATATTGAAAAGAGGTTCATCTGCCATCGGATATAATTTACGATAGAAATTTTTATAATCTTCATCGGTTAAATCTGCCGGAGCTTTTATCCACGCCGGGGTTGTGTCGTTAATCAGTTCATCTTCATCTGTATCCACCTGCTTGCCGTCTTTCCATTCTTTTTTCTTACCAAATATCACCGGAACAGGTAAAAACGAACAGTATTTATCTAAAATACCCCTGATTTTTGCTTCATCAATGAATCCTTTTTCTTCTTCGCTGATGTGCATCACAATGTCGGTTCCCACTTCGTCTTTTTCAGTTTCGTCGAGAGTATATTCAGGGCTGCCGGTGCAACTCCATTTTACAGCTTTTGCACCTTCCTGGCACGATTTTGTAATAATTTCAACTTTTTCGGAAACCATGAACGAGCTGTAAAATCCAAGTCCGAAATGCCCGATAATTGCGTGAGCGTCATTCTTGTATTTTTCAAGAAAATCATTTGCTCCCGAAAACGCAATCTGGTTAATGTATTTTTCAATTTCTTCGGCAGTCATCCCGATTCCATTGTCGGAAACCGTGATGGTTTTCTTTTTGGTATCTAACTTCACAGTAACTTTCAGGTTGGTAACATCGCCTTTGTATTCATCTTTTGATGCAAGAGTTTTAAGTTTCTGTGTGGCATCCACTGCATTTGAAACAATTTCCCTTAAAAAGATATCGTGATCGGAATAAAGAAACTTTTTAATAATAGGGAAAAGGTTTTCACTGGTTACTCCAATTTTTCCTGTTTGCATATCATCAGATTTTAATGTTATTAATATGAATGTTTGGTGGGCTTTTTTCAAACAACATGCCATTTG
>JBBIPU010000161.1:4132-8326 GCA_037442685.1 Draconibacterium sp. | reverse complement strand
GGCAAAGAAAACATTGAATAATGAAAACAATAGATAACCTGATTTTCAAATCATTCCCCCTTTGGGGGAACAGGAAGGGGGCTTTCAATGGATAAAACACAAAACCGCCGGAAATTTATTCAGAACGGAGTCAGGCTCTCCTTACTGCTTTCGCTCGGGACTGTCAGTGCAGCTGCCCTGCGGAAAGTAACAGCCGATGATTATGTCTGGCAGATCGATCCGTTTGTATGCACCCAGTGCGGACGGTGTGCAACTGAATGTGTAATGAAACCATCGGCTGTAAAATGTGTTCACGCTTTCGCTTTGTGCGGATATTGCGATTTGTGCGGCGGTTATCTCAAACCCGATGCAATTGCAAGAGATACCGGCGCCGAAAGTCAGCTCTGCCCTACTGCTGCAATCGAACGACGCTTTATTGAAGAACCTTATTTTGAATATACTATTAACAAAGACCTTTGTATCGGATGTGCAAAATGTGTGAAAGGCTGCACCTCCTTCGGAAACGGTTCGCTCCACCTGCAAATCATCCACGATCTCTGTGTTAACTGCAACGAATGTTCCATTGCCCGGACCTGTCCGTCGAATGCCATCAAACGCGTGAAAGCAAGCGAAGCATACCTTGTAAAAGGCGATTTTACCCAAAAACCAAAAGCCTGATTTGAAATGAAAGAAAAAAATAACTTTTGGAAAAATCTTCTGACTTCCGGATTCCTCCCCATCGGGGAGGTCAGGTGGGGCTTATCTCTCGCTCCCGGTGCGATTAAGAGGGGCTTCTTTTTTCTTTTACTATTTTTTATTACATTTTCTTCCGTTGCCCAGAAACAGCGTTTCCCAAAACCTGAATTTGCCACCGGATATGTTCAGCCCACCACTGTAACTCCCGAACCGCGGGCACTTGCGCTTGAATATTTCGATGTTGTGGTATTGCTGGTTGTGCTGTCGCTTGCAACCTGGTTTGTAATAAAAAAACGCTCGCGGCAAAGTGTTTTGTGGCTTTCGGTTTTTACGCTTATTTATTTCGGATTTTACCGGAATGGATGTATCTGTTCCATCGGTTCTATTCAGAATGTCACCTTGTCGTTTGCCAGCCCCGACTATTCAATTTCTCTCACTGCGCTTCTGTTCTTTGTTCTTCCGCTTGCATTCACACTGTTTTTCGGGCGGACATTCTGTGCCGGAGCCTGCCCGCTGGGCGCAATTCAGGATGTGGTGATAATTAAACCGATCAGTTTACCAAAATGGCTGAATAAAACACTTGGTTTGATTCCTTACATCTATCTTTCGCTGGCAGTGCTTTTTGCAGCAACCGGAACAGATTTTATTATTTGCCGCTACGATCCGTTTGTGGGAATTTTCAGGATGGATGCAAAATTTCACATGGTGGTTCTCGGTGTCAGTTTCCTGCTGATGGGAATGTTTGTAGCCCGACCGTACTGCCGGTTTCTGTGTCCTTACGGTGTTTTGCTCAATTGGATGTCGCGTTTTTCAAAGTGGCATCTTACCATCACACCTTCAAAATGTATTCAATGTAAACTTTGCACCGGTTCATGTCCTTTCGATGCGATCGACTATCCAACCAACGAAAAGGAAGTTGTGAAATCCGGTCTGGGTCCGAAAAGGTTTCTGACTTACACCCTGGTTATTCCGCTCTGGATAGCCGCCGGTGTTTTCATAGGCGAACGCTCGCATACATTCCTGTCGAAGGCAAATCCCGATGTTTACCTGGCTGAACTTTTAATTTCGAAACCTGAAATAAAAAATGATTTGAATAACCTCGATGTCCAGACTTTCCTGGCATCGGGCAAAACCCTGGAAACTCTGGTTAAAGAAGCAGAAGTCATCAGGGAAAAATTTTATATCGGAAGCATGATTGCAGGGGGTTTTATCGGGCTTGTAATCGGGATGACTTTGCTGAATACAGTGGTTTTCCGCAAACGGCAGGATTACGAACCTCACAAAGGTACCTGCTTCAGTTGTACACGTTGTGTGGATTATTGTCCTGTGGAAAAATAATGCAGGAATGCTAAAATGCGAGAATGCATGAATGGGTGTTGCGGTTTATAACCGCGATTTTGAAATAGATTTATAAATAAAAAAATGTAACAATTTGCAATATCTCCAAAGGAGTTTAACAAAAATAGCGTAAGTGAAACCTACAGGTTACAAACAAATAAAAACCAGAACCCTGAAAGGGTTCAATATGAATAACCCCGGGTTTCAACCCGGGTAAACGAACGGAAAAAAAGAATTAGGTGTATCCAGTAAAGTCGATTGAAAATCGTTAGCAACCATGCACCTCTAAGAAGAAACAAGATTGAAAAACGACATAAATAGCAGATTACTAAAAAATATGACCAACAACGACAAAATAAAACTCTCGCAAAATATAGCAGTGGTTGCCGGAATTTTCTGCACTCTTGTGGCTTTGCTGCTGCTTCTCAATTTCTGGCAGATCTCAAAATCGGATCCTATTAAAAGCAAGGCTCTTGAAGTCCTTGTTCAGCGTTTAAAACAGGAACCAAACAACGACGGGCTGAAGACTGAAATCCGCAATTTCGACCTGCTGGCCCGGAAAGCCTACTTTAACAGTCAGTGGCAGATAAAAACCGGAGCGATGATGTTGCTGATCGGGGCAATTATACTGGCTTTTGCATTGCGTGTTTATTATTCAGCCAAAGCAAAAATAGATGCTCCGGAAAAAGTGCCCGAAAATGAAATTACCAGCCGGATACTTGCGCAAAAAGGAATAATAATTGTCGGGACTGTGGTTTTTTTCCTTGCTTTAGCTGCATCGTTTGCAACTGTAAATTATCTCGACAAATTCGATGTGCAGAATGAACTGGCTGAAGCTGCCGGACAGGAGAACAAGGAAGGAATTGAAATCATTGAAGTCGGAAAATCTCAGAATGATTCTGTTCTAGCAAACAAAAATGCAAATGCTGTTGATTCGTCAAAAGAAACAACTGTTGGAAAAACGGATTCAGCGGCTGTTCAGGCAACTCAGCCCCAAAAAGTAACCTCCGGATTAACGATCGAACTGGTCAGAAAGAACCACAATTCATTTCGCGGCCCGCTGGGTCAGGGCGTGATTTACCACAAAAACATACCAACCCAGTGGAATGGGGCAACAGGGACTAATATCGTCTGGAAAACGCCGGTTCCAAAACCCGGGTTCAACTCGCCCGTAATCTGGGATGACAGGATTTTTATGGCCGGAGCCGACAAACAGGTTCGCGAAGTATATTGTTTCAACCGCACTGACGGAAAATTGCTTTGGACTGGCAAGGCCGATAATATAACCGGATCGCCGGCCACACCGCCAAAAGTCAGCGAAGATACGGGTCTTTCAGCTCCTACCCTCACCACCGACGGTCAGCGTGTTTATGCCATTTTTGCCACCGGCGATGTAATTGCATTCGATTTTGATGGAAACCGGGTTTGGGCAAGAAATCTGGGAGTCCCCGACAATCATTACGGACATTCTTCTTCCCTGATTGTGTGGAACAATAAGCTTTTTATTCAATATGACACTAACCGCGGGGGAAAAGTAATGGCGCTGAACACTGCAAATGGAGAAACCGCCTGGGAAACCACCCGCGCTTCAAAAATTTCATGGGCAAGTCCGGTGCTGGCGCAGGTTGATGGAAAATTTCAGCTTATTTTAACTGCCGATCCTATTGTGGCAGGTTATGATATTCAGTCGGGAAAAGAGTTGTGGCAGGTAAAATGTATGATGGGTGAAGTTGGCCCGTCGGTCGGATTCGCGGACGGAATTGCAGTGGCTGCCAACGAATATGCAAAAATGGTGGCAATTGATGTAAAAACGAAGCAAATTCTCTGGGAAGCAGATGAATACCTGCCCGAAGCATCGAGCCCGCTGGCTTACAACGGCCTTGTAGTGGTTGCTACAAGTTACGGCGTACTTGCCTGTTACGACCTGAAATCAGGGACCAAATATTGGGAGGATGATTGTGGCAAAACCCTTTATTCTTCGCCGTTATTTGCTGATGGTAAAATATTTATGATGGATAATGATGGAGTAATGCGCGTTTATGAATTCGGAAAAGAAATGAAAAAGATTTCTGAAAATAATCTTGGCGAACGGGCTTTTACAATCGCGGCTTTTGCCGATGGACGGATATATATCAGGGGAGAAAAGAATTTGTATTGTATTGGGAAGTAAAGCCCCCTTCC
>JBBIPU010000161.1:0-4032 GCA_037442685.1 Draconibacterium sp. | reverse complement strand
TTTCAAAATATCGACAAAATAATTGCTGAAAAAGGGTCTTCCAGAAAGAGCCTGATTCCGGTTTTGCAGGCCATTCAGAACGAATACAACTATTTGCCCGAAGAAGCGTTGCGTTACCTTGAGGAAAAAACCAGCATCACCGCTGCGGAAATCATCGGGGTGGCCAGTTTTTACAAGCAATTCAGAATGCATCCTGTTGGCAAACACATTGTAAAAATCTGCGTGGGAACCGCCTGCCACGTAAAAGGCGCCACGCTGGTGCACGATGCATTTAAACGCCATTTCAACCTGAAAGAAACCGAAGACACCGACAAAAACGGTGATTACACGCTCGAAAAAGTAAGCTGTCTGGGTTGTTGTACACTGGCGCCGGTGGTTCAGGTTGACGGAATCACTTACGGCCACGTGGCTGCCGACCAGGTTGACCAGGTGATTGCCGATTTCGAAAGCCAGCAGGGTAAACCCGAGGCAAAAAAATACCGTCACACCGATGGTTCAGAAATCAAAGGTGAAATACGCATCGGGCTGGGCTCGTGTTGTGTGGCCAGCGGTAGCGACGAAATCCGCAAGGAAGTGGAAAAAGTGGCCGGCGAAAACCATCTCAGGGTCAAGCTGAAACACGTCGGTTGCGTGGGAATGTGTCACCAGGTGCCGCTGGTGGAAATTGTTCCCAACGAAGGCGAACCCACGTTGTATGCCAAAGTAAAACCCGAGGATGTAAAAAAGATTGTGGAAACCCACTTCGAACCACCGTCACTCATTTCGAAACTCAAAAACAAACTCTTCAATTTTGCCGAAGATATTCAAACCGACCGCCACTGGGAAGGTGTGGAGCGTTACGAAATCAGTATGCGCGAAAAACCGGTAGCCTCGTTTCTTGGCAGCCAGGTTCCCATTGCCACCGAATACCGCGGCTTCATCAACCCGGTTGATATCAACGAGTACAAAACACGCGGCGGTTTTTCGGCACTCGAAAAAATGTTCAAACTATCATCGCCCGAGGCTGTACTCAACGAAATTAAAAACAGCGGACTGCGTGGAAGGGGTGGCGCCGGTTTCCCGACAGGGGTAAAATGGGAACTCGTTAAAAAAGAAAAATCAGAATCGAAATACCTCATCTGCAACGGCGACGAGGGCGACCCCGGCGCGTTTATGGACCGCATGTTACTGGAATCTTACCCCTACCGTGTTATCGAGGGAATCATCATTGCGGCTTTCGCAACCAATATTCACCAGGGATATTTTTATATCAGGGCCGAATACCCGCTGGCGGTAAAACGCATCCGCAAAGCACTGGAAGTTTGTTACGAAAACAACTACCTGGGCAACGATATTCTGGGTTCGGGATTTAGCCTGAACCTGCAGGTTTACGAAGGGGCCGGCGCTTTTGTGTGTGGCGAGGAGACTGCGCTGATTGCTTCTATTGAAGGCAGCCGCGGCTTTCCGCACATCCGACCGCCATTTCCTGCACAAAAAGGTCTGTGGGGACAGCCCACTTTGGTGAACAACACCGAAACTTTCGCACAGATTTCTTACATTCTTCGAGAAGGTTCAGAAAAATTCAAAAATATAGGGGTCGAAAAAAATTCGGGAACCAAGGTTTTTGCGCTGGCCGGAAAAGTGGCGCGCGGCGGACTGATTGAAGTTCCCATGGGAATTACCATCCGTAAGGTGGTGGAGGAAATCGGAGGTGGAATTGCCAACGGACGCAAGTTTAAAGCAGTGCAAATTGGCGGTCCTTCGGGTGGCTGTATTCCGGCTGAATATGCCGAAACACCCATCAATTACGAGTCGCTCACCGAAATGGGCGCGATGATGGGTTCGGGTGGACTCGTTGTGCTTGATGACACGGATTGCATGGTGGACATCGCCCGTTTCTTCCTGTCGTTTACACAGGACGAATCGTGCGGAAAATGCACATTCTGCAGAGTGGGTACTAAAAGAATGCTCGATATTTTAGAAAATATCACCAGCGGAAAAGGCAAACAAGGCGATTTGGAAGAGCTGGAAAGACTGGCGCACTGGACAAAAAAAGGCAGCTTGTGCGGATTGGGAAAAACAGCGCCCAACCCGATTCTGAGTACCCTGAAATATTTCAGGCACGAATACGAGGCACACATCAATGGCGTTTGTCCGGCCGGGAAATGCACCAGCCTGATAACCTATTCGGTAAACGACAAATGCATAGGCTGCACGCTGTGCGCACAAAAATGCCCGGTGGATGCCATCGCCTTCAAACCCCACGAAAAGCATTTTATCGACACCTCGCTGTGCATCAAATGCGATGCCTGCCGCGCGGTTTGCCCGGAAGATGCGATTGAAGTGAAGTGAGAACGTGTTACGGGTTACGAGTTGCATGTTACGGGTTACAGGTTACACGAGTAACAGGTTAAGAAGAAAAAAAATGAAAGAATGAAAAGTTATAAAGATTTGGAGATTTATAAGATGTCATATTCATTGGCAATAAAAGTTCACAAAATGACTTTAACTCTTCCGAATTATGAAATGTACGAGCAGGGAAGCCAGGTCAGGCGTTCGACAAAAAGTATTAAAGACAATATTGTTGAAGGTTACGGCCGAAACAGGTATAAAAATGAATTCATAAAATTTCTTGTTTATGCACATTCATCCTGTGATGAGGCAATTTCTCAACTTACTATGATTGACGAAATTCATTTTGAATCAAAGAAATTGGTTGAATTAATCAACGAATATGATTTCTTAGGCAGAAAAATTAACAAATTCATTGATTACGTTGATAATCATTGGAATGAAGCGAACCCGGAACCCGAAACCCGGAACGCGTAACAATTTTAACATGATTACACTTAAAATAAATAACACCACCATTCAGGTTGAAGAAGGCACCTCTGTAATGAAGGCTGCGGAAAAACTGGGAATTCATGTGCCGAATATGTGTTGGCACAACGAACTCGAGCATTTTACCTCTTGTATGTTGTGCCTGGTGAAAGACGGTTCGGGCAGGCTTTTCCCGTCGTGTTCGGTTCAGGCGTCCGAAGGACAGGAAATTATTACCGACGATGCTGAAATCAGCGAGGCCCGGAAAACGGCGCTCGAACTGCTTTTGAGCGAACACGTCGGCGATTGCGAAGCGCCCTGCCAGATTGCCTGTCCGGCTCACATGAACATTCCGCAGATGAACCGGCTGATTGCAGCAGGTAAAATGACGGAAGCGCTGGAAGTGGTAAAACGCGACATTGCATTACCTGCTGTTTTGGGCCACATCTGCCCCGCCCCGTGCGAAGGAGCCTGTCACCGTAAAACTGTTGACGAACCCATTTCGATTTGCCTGCTGAAAAGAATCACCGGTTATGAAGGAAAAGAACCCGAAATTGCAAAAGTCCCCGTAACAGGGAAAAAAGTGGCAGTAATTGGCTCGGGCCCCGCCGGGCTGGCAGCTTCGTATTACCTGCAAATCAAGGGCATTCAGGTTACTTTGTTTGATAAAAGCGAAAAACCGGGTGGTTTGCTGAGAACTTCTATTTCCGACGAGATTCTGCCAAAAGAAATTCTGGACAGGGAAATTGAAGCAATTCTTGCAACCGGAGTTCGGTTTAAAGGAAACGCCGAAATTGACACAGCTGAATTTCAGAAATTCAAAGCTGATTTTGATGCGGTGATACTGGCAACAGGAGCTCTGCCTGAAAATAGCGGATTTTTCGGGTTGAAATCGACGCCAAAAGGCATTATTGCCGACAAAGATTCGTACCAGACTTCCGACCCAAAAGTTTTTGCAGTGGGCAATATCATCCGCTCCTCGCGATTGGCGGTGCGTTCGATAGGACAAGGCAAAGAAGTGGCTTTTTCGGTGCTGCAGTTCTTCAAAGGTCAGCAGCCAACCGGCGAACCCCGCATTTTTAATTCGCGTTTTGGCAAGCTGGTGAGCGCTGAGTTTTCGGAATACATGAAAGAATCGGTTCCGGGAAAAAGGGTGTTTCCGTTCAAAGGTGGCTATTCAGGTTTTACTACCGAAGAGGCGATTGCTGAGGCAAAGCGCTGTTTGCACTGCGA
>JBBIPU010000160.1:5057-8402 GCA_037442685.1 Draconibacterium sp. | reverse complement strand
GGATTCCTGACGATTTTAAATTCCCCTGATAACAAATTGAACAGCCATTCTTTTACGATGGTTTTCCCGTTGCTGCCCGTGATTCCGACAACCGGGTAATTTTGCTGTTGCCGGCAGTGCGAAGCCAGTCGCTGCAGTGCAACAGTTGTATTCTCAACCAGGATAAAAGTCGTTTTTTTATTAATCACCGAAGAATCGGAAACAACAAATGTTGTAATTCCTTTTTCGATGAGGTTTGCAATGTAGGAATGACCGTTATTCCGCGGCCCGGCCAGTGCAAAGAAAACAGAGTTTTCGCCTTTAATCCACGTGCGGCTGTCGGTAACAATATTTGTGATTAACTGGTCGGTGAAATCAGAACCTTTCACCAGTTCCGCTTTTAAAATCCGTGCAATTTCTGAAACAGTTAAATCAATCATTGATTTTGATTTAGTTCACGAAAACAACCTCTGCAAAGAGGTTCGTAAATGTTTTTTTCGCCTAACAAAACAACCTGCTCATTTTCTGACAAACGATGCGAGAACTGGGCAATATTTCCACATCTCACACAGATTGCGTGCACCTTGTCAATATGGTCGGCAACCGCCATCAATTCAGGTATCGGTCCGAAAGGCTTTCCCTTGAAATCCATGTCCAGCCCGGCAATGATGACCCTGATTCCCATGTCGGCAAGTTTTATTGCAACTTCCACGAGTCCTTTATCAAAAAACTGTGCTTCATCAATCCCAATTACGTCAACATTTCCGGTTAGCAACAGAATATTGGCAGAGTTTCCTACGGGAGTTGAACGAATTGATTTTTCATCATGCGAAACGACCTCTGTTTTAGAGAACCTTACATCAATCTCGGGTTTAAAAATTTCAACTTTCTGCCTGGCAATTTCGGCTCTTTTCAATCTTCTGATCAGCTCTTCGGTTTTTCCTGAAAACATAGAACCGACAATCACTTCGATCGAACCCACCTTATTTCTGTTGTTTATGTTTCTCTCAGTAAACATCGATTTTGATAGAAATTAGTACTTTTACAAAAGTAAATTTTAAACAATTAGCATACACAGAATGGAAAATAAAAAACTGCTGAAATATATATTGAATGATTTGACCGAACTGGATGAAATGTTTGCAGAAAAAGGCAAAAACAGTTTCGATGATGTTGAAATAGAGTTTATTCAGAACCGCATTTCCGGGGCGATAAAGCTGGTTCGGTTATATCTTGAACATGAATCAGATGCACAGGAAGTTAAGTTAACTTCGCTTGCACCTCCAAAGGTCGAAATCCAACAGGAAGTAACTCAAAAGACTTATCCGGGAAACCGTTGGGTGGAAGAAACTACGGTTGTTAAAACCGAGGAAAAAGAGCATGTTGTTGCAGTTGAACTGAAAGAGGAAAAAGTAATTTCTGAAAAGATTGAACCGGAAATAAAAACCGAAAACAAGGCAACCGAAACTGAGTTGAATAATGTTGCTCAGTTGGTTGAAAAATCAGAAAAAACAGTCGTAACAGAAAAAGAGCCTGACAAGACTGTTAAAAAGAGCACAAATGGTGAATTGCTTCAGAAATTGCCTTTTGAAGATAATTCAGGACAACCCGTTATAGCGAAATCGAAAGTTGCAGAACAGGAATTACATCTTGAGGAAGAACCGGAAGATGTTCAGAATAAACGCCTGGGTGACCTGTTTCCAAAAGAAAAATCGGTAAACGATATCATGGCCGACGATAGTTCGAAACTGGAACAAAAAATTTCAAACCGTCCGGTTGCAAGTATTCAGGCTGCCATTGGAATTAATGACAAATTTCAGTATATCAGGGAGTTATTTGAAGGAAGTGCGGATAATTTTGTAAAAACCGTTGCCGATCTCGATTCAATGAACGACATGAAAGAAGCAGTTGATTATTTACAGGCCAATTTCAAATGGAAGAAAAATGACACGAGCCTGAAATTTGTCAACCTCATCAAACGCCGTTTTTCGCATGAATAAATCCGGAAAACTGGTTCTTGTGCCTACTCCCATCGGGAATCTGGGCGATATTACGCTGAGGGCAATATCAGTTTTAAAGGAAGCTGATATCATTTTAGCCGAAGACACCCGGATTTCATCGCGGTTGCTTCATCACCTCGAAATAGACAAAAAACTCTGGGTGCATCATAAATTCAACGAGCACAAGGCAATTGGTTCACTGGTTTCAAAAATACAGGAGGGAAACAAATTCGCTTTAATTACTGATGCAGGCACTCCCGGAATTTCCGATCCCGGATATTTGCTTGTTCGGGCCTGTATCGATAATAATATTGAAGTGGAGTGTTTACCCGGACCGACTGCATTGATTCCGGCGCTGGCCGTTTCGGGATTACCAACCGACAGGTTTATTTTCGAAGGTTTTCTGCCACAAAAAAAAGGACGGCAAAAACGATTGACCCAACTTGCCGGTGAGTCCCGTACCATGGTTTTTTACGAATCTCCGTTCCGGCTGGTGAAAGCGCTTTCGCAATTTGCCGAATTCTTTGGAAATGAAAGGAAATGCTGTGTATGCCGTGAGTTGAGTAAAATGTTCGAAGAAATAAAAAGGGGAACTGTTACCGAGCTTCAGCAATATTATTCAGCCAATCAGCCGAAAGGTGAAATTGTAATCGTTGTGGAAGGAAATCAGAAAGAAGAAACAAGAGCTGGCATGGATTCGGATGATGACTAAAAAATACACCCATATTTTTTTCGACCTCGACAACACACTCTGGGATTTTGAGACCAATTCACGGAATGCCATGCAGGCTGCTTTCAGGAAGCTCGGACTTTATGTTAATCATGATTTTAATCTTTTTTTCGACATCTATACAAAACATAACGATAGTTTGTGGCTGAGTTACAGGAAAAATGAAGTGGTGAAAAAAGAACTGACCCGGCTGCGTTTTCAGAATACTTTTGATGATCTGGGAATGACCGGAATTGATGCTGATTCGATGAATACGCTTTATTTATCGGAAATGCCAAACCAGAAAGTGCTGAACGAGGGAGTGTCAGAAATTCTGAATTATCTGAAAAGTAAAAGATATCATTTAAATATTATCACCAACGGTTTTTCTGAAGTTCAGCGCGATAAAACAGAAACATCGGGGTTAATGCCATTTTTCGAAAAGATTTTTATTTCTGAAGAAATTAAATCGCCGAAACCTGAGCGTCAAATCTTCGAATATGCAATAAAATCGGCCAATGCAAAAAAGAATAACAGCCTCATGGTTGGCGACGACTGGGAGGTTGATGTAATGGGTGCAGTCAGTTTTGGTATTGATGCTGTTTATTTTAAAAACGCCAAAAATGGGAATATTGATACAGTTGTAAATCCTTTTAA
>JBBIPU010000160.1:0-4957 GCA_037442685.1 Draconibacterium sp. | reverse complement strand
AAAAAAAGCTGTTTTGGATGAATTAATTTGATCGATTATAAATAAACCGGCGTTCAATAAAACTTTACCATTTATTTCTGCGATTGTTATCTTTTTTTAAATTTGCCACGTTTAACGAATTTTAACAGGCATCAAAAAAACAAGCCTGGATATATTAATAATTATTAATTTCATTCGGTTTTTTTGGGGAAACATTTATTAAATTTTGAAAGATGTTTTTTACATAAATATTAGCTGTACAATTATTAATTTTAAAACTATTTCTATGAAAAAAATTGCATTTTTTTTATCGATTTTGCTTTTCATGGGAACTGTGTTTGTAAATGCTCAGACAAAGTCGATTACCGGTAAGGTAACCTCTGCGGATGACAATCAACCTGTTCCCGGAGTTTCGGTATCGGTAAAAGGGACAACCCTTGGTACCGTGACCAACATTGACGGAGAATTTCAGCTGAATGTGCCAACTGATGCAAATACGCTGGTATTCAGTTTTGTTGGTATGAAAACACAGGAACTTCCTATTGGAACTCAAACTACCTTTAACGTTGCATTGCAAGCTGATGTTGTGGGTATCGACGAAGTTGTAGTTACTGCTCTTGGTATGAGCAGCGAGAAAAAAAGTCTTGGTTATTCTACTCAGACTGTTGACTCGGAAGTTTTGTCAACAAAACCCAATGCCGATGTTATAAACTCACTTGCAGGTCGCACTGCCGGTGTTCAGATAACCAGTTCGGCAGGCGATGCAGGAGCTTCGACCTACATGACCATTCGCGGTGCTGCATCTATCACCGGGAATAACCAGCCTTTGTTCGTTGTAAACGGGATGCCTATTCTTTCAGGTTCTGAAGATACCGGAGTTGGTGGTGTTACAACATCGAGCCGTTCGATCGACCTGAATCCGGATGACATTGAATCGATTACAATCTTAAAAGGTGGTGCTGCAACAGCACTCTACGGTTTAAGAGCTGCAAACGGTGTTTTAATCATTACTACCAAAAGCGGTAAAAATCTGACAAACAGGAAAATTGAATTCCATACTTCGGTTGGATTCGATCAGATTTCTCAAACACAGGAAAGACAAAAATTATTTGCCCAGGGTAATAATGGTACATGGATTAGTGGTAACTCTTTTTCATGGGGACCTAAGATTGCTGATCTGGAATACGATGGCGATGCGAATTATAAATGGGACCCGAAAGGAAAACTTGTTCCAAAAGGCACCGGAAATGGTACACCGGCTCAATATTATGATCCATACGAATTCTTCCAGACCGGTCTTTCCACCAATAACCGTTTAAACATCAGTAATGGTAACGACCAGGGAAATTACATGTTTTCAATTTCGAACCTGAACCAGGAAGGTATTGTGCCCAACAATAAATTTGGCAGAACTACTATGAGGTTAAATGCCACAACCAAACTTGATAAAAGAATTACCTTGGGTACCGATTTTGCCTATACCAATTCTACAGCCACACAGATTCAGAAAGGTTCCAACGTATCGGGTATTATGCTGGGTTTGGTCCGTACTGCCACTACATTCGACAACAGCGCCGGTTATGAATTCCCCGATGGTACTCAGAGAAACTACCGTAATGGTGGTGGATATGACAACCCTTACTGGACAGCCAATAAAATCGCTTTCGACGAGAACATTAACAGGTTCACAGGTGGTGGTAATCTGAAAATTGATTTTACCGAATATCTCAACCTGGTTTACAATGCAGGGATCGACTGGTACAACCGCAGGTATAAGAACTCTTTTGCAATCAATTCAAGGTCATACCCGGCTGGTTATGTCGATGAATACATGAACTATGCAGGAATCTTCAACTCAGACTTATTATTGAATTTTGATAAAAATTTGAATGATAAATTAAACCTGAAAGTTACCCTCGGTAATAATTTCTATTCAACTTACAGCAAGTATTTATACGGAGACGCTGACGGGCTGGAAATACCAGAATTCTATCAGTTGTCAAACTCTGCAAATAATACAGTTAGCTCAGGAATTTATAATTACCGTACCATGGCAATTTTCGGAGATATCCGGCTGGCTTATGCCAACATGTTGTATTTAGGTGTTACCGGGCGTAACGACTGGTCAACGACCATGCCGGAAGCAAATCTTTCTGCCTTTTATCCATCAGTAAGCCTTGGTTTTGTGTTTACTGAATTGCAGGGTTTAAAAGACAATAATATCCTCTCGTACGGTAAATTACGCGCATCGGCTGCAAAAACTGCCAACATTGCAGGTGCATATAACACATCCAATTATTACTATGCAGCCGGTTCAGGTGATGGATGGACAAATGGTGTGAATTTCCCTTACCAGGGTGCAACCGGATTTGCTGTTGGATCAGGATTGGGTAACCCAAATCTGAAACATGAAACAATGACATCGTGGGAAGTCGGTGCAGAATTAAAATTCTTTAAAAGTCGTCTCGGGATTGACTTCACCTATTTCTACAATAAAAACACCGACCTGCTGATGAGTGTTCCTATTGCTGCTTCTTCAGGGTTTACTTCGGTTTATATGAATGCAGCAAGTATGGATTCGAAAGGTGTTGAAATAACTGTTGATGGTGTGATTATTAAATCTAAAGATTTTACATGGGATTTTATTGCCAACTTCACCAAATTTAAAAATACCATTCTGGAACTGGCTCCCGGTGTTGACAACCTCTTCCTTGGCGGTTTTACCACACCTCAGATTCGTGCAGTTGCCGGAGCAGAATACGGAAGTATTTTCGGAGAAGACTGGTACAGGGATGAAAACGGGAATATTCTTATTAACGATGACCCGACTGATAATTACCGCGATGGTTACCCATGGACAAATTCAGGGGTAATGGTTCCGATCGGAAAAGTAAATCCTGACTGGACAGCCAACATTACAAATAACCTGAACTATAAAAACTTTACCCTTTCGTTCCTGTGGGAATTCAAGAAAGGTGGAAGCATGTACAACGGAACCCATTTTGCAATGAACTATTTCGGAACCAGTGCAACCACTGCAAAACGTGAGGTTTACTACACACCTGAAGGAACTATCGATTTTGATAAAACACCTGCTGAAAACATTGTGGTATTTGACGGTGTTTACGGTCATCTCGATGCAGATGGAAATCCTGTAAGTTCAGGAAAGACAAACGCAACTCCGGTAGTGCTCGATATGAAATGGTTTCAGGGAATGGGTAGCAACTTCGGTGGAGGTCCATCAGTAGCTGCAATTGAACCTACCGATTGGGTTCGTTTACGCGATATTACCTTGTCTTATAATCTGCCCATTAAAAACAAAAAAATTGTGAAGGACGCCCAGATTTATGGAACAGGAAAGAATTTACTGTTATTCACACCCTATTCAGGCATCGATCCTGAAACAAACCTTCAGGGAGCTGTTAACGGACAAGGGATGGACTATTTTAATAACCCGGGTACCAAAACCTACATGTTAGGTTTAAAAGTTACATTTTAATAATTAAATTACAATGATCATGAATAGATACATTTATAAAATTGGAAAATTTGCCGGGGTGCTTTTAACCTCTGCATTTATGCTCGTCTCCTGCGACAATTGGATTGATACAAGTATAAATGTCAATCCCGATGCCCCTGCGGATGTCCCTTTAAATCTTATGTTACCGGCGATTCAGCAGAATATCGGTTTTGTGCTTGCCGGAAATGACATGGTGTTAACCACCAACGGCTGGATGCAACAATTCGATGGTGTTGCCCGTCAGTCTTATACTATATCCCGCTACCAGTATATGCCTGCTGATGTTAATAATTTATGGAGTTCAATTTACTCCGGTATTTTGATTAATTCCAAAATACTTATTGATAAAGCTGAAAATACTGAAGGAAAGTACTCTCCGTATAATGCTGGGATTGGCAAGGTACTGATGGCCACATCTCTTGGTATTTCGACTGATGTGTTTGGCGATATGCCATACAGCGATGCGCTGAAAGGAAACGAAAACGTGCTTACACCAAAATTCGATACACAGGAACAGATTTACACCGCCATACAAGAATTACTGGATGGTGCTATTGCCGATTTCGGAAAAGCATCTTCTGAAAATCTGGTTGCTGTAAAAAATGATGTAATGTACGCGGGAAATGTTACCAAATGGAAAAAAGCAGCGTACTCAATTAAAGCCCGTCATTTATTGCAGCTTTCAGCGGTAAAAGGCAATTCGGCATATACCGATGCCCTTGCAGCTGCGCAGAACGGATTTTCATCATCAGCCGATGATATGATGGTTCCGTGGGAAGAAGCCAACCACAACCCGATTTTCCAGTTCATGGAACAACGTGGTGATGTGAGGATGGGTGCTACTATGGTTGATCTGATGAAATCGATAAGTGACCCGCGCCTGCCATTTTATTGTGCTAAAGATGGTAATGGTAATTACACCGGATCAGTAATTGGTTCGCAGAACGAAAATGCTTCAAAACCCGGAGATTATGTAGCCGGTGCTACTGCTTCTTCGGTAATTATGACTTATGCAGAGTTAAAGTTTATTGTTGCTGAAGCGAATTTTAAACTTGGAAAAACAACAGAAGCTGCTGCTGCTCTTGCCGACGCTGTAAAAGCATCGGTTGCAAAAGTTACAGGCGCTGTAATGGACCAGGCCTGGTATGACAGCAATATTGGCAGCCAGCCGCTGACACTTGAACTAATTATGACTCAGAAATATATTTCATCGTTTGGTACAAACCAGGCTTTTGCTGATTATCGCAGAATTGGGTTACCGGTTATGGGGGTTCCTCCGGGAGCAGTTTTAACAAGTATGCCAAATCGTTATCCGTATGCACAGGATGAAATTTCGTACAATGGGGCAAATGTTCCCAATATTGTTTCTATCAACGATAAATTGTGGTGGGATAAATAACCCGACTTAAATAATAAAATTCTGAAATCATGAAAAATATATTTAAATTATTTTTTGCG
>JBBIPU010000159.1:7116-8571 GCA_037442685.1 Draconibacterium sp. | reverse complement strand
TTTTGCTCTTTATCAGTCATGTTGAAAATTATTTTGAAAATCGGGGCAAAATTAGCTGAATTATTGCACGTTTTTATTAAATCCGATAAACGTTTGTGTTTCAATTCAGATAAAAATCATATTCAGGAAATTATCTTTTCCTGTATTCAATATTCTGAAAATAATGGTGTTTTTAAAATATTACAGACTTACGTTTTTATCGCCGGCTTTTTTACTGTAATATCGTGAATATATTACTGATAAAGTCAGAGAAATGATGGCAAGAATCAGGAAAATCAAAACCCGGTATCCGATATTAATTTTCGACATATCGACAAAAATCAGCCTGATTGCCGAAGCGATCATTGCAGCAATGGCGAGCCAGCGGTATTTGATATTTTTTATCACGATGCTCAGGGTAAAGAAAAGTATCGCTGCCAGAATCCACGACGCTGTGACGTATTTTTCGGGAAAAGCGTGGTTGAATGAGATCAAAGTCATTGTAAAACCTGAAATCAGATAAAAGTTTCTTATGGTTTCAGTTTTTATTTTCAGTCTTTCTTTTTTCCAATTTATAATCCTTGCAGAGATGAGGGCCACCAGCATAAACGAGAAGTTGGTTATATTTTCACTGTCGGCAGCTTTAAGATAAACTCCTATAAACGAAAGAAACAAAATCGTATTCATAATTATCATAAACCGCGATTGGAACCACAATGCCATTGAAACCACGAGCAAACTTTGCCAGGCAAACAGCGTGTAAGAATCTGGTAAACCTAAAATTCCGAAAATTGCCACACTGAGCGCCAAAAATCCATACAAAACATACATGGATGCAGTGATTTGGATGGAAGATCTGATTTTCAGGATTATTGCATAAACCAGGCAGAACAAGGTTACCGATCCCATCAGCAATACATAATTTTTAATAAAGTAGGTAATAGTGATCAGTGCTAAAATAAAGGTAAAACCAAGGCCATTCCAGATAATTGATGCCACCACGAAATCGTTCGAAATATCTTCTTTTTTTGGTATCAAAGCGATGAGAGAAAAAATAAAACCGGTGGCAATAAAGAAAATATACCCTCCGTTCGGCGATGCTACCAGTTCGGTTGGATTTCCGAGGAAAGGGTTATTCAGCAGCCAGTTCAGATGCGCGATGTAAAGCAGGAAAATATAAACGAATGCCAGTTTCAGCCAGCCAAAACGATAATAAAAGTAGACCGAAAAAACAGCTGTCAGTGCTGCTAATCCGGCGGCAATGGTAATATTTGTACTTACCACTCCGCTGACCAGAAACATCAGGAATGCAACTCCTGCAAGAATCTGGTTTTTCATTCTGAAAGCAAGGATTAAAACAGCAAACGAAACTGCGAGAACGATCATTAACCCCGCTGTCTGGCCGGTAATCAACGGATTTCCCTGGAAAAAATGAAGCCGAAGCGAAAGGTAATAAAGCAGCAAATGTCCATTGTA
>JBBIPU010000159.1:2260-7016 GCA_037442685.1 Draconibacterium sp. | reverse complement strand
AATGGCAATATCAGCCAGACAACAGCCATCAGGAAACCTTCGGCGCCAATCAATCCAAGTTTGAAACTGGTAAAACCGAGAAAGCTCTTCGAAAAAAGCTGACCCCCGATAACCACATTCCATCGCATAAAGAAAATTCCCATTAAAACCAGCATACTTGTTACCAGGTAAACCAGTTTTCTGATGGATTCCTTTGGTTTATGGATTCTGAAAAATCCTAACGTTATAAGCGGAATGATGGTCCCCAGCAATCCCTGGAAAATGAAAAGCGTGTATGTAAGTTTTCCGGTTACCAGCATGTGAAGGATCTCGAATGATTCTTCGGCCTCGTAAATACGATGGATCTGGTCGAGCGATTCAAGCGTGAAATCGAAAATGAGCACATAGAAAAGAAATTTTCCCACTTCATCGAGGCATGCCATATCAATTTTCACTTTCCGTATCCAGGAAATCACCATGTAAAGGAACATTACCATGGCAATTCCCGAAACCATTGCCGAAAACAGGAATATTACCGGCATGAGCACCGTTGACCACCAGGGATTTGCTTTGACCGAACCAAAAATAAAACCTACATAACCATGCAGCAGGAAAGCTGAAGGAATACCAACTACAGTAATGAAATACCCGATTTTTTCGTCCCAGCTTACAGTCTTTGGCGAAATATCGGTCACACCGAGCGTCAGGATTCTGCTAAGCTTGCTCTTAAAACCATTTTTTTGTTCCGACCAGAGTACCAAATCTTTCCGGTAATCGAACCAGATTTCAAGCAAAAGTACAACCATCAGGTACCACAGATAAACAAATCCGAAAATAGCCATGGCAGAGTGGATTTGTGGCGTGGTCATAATTTCATATGCCCTCAGAGGATGACCAAGATGAGAAACAAGCGGGAGAATGGCTACAATAAGGAATGCCAGTGCTGTTAGAAGGGCAAGCTGGTAAGTTGGCCGCAAAACTTTAACCATAAACACCCTTTCAAGCGAAGCAAGGATAAAAGCCCCGGCAACCAGTCCGGTAATAAACGGATAGAGAACAATCAGAATTCCCCAGTGCAATTCTATTTCATTTGGATAGATGTATCCATCAATATGATTCAATATTTCGTATAAATGTTCCATATTATCGCACCTCCTGGCTTAATCCGTTATAAAACAGTTTCGAACCTGTATTCAGATTTGGTTTTAAAACCTGGCAATTATGTTCTTTGATGAATTTATGAAGTTCACCTTCCAGGTCGTGCAGATCGCCGTAAATACGCGCACCGGTTGGACAAATCTCCATGCAGGCTGGTTTTAAACCTTTTGTTATCCGGTGATAACACAGGGTACATTTATCTACTACTTTCTTCTCAGGGTGAAGATACCTGCATCCATACGGACAAGCCTGAATGCAATACCGGCACCCGATGCAGTAAGTCTCATCAACCAGGGCAATTCCCTCGGGGCTTTCGAATGTGGCTCCCACAGGGCAAACCTGTGTACACGGCGATTTTGCACAATGGTTGCACATTTTGGGAACAAAAAAAGTCTTAAAAACATCTTCTTCAACATCTTCAGGTTTAAAGCCATCGATACCGCCATTCGGCGATTCCACTTTTATTGTTCCGTCATTTTTAATGGTGTAACGTTCCACCCACGACCTGAAAAAGAAAGGTTCTTCCGGTACATTGTTCTCCAACTTGCACGCTTTTGCACACATTCCGCAGCCGATGCATTTTTCAATGTTGATAGCCACTCCATACCAGGGTTTGGTTTTATCTTCGGGTTCGGCAGCGGCGAAAACGATGGCGTCAAAAGGATTCAATGCTGAAGTTGCAAGCAAGGTTCCGGCAACTGTTGCTGATTTTCGGAGAAAATTTCTCCGCGATGTGGTTATTCTTTCAGTTCCCATACGGCATGCGGATTATGGCAGTCGATGCATTTCTCCTTTTCAGGATGATGTTGCACGATATCTACCTGTATTATGACATCAGTTTTTCGGGCAGGGATCAATCCATGACACCTGCCGCACATATTTCGCGAGCCATCTTTTACCAGCATTTCCTTTTTATCGGGATCTGTGGCATGGATCGAATTGGGCCCGTGACATACCTCGCACGATAAACCGGCATGCTTATCGGAGTTCAGTTTTTCATCCATATCAGAATGACATTCAATGCAGGCAGCTTTTCCGGCGTAATTTATTGGAAGCGAACCAATTTCATCAATTGCATTTGCCCGGTAATGGCCGTATTTTCCAAAAGATTCAGGGATAAGAAAATGACGGGCAATGAGGAAAAGCACTATGAACACAGCAAAAAGGGGTAACAATGTTTTTAGCTGAACTGGCATAGTTTTTTAATTTGATTAGAAAAACTTTTAAATGTATTTATATAAATCTCTGATTGATAATTGCTAAACATGATATTTGTCAATAAATTGATAGATATATTTGTGAAAATAAAAAGTGATTTCGTTAAAACATCTTCGAAAAAATCAATTTATTTCACTTAGGATTGCTGAAAAGGTTAATTGATTATTCAGCCTTTTATCCGAATAGTGTATAGTTTCAATTTAAAATCAAAACAAATTGAATCCTTCCTGTTAAAGATTCTAAAAAAACGTAAATACAGCGTTTGGGGCGATGTTTAACAAAAATCTGTTTTGAAAAATTTCATAAATTGCGTCACCTTTGAAAAGATTAAATGATGGAGAAACTGCATTGGACAAAGGATGTTTTCGGATCGAAACTTGAGTTGAGACAAGGGACGGAACAAATCGGGAAGATACAGTGGGAAAACATGGTCAGTTCGAAAGCACAGGCTATGATTAACGGGAAACTGTTTATCCTGAACAGGGAGTTTTTTCTCTCGAAACTTGAAATTTACGATGCCAACGATCAATCACTGCTTGCGATGGTAATGGTAAATATTTTTAATCCACGCAGCGATGTGGTTGTTAACGGCAAACGTTTCGAACTTGAAATTCAGAATTTCTGGCAATCGCGCTGGGCTTGGAAATATAATGGCGTAGAAATTATCTCATTTACTTCCAACGAATTCATTACCAAAGACAAGGGTGAAATTGAACTGCAAACGGCATGCAACGAAGAGGTTGAAATACTGATTCTGCTTGGGCTTTTTGTTAGAAATCAATTTGTACTTTTTATGTTGCTGATCATGTTGTTTTTGCTGGTCATTATCGTTTGAAGAATTTTCAAATCTCAATACTCAAATCTCAAAATCTCTTTATTCTCTTTTTGGTTTAATACCCCGACCCTTGGGTCGGTTCCGCTTTCGCCTTGTGCGTTAGCTTTTTTGATACCTCGTGGGCTTGCCCCGAGGTAGTTTATTTGAAAAAGTAAAACCGCCCTCCCGTAGGAAAGCGGTTTCGATATTTGATGCAGTCAGCTACCCATCCGCCAGCTGGCGGACGGCAAGATGAACTGCTGAAAATATAGCCCCGTTATCATTCTCCAGCCTTAGACGGGAAAGGTCAGGGACTATATGTTATTTTTCTTCTTTCTTTTTCCTCCCCCTGCGGGGGAGGCCGGGAGGGGGCTTTTACTTCACCTCTGCCCCATTCTTCACTTTCTGGTCGGGCTGGACAATCGACAGCGAACCATCAGCATTTTCGGCACACAAAATCATTCCCTGCGACTCGATGCCTTTCAGGTTTTTAGGCGCCAGGTTTACCAGGATTGAAACCTGTTTGCCAATCAGCACTTCAGGTTCGTAATATTCGGCAATACCAGAAACCACGGTGCGCTGGTCGATTCCAGTGTCGATTTTCAGCTTTAAAAGTTTTTTTGTTTTGGCCACTTTTTCGGCTTCAATCACGGTTCCCACGCGGATGTCCATTTTGCTGAAATCGTCGTACTCAATATTTTCTTTGGCAGGCGCGGCTTTCGCCTGGGCCAATTCGTTTGCCTTTTTTGTATCCAATAATTTCTGAACCTGCTTTTCAATCACATCGTCTTCAATTTTTTCGAAAAGCAATTCGGGTGAATTCAGTTGGTGACCGGCTGCAAGCAGCGCAGTGTCGCCCAGTTTTTCCCAGTTCAGTTTTTTGAGATTGATAAATCCGCGCAGCTTTTCCATGCTGAATGGAAGGAATGGTTCGAGACAAATGGTGAGATTTGCCGTAATCTGCAAACTGATGTTCAGGATGGTTTTTACCCTTGCTTCATCGGTTTTAATTACTTTCCAAGGCTCTTCGTCGGCAAGGTATTTGTTGCCCAAACGAGCCAAATCCATCGCATTTTTCAGTGCCTCGCGGAAACGGAAATTGTCGAGGCTTTTTTCCACTTCAGCTTTGATCACCGAAACCGATGCAAGCGTTTCCTTATCGGTGTCAGTCAGGGCGCCACATTCGGGCACTTTTCCACCGAAATATTTCTGGGTGAGTACCAGCGCGCGGTTCACAAAATTTCCCAAAATGGCCACCAGTTCATTGTTGTT
This sequence comes from Draconibacterium sp., assembly GCA_037442685.1. Taxonomy (GTDB): domain Bacteria; phylum Bacteroidota; class Bacteroidia; order Bacteroidales; family Prolixibacteraceae; genus Draconibacterium. The sequence continues at coordinate 2,575 of JBBIPU010000159.1, read as the reverse complement.
CCGTGCCTGAAAATCTTTCCAGGTAAAATCGTTGTCCTTTGTTTCAGGAGCGTTGGCGGTGAGCACATATTTCAACACATCTTCCTTACCGGGGAACTCCTCGAGGTATTCGTGCAGCCACACCGCCCAGTTGCGCGAAGTGGATATTTTATCGTTTTCGAGATTCAAAAATTCGTTGGCCGGCACATTTTCGGGAAGGTTGTACGTTCCTTCGGCTTTTAAAACCGCCGGGAAAATGATGCAGTGAAAAACAATGTTGTCTTTGCCAATAAAATGCAACATGCGGGTTTCTTTGTCTTTCCAATACAACTCCCA
>JBBIPU010000159.1:0-2160 GCA_037442685.1 Draconibacterium sp. | reverse complement strand
CGCACGTAAATATCGGCCGGAACATAAACGCCGGCAAGGTGGCCAATGTGAATCGGGCCGTTGGCATACGGCAACGCTGTGGTTATCAGTGTACGTTTGAAATCAGTCATTTCAGAAAAATTTAAATCTAAAAATTAAGGGGGCAAAGATAGTTGAAAAATTGTATGGTTGCATGAAACACGAGACTCTATTAAACCGGAGAAACAGGTTTGTTAAAATAAAAAGAAACGAAATACATTAACAACGTATTAGCCGGAAATGGTTATTTTTGGATAAAAACCAGAACAGAAATCTGAAAAACCATAACCATGAAACAATTAAAATCAAATAGAAACTTGGCGCGTAAAATCATCGGGGGATTGAGTTTTACCTCGGCTCTGTTTATTTTCCAGGCTTGTTACGGCACGCCACAGGATTTTGAATCCGATTTGCTCATTGAAGGAAAGGTAAAAGCACAGGCAACAGGACTGCCGATAAAAGGCATCCGGGTTTCGGTGTCCGATGACGAACAGAAATTGATGACCGACGAAACCGGAAGTTTTTCATTTTATACGTTAATGAAAGATTCGATTTCCCTTCGGTTTGAAGACATCGATAATGCGCAGAATGGTTCGTTTGCTACAAAAGACACTGTTTTGAAAGAATTAGATAGCGAGATTTTCTTAGATATCACACTTGTAGAAAAGTAGATGCTTTCCACCATCAAACGACAACTTTTCCGTCGGTTTCGGGAGTCGGAAACCAAACTGCACGAACTAAGCTATCTTTTCTGGGAATGTACTGCCCGTTGCAACCTGAACTGCCTGCACTGCGGCAGCGACTGTTCGCAAAGCAGCCAGTTTGCCGATATGCCAGCCGGTGATTTTCTGAAAGCTTTGGATACCATCAAAAATCCTGCACCCGGATTCACCGTGGTTTTTACAGGTGGCGAACCGCTTTTGCGCGCCGATATCGAAGCGTGTGGCAGGGAAATCAGGAAAAGGGGCATGCGCTGGTCAATGGTTACCAACGGACTTTTATACACAAAAGAACGTCATATTTCGCTGCTGAATGCCGGAATGGGCGCATTAACCATCAGCCTCGACGGACTTGAAACATCGCACAACTGGCTGCGAAACTCAACTTCTGGTTTTAACAGGGTGGTTGATGCCATTGGGTTGGCGGCTGGTTCACAGCGGTTGAATTTTGATGTGGTAACCTGTGTAAATCAGCGCAACATCGGTGAACTGCCCCAAATCAGGGAACTGCTCATTCAGAAAAAAGAAAAAGCATGGCGGTTGTTTACCATAATTCCCATTGGCAGAGCAGCGAACAACCGTGAATTGTCGCTTTCCGACACTCAATTTGTTGAATTGATGGATTTTATAACCGAGTCGCGAAAAAGCAAAGCCATCGATGTAAAATTCAGTTGCGAAGGTTTTGTAGGGAAATACGAAACAAAAGTACGCGACAGCTTTTTTTTCTGCAGGGCAGGTATCAACATCGGGTCAATACTGATTGACGGTTCCATTTCAGCTTGTCCGAATATCGACAGGTCGCTGGCACAGGGGAATATTTACACCGACAATTTCTACGAAACCTGGGAAACAAAATTTCAGCCTTTCAGAAACCGGAGCTGGACAAAAACCGGGAAATGTGCTTCGTGCAGCAATTACGACGATTGCCAGGGAAACGGCCTGCACAACTGGCATGGCGACAAACAACAGGTTCTGGTTTGCCACAACGAAAAGATTGTGAATGGTCTGAAAATTCAGAATTAGAATTCAGAATCGTTCGAAATCATGTCTTCATCTTTGTAATGTTTCAATGCTTCAGTATTTTCAGATTCTTCAGTTTGGTAGAAGAAAAACTCATCGGTTTTATCTCTTAAAATTTTACCACTGTTGCCCGGTGAAGCTGTAATTCCAACCGGAGAAGGGCCGAATGCACCATTCATCCCACGGGCTCCGGGTGGGTTGCCATTCCCGCCGGTTCCACCTGAACCTCCGATGCCGGCACTGCCATGAAATCCACCTGAACCACCCCGGTTATTTATCGTGAACAAATATTCAAAAGGTTCGGCATCGTCGGTAAAGTAGAAATAAATATAGCCACCATCGCCACCGGGGCCACCAAAACCACCACCCCCGCCATGTCCGCCATCGCCACCGTTTTGCCCCG
>JBBIPU010000158.1:0-8575 GCA_037442685.1 Draconibacterium sp. | reverse complement strand
AAAAATGTACATATTAAAAGTGGGCGTTGTAGGTTCGTTTCAATTTAAATAAAATAAAATCTATTATTTCAAAAATTGAATCACTTGCAGTCACTATCTGGCACGTCGGAAAAAACTGAAAGATTTCGAGTATAAGAGGCTACTTTTTAGTTTTAGATAAAGTGTTGCTGACGAAAAAATCAGGTTGCAACTTCTCCCGAATTTTCGGGATCAGGGGAGCCAGACAGGACAAGAGATTATTTTCGACCTCTTTTTTTGTGCCGGATTTTCTGAAAATCTTGCTGGTATTGAGTAAAACCTGTATCGTTTGTGTGAATTCATAGACTGCGGCTCTTAATTTCTTTAAAACCAATCTAACAGAAAAGAGCAACCTAAAACCTTCATTTTGGTCTTTCCATCCGACTTCCTGTAATATTCCACCAGGTTGAAGAATTGGAATATCAAAGATTATTTGATTCACTAACTCAAAATCTATTATTCAACGTAAAGCAAATTATTTTTTACTGAATTCAACTTATTCTGTAGTTATGATGAGTTCCTTTCCTTCCTGCAACTGTTGGTGCGTAATGAAGTAACCTTCCAACGTTTTGTTGTCATATGTAATACTTGCAATCTTCTGACCGTCACCTTTTTTTATGATGGTAAACGGTTTGCCATTTAGGTCGAATGTCACTTTATCAAATAGTGGAACGGAAACGATGTACTCCGGATCGGCAGGAGAATAAGTGTAAATGCCTATGGCGTTGAACACATACCACGCAGACATTTCGCCGGCATCGTCCATACCAGCGTACGCCAGTTTCTCGGCTCCCATTCCATAATAATGGTTCATAATGCTGTCAAGAATAACCTGTGATTTTTCTTGCTTGCCAATGAAGTAATAAGTAAATGGAATGCTGTGACCGGGCTGATTACCATGGCAGTAGTTACCAATAAAGCCAGTCAGGTTAGCTACTTCGTAGCCTCTCCAAGGTTCAGAGAAAAGTGAGTCCAGCTTATCCTCCACAGCCTTTTTACTGGGATAAAGCTTAATCATTCCTTCGGGGTCGTGAGGAGCAAAGAACAAAGCATTCCAGGCATTAGCTTCTCTATACATATATTGATAATAAGGATAATAAGGATCGAAATCTTCAATCCAACTGCCATCATTTATGCGACCGCGCCAAAATCCTGTGCCAGGGTCGAACACTTTCTTGTAGTTATCAGAACGTTCCATCAAAATCGTATAATTCTTTTCATCACCGAGTTCTTTCGCTATCTGCGCTATTGCATAGTCGTCATATGCATACTCCACGGTTTTGGTTACAGCGCCCTTGTATTCATTCCAGAAAGGTACATTAACAGTATCCTTCTCTGCAATCCAGCCTCTTTCCAGATATTCATCCAAATAAGGTCTGCCACCTCTTCCGGGGACAAAAGCATTCTTCAGTAACAACTGGTAGGCACGGTTAAGATCGAAGTCCTTTAAACCACGTAAGTAGCTACCGGATACAAAAGCTGATGCATGGTCGCCGTGGAAGAATGTGGGCATATAGCCACCTCGTTTCTCTCCTTTGTCGATAATGGATTTTATCACATCAATGGTTACATCCGGCGAGATCATTCCCAGTAGAATAAGCTTATTACGGTAATCATCCCAAAACGAGGGGTCGGTATATTTATGAAAACCGTTGCTTACCACTTGTCCTTGTTCGTCAGTATATTCATAATTGATATCACTGCGCAAAGCCGGCCATAAGAACGAACGGTACAAACAAGAGTAGAACAAACCTTTTTCCCGTTCTCTGCCCCCCTCAACGGTAATTTTTCTTAGCAGCTTCTCCCAGGTGGCGTCTGCTTCATTTTGTACTTGCGTAAAACTCTTATCCAACATTTCCGCCTCCAGGTTCATCTTTGCATTCTCCACACTTACAAAGGAGAAACCTATTTTCAATTCCAGCGGTTTACTGTTCTGGCTGTTGCCAAAGTGTACCAAAGCCACTTCATTTCGTTCATCATCTTTCAGCTGTTCAATATCTTCAATCGGGTAATTCGAAATAGCGTAGTAGTATATCTTTCCTTCACCACTTTGCATGCCGGTGAAGGTGTGGTCATCAACTCTTCGAATATCCCATTCCTTTACGTTATTGTTGGAACGTTTTACATTCACGATTAATGCCTTTTCATCATTTTCCTGAAAAGTATATTTATGAAAAGCACAACGCAGCGTGGATGTAAGTTCCGCATTAATGTTATATCTATTCAAATAAACTTGATAGTAACCCGGCCGGGCCGTTTCGTTATCGTGGCTAAAAGCAGAGCTATAATCAGTTGCAGTTACCTTTCCAGTTACGGGGAGCATGGGCACGTGCAGCAAATTCCAGTGCCCCTTGCAGGTGTGAGAAAATCCATAGATTACACTGTCTTCGTATTGATAACCGGCACCACTGCGAAATTGAGTCACCGGGCTTAATTGCACCATAGCGTTTGGCACCGACGAACCAGGGAATACTTCCGCACCCCAGGTGCGTTGTTTCGATTTGCGTACATATCCCAAGTCTTTTGGTTCCCAAAGTGTTGCTGTCCCCAACAACGGATTTACATAACGAGTAAACTTATTATTGTTTTGTTGTGAGTTTGTTTTTGAATTGCAAGTTATAGTAACTGCAGTCAAAACAATAAATAAGGTTTTATTAAATAAAGAAGTTGTTCTCATTTTTATCAATTTTATTTAATTCCATAAAGTGATAAATATTTTCCAATATTAGAGACTTCACATAAAATAATGAAAGGTATTAATCCATTTCTTCATCAGTCGATGCAATATAACGCCTTCTTTTTGGTCTTTCCATCTGACTTCCTGTAATATGCAACCAGGTTGAAATTGTGGAAAATTGAAGTTTGTCTGGCTCATAACAAGCTGAAAATGCAACATAAAAATGACTGAACTTTGCTTAAAAATAAACGGAGTTTTTGGGAATTGTTGGCAACTTTCTGGCAAGTCACAAAAAAACCACTCACAAAATTCATCGTAAGTGGTTGATTTTCTGGTTGTCCTGCCAGGGCTCGAACCTGGACTTTACTGATCCAGAGTCAGTCGTGTTGCCAATTACACCACAGGACAGTAAAATTTCCGGCAAAAATATAAAAAATCCCGATTTAAGCACAAACAATAACAGGATTGCATTAATTTTATCGTTCCAAAAAATCAGGTACTGGTAAAATTAATTTTAACTTAAAAAAATAACTATGAGCATTAATCACAAAAGAAGGGATTTCATTAAGATTTCAACTGCCGGTGCGCTGGGTGCTATGGCGCTTGGTTCGGTAGCCTTCAGCCTGAAGGCTAATCCGGTGGATGTGGCTAAAGACAAAAAAAGCTTCGGAGTAGGATTGCAGCTTTATACAATCCGCGATGCAATGACCGCCGATCCCAAGGGATCGCTGAAAAAAATATCCGACATGGGTTATAAAAACATAGAACTTGCCAATTATGACAATGGCAAATTTTATGGGTTTACCCCTGTGGAATTTAAAAAGATCGTAAGCGACCTGGGAATGGATATCATCAGCAGCCATACGAGTGTCGAAGCGGCAGGCATTACTTTGGACAGCGCTAAAAAGATGGCAGAGGATCATGCAATTCTTGGAGTGAAATACTGTGTTCAACCCTGGATCGAAGAAGTAAACCGCAATGTTGAAACTTACAAAAGAATGATCGCCGAGTGGAATAAAGTTGGTAAGATTATGAAAGACACAGGAATCCAGTTTGGATATCACAACCATAATTTTGAGTTCAAGCCTGTAAACGGAAAGGTGCCTTATTACGATATTTTTATGACTGAGATGGATCCAAACCTGATTACGATGGAATTAGATATGTACTGGGCTACCAAAGCCGGACAGGATCCGGTTGAAATGTTCAAAAAATATCCGGGCCGGTTCCAGTTGTTCCACTTTAAAGATATGACGCAAAAAAGCGCTCCATTTTACGATGTAATTAAAGATGACATTACATCGGTGGGCGCCGGGCTTATCGATTTTAAAAGAATCTGGGCTGCAAGGAAAACCGCCGGGATGAAATACATGTTTGTTGAAGACGACAACCAGGGGAACGGCAAACCTTTTGAAGGAGTTGAACTCAGCATAAATAATCTTACAACAAAAATTTTAGTGTAATAAGTATTTCTTTAAAAGAGAAAGGGAATTCGGGGACAACACCGGATTCCCTTTGTTTTTAAACATCGATTTATTCCCAATGAATATATCTGAGATGAAAACCATTTTCAATACAACCAATATTATTCAAAGATGACAAGAATTCCTTTCGATGAAATGAAAGCCACGATTAAAACGGCATTTTTAAAGGCAGGTATGACCGATGAGAAAGCCGGTATCTGTGCAAAAATCCATACCGAATCGAGCAGGGATGGTGTTTACTCTCACGGATTGAACAGGGTTGAACGGTTTGTCGATTACATTCATAAAGGATGGGTCGATGTAAATGCTGAACCAACATTAGAAAAAAATCTGGGTTCTATGGAAATTTACGATGGAAATCTTGGACCGGGAATTTTAAATGCCCGTTTTGCAATGAACCGCGCCATCGAAATTTCTGAAAACAATGGACTTGGACTGGTTGCTTTAAATAATACCACCCACTGGATGCGGGGAGGTACTTATGGATGGCAGGCTGCAGAAAATGGATTTATTGCCATTTGCTGGACAAACACTGAATCGTGCATGCCGGTGTGGGGAGCAAAAACCATTGGTATCGGGAATAACCCGTTTATTATGGCTGTCCCGCGAAAAAAAGGTCATATTGTGCTCGACATGGCAATGTCGCTGTACTCGTACGGAAAATTGCAGGTAACAAGGTTAAAAAACGAAAGACTTCCTTATCCCGGAGGTTTTGATAAAGAAGGAAACCTGACAGATATCCCGGGCCCGATTGAAGAAACGTGGAGGATTTTACCCATGGGTTATTGGAAAGGATCAGGTTTTGCTGTTCTCCTCGATCTCATTTCAACACTGCTTTCAAATGGCAGTTGTACCGCAGAAATCGATAAAGTAGGGAAAGGCAGTTGTGGCAGTTGCAACCAGGTTTTTATCGCCATCGATCCTTTAAAAATCAATACACAGGAATTTATCGATCAGGTTGTGGAAGACACTATTCAACAAATAAAAAACTCAGAACCTGCCAAAGAGGGAGGAGAAATTTACTATCCCGGAGAACAATCGCTGAAAACCCGCGAAGCAAATATGGTATTGGGAATTCCGGTGGATGATGGCGTTTGGAAAAAAGTAAAAACGCTTGCAGGATTATAAATACAAAAAATTGCAGTGCGGATTTTTATTTTGTTAATCGCAAATCATGAACTTTGAGAAAAACCCTGATTCTTCCGAACCAAAATCAGATTGACTCCTGATTAAAGATAAAGTTCTCATAGTTGTGCTTTTTCCTGAGTAACCTCTATCACTTGTGACCACGATTGGTGCAATCATTGTTTTTAAAGAGACCTACATTTAATCGCGCAAATTAAAAAAGGATTAACCTGTTTTCACAAAATTAATCCTTTTTTTGTCGGCTCAAAGACCGGGAATAATCGGCGGAACACCTGTATTTCAAAGAAATAGATTTCTTACTACTTATGAAATGACACTCGGAAGAGGATTTTCGGTTTGTACCGGAATTTGATATTCAACATTTATTCAAATCCAATCCATCTGACAAGCATTCGCAAATTCATGCGTTTTTATTGTTTCAGCGTCAGTCCTTCAGGTTTCATTATCCAGGTTTTCCCAACCATATCGCCATCCCAGGTGTTTGATACATTTTCTATATCATTAATTATTTTCACCATATCGTCGCTGAAATGAACCGCCTTACCTTCGGGAACCTTCACTGTAATGTTTACATCCTGACCACGCCATTTCACACTTTCACCAAGAATAAAATATGGATCGAAGGTTAGCGTGGAATCTTTCTGCTCGAAATGATAGATGATTCCTTCTGACGATTCCTTTGCATTTTCACGGGTTTTCCCGCGTGATGTCTTTTTTACCAGTACCACAAATTCATCATTCCCCGATTTCTCAACATTCAGTTTTACTTGTCCGAGCAACACCTCTTCCCCATCGACAACCGCAATTTTCATGTTATCGATCTGAAAATCTTTTTTGGCGTAATCTTCATATTTATCTTTTCCAAGTTCGAGGTCGAGTGTCTGACACGTTTCACACGAAATGGTTTTTGTTTCGGTAAAAGATGAATTGTTTTTGTAGTTTCCAACCTGCATTACCGACATAACAATTAACCAGATCAGCGCAACTATCCAAATTACCACCATTCCGGCAACAATGGCTGTATTATTTGTTTTATACCGGAATACAAGCTTGGTTCCAACAAACAGAATGGCTAGCAACGGAATTCCTACCAGAATTCCAACTGCGATCATTCCTAAAGTAACTGTGCGGGGTTCAACAAAATGATTAAGAAAACCCGGGACCTGAACTTCGGGACTCCAGATCATAGGCCAGCCCTGAACAAACGAATGTCCGAGCACCATTGAAGATATCATTCCGAGCAATCCCAGGAAACCGGTGATAATCAGTAAAACACCAATTACAATTACCGCAACTTTAAGTATCACTTTAAAAACATTGTAAGTGACTTCGCCTGCTGCTTCCACCGATTTTTTTCCTTTTGAGTAAGAGTCTGATTCCCTGAATTTTTTATAGCTTTCCTTCATTTCGCTCACCTCTTCCTTAATCGATTTCTCGATATTTTTCACGGTGGCTTCCTGTCCACGCATTTCCAGGCGCTGAGCTGTGTTTTTTGCTTTGGGAACTGCGATCCAGAGAATTATGTAGGCAAGAAATGCAGCGCCCGATGTTACAAAAAACAAAACGGCAAAGATGATCCGTAAAATCACCGGGTCCATGTTAAAATAAGCGCTCAGTCCACCGCAAACTCCACCGAACACCCGATGATCGGGATCGCGGTAAAGCCTGCGCTTCCGCTTCCCTTCGTCGGTTGGCTGGTATTCCTGCCCGGTTTCATTTTCTTCTTCCTGGAAATCTTCAGGTGTTCCCATGATTTCGATGGCCTTGTTCACCATATCGATGGAAACAACTTTTTGTTCGCCAGTTGAGTTTTCAATAAATATCTCTGCAATTCTCGATTCAATATCGGTAAGAATCTCCTTCCCCTCATCGCTCGGGCCAAAATGATTTTTCAGGTTAATAAGATATTTTTGCAGCACTTCGTAAGCATCTTCCTCGATGTGAAAAACCGTGCCGCTTATATTGATTGTGAATGTCTTTTTCATTTCTGTATATTTTTAATACTGTTGACAATAAGTTTAATTATGCATTTTTGTTTCTCACTTTGGCGACTGCTTCAACCAATTCGCTCCACGATTCTTCGAGTTCGCCTAAAAATTTACGACCGCTGTCCGTCAGTTCGTAATATTTACGGGGTGGTCCCTGGGTCGATTCTTCCCAGCGGTAAGTTAAAAATCCGGTGTTTTTAAGACGGGTTAACAGCGGATAGAGTGTTCCTTCAACCACAATCATTTTAGCTTCCTTCAAGCCTTCAATGATGTCGCTGGCGTAAAGTGGTTTTCCACTGAGTACCAGCAGAATGCAGTATTCCAAAACGCCTTTCCGCATCTGTGCTTTTGCATTTTCAATTTTCATTGCAGTATATTTTCTGATTTATATTCAAACTTAATTCTCTCAAAAGCAAGGTGGCGGAATTTTTTAATTCCAGGCCACGTTGTTTCTCATCCAGCTTTCAAACTGCATGTGGTTGTCGGTTTCGGCAGCGCCAAATAAAACTTCATTCAGCATCCAGTCTTCAACCTGCAGTTCACTTTCATTTTCTGCAACAGTTATTACAACCGGATTGAAAAGATTGTCGTTGGTCATCCATCCTTCAACTTCCAGTTTCTCTTCGTAATCGTTTACATAGATGAAGTTTAACGGTTTGCTTTCAGGAGCGCGCTCGGGAGCTACCGGTTTCTTCGAAGTTTCTGACATTGCAATTGCAATTTGATTAAAACTGCTGTTTGTTAAAACAGTTTTCCAAAAATCCTGCGCCGTAACTGTTATACTGATCAGTACAAAACTTACAATAACTGCTAAAGTACGCGAGATTGTTTTCTGAACATTGTTTTTTGTTTTCATGGCTTTGTTTGTTTTAATGACTTTGTTTTCTGTTTTTGTTTTTAATGTTTCTCTTTTCTGTGCTTTCTGTATTCTTCTGTTCCTGTTTTAATCCGAAAAGGATTTTATTGCTTTTACAACTTTAAGACGCTATCTTTTTTTAGACGTTACAATTTGTAAAGAACTTTTTTTAAACTGCTACTATTAATTACATTGTTATTTGCATTACAAATATATGTATATTTTTCAGTACTATGCAACACAAAGTACTAAATTTTTTAAATTTTTTTTGATTAAATTTTTATTTTATTGAATATCTGTTATTTATAATAGCTAATTTTTTAATTTTTATTGCTGATTTTTTGTTTTTTTATCTCAGTTTGCAGTTTTTTCTTCTGTTTTAAATTGAATTTTTCCGGGCATAACA
>JBBIPU010000157.1:6215-8602 GCA_037442685.1 Draconibacterium sp. | reverse complement strand
ATGGCCGGCTTTGGAAGTGAATAATTACCACGATATTCCTGCTCCCCGGATTCAGGGCTGGGGAGAGGGTTTACGAAGCATTATCAATGCCGAGCCTCCCCGCACGGATTTTGACTGGCGAAACCGGACACCGGGCGACGGGATTCCGGTGGTTAGCCACGAAATCGGACAGTGGTGCGTTTACCCAAATCTCAAAGAAATGGTGAAATACACGGGCCCGCTGAAACCTAAAAACTTCGAAATATTTAAAGAGAGTTTGGCTGCACACGGAATGGCTGATCTGGCCGACAGTTTCTTGCTGGCGTCCGGAAAACTGCAGGTGCTTTGTTACAAAGCCGATATAGAAGCCGCGTTAAGAACACCGGGTTTTGCAGGATTCCAGTTACTCGATCTCCACGATTTTCCCGGACAGGGAACCGCGCTGGTTGGCGTTCTCGATCCGTTCTGGGAAGAAAAAGGATATGTTTCTGCTGAAGAATACAAACGCTTTTGTAACCAGACTGTTCCGCTGGCCAGACTTAAAAAAATGGTTTACACCGAAGGCGATACAATGCAGACAGAAATCGAAGTTGCCCATTTTGGGGAAAAGTCGTTGGAAAAAATAAATTCTGCATGGAAAATCACGCAAAACGAAAAAACTGTGGCAGAGGGAACATTCGGAGAACGGGAAATCCCGATCGGAAATAACATTTCGCTTGGAAAAGTAGTTTACGAATTTCAAAAAGAAAATCTCCCGCGAAAAATGACGCTGGAAGTTACAACAGGCAATTTTTCAAATTCATGGGATATCTGGGTTTACCCTGAAAACAGAAAAGCTGATCCTGTTGATATTAAGGTGGTTGAGAAACTTACACCTTCAGTAATAAAATTTCTGGAAGAAGGGGGAAAAGTTCTTTTAAGTTTAGGAAAGGGAAAAGTGGTGCCTGAAATGGGAGGAAATGTCGGAGTCGGTTTTTCGAGTATTTTCTGGAACACCGCCTGGACAGACGGACAAAAACCGCACACACTTGGTATTCTGTGTAACCCTGAACATCCTGCGCTTGCCCTCTTCCCAACCGAATATCATTCCAACTGGCAGTGGTGGGATGCCATGAGTCACTGCGATGCAATCAATCTTTCATCTTTCCCGCAACAACTAAAACCCATTGTACGCATCATCGACGACTGGGTAAGCAACCGCCCGCTCGCAATGATTTTTGAAGCAAAAGCTGGTAAAGGAAAAATAATTGTCAGTGGGGCCGATTTGGTTAACAACCTTGAAAACAGGCCTGAAGCCGTACAGTTGAAAGCCAGTTTGCTGAACTACATGAAAAAAGAAAATTTCAATCCAAAAGTTGAATTAACAATAAATGACATCCAAAAAATAATCAAACAATGAGAACACCAGTTTTAATTCTTTTAATTCTTGCATCAGCAGCGGTTTTTGCAGTTAAACCTACCGACCAGAAGGCCACTCCCGAAACTGTAAAATTGTACCAGAACCTATTTAAACTTCAGCAGAAAGGAATCATGTTCGGGCATCAGGACGACCTTGCCTACGGTCACGGCTGGGTGTACGAAGAAGGTCGCTCGGATGTAAAGGATGTATGCGGCGATTATCCGGCTGTTTATGGCTGGGAACTCGGCCACCTTGAACTTGGAAAACCTTACAGCCTCGACTCGGTTCATTTCGATAAAATAAAAAGCTGGATAAAAACCACTTACAAAAGAGGCGGAGTAAATACGATTAGCTGGCACCTGAACAATCCGCTGACAGGCGGAAGTGCGTGGGATGTCACTTCAAAAGAAACCGTGAAATCGATTTTGCCGGGAGGTGCAAAACACGAGCTTTTTAAAAAGTATTTAGACCGTCTTGCAGATTTTATGCTTGAGTTGAAAACCGAAGACGGCACTTTTATACCCGTGCTTTTCCGACCGTATCACGAACACACCGGAAGCTGGTTCTGGTGGGGAAAGAATCTTTGTACTGTTGATGAATACAAACAATTGTGGCGGTTCACTGTCAATTATCTCCGAAATGAAAAAAATATCCATCACCTGCTTTTCACCTATTCAACCGACCGGTTTAACACGGCTGACGAGTATCTTGAGCGTTATCCTGGCGATGATGTAATCGATTTTCTGGCATTCGATTTATACGACCGCGGCCCGGATTACGCCGAAACCCTGAAAAACTGTGCACAGATTGTGAGCCGCCTGGCAAAAGAAAAAAACAAAATCGCTGCCGTGAGCGAAGCAGGCGGTCCGATTGCCACCAACACAACCTGGTGGACAAAAATCGTTCTCGAATCGTTGAAACCAATCAGTCTTTCGTATGTTTTAGTGTGGCGGAATCCATGGCAACCTGCCAGTCACGGCGCTTTCGGCCCGTACAGGGGAAGTCCTGA
>JBBIPU010000157.1:3842-6115 GCA_037442685.1 Draconibacterium sp. | reverse complement strand
ATAAAATAAGTTTTGCCTTCGACAAAAAATACTGGAGCTGTGATGTAAAAACCTACCAGATTTCTGTTGATTCGGTAATGAAACCCGAATCTCCCCGACCCTACTGGAATGAAAGTTTTGATGAACTCGGCAACAAACCAGTTACTTCGCCCGACAGCAATTGGGTGGCATTTGTTAAGAATTACAATGTCTTTGTAAAAAACACCAAAGACAAAAAGGAAATACAACTGAGTTTTGACGGATCAGCAGGCGATTTTTACTCTTCGTATTTCGAATGGTCGCCCGATTCGAAAAAGCTGGCTGTGAATAAAGTACGAAAAGCCGAAGACCATTTTATTTATTTTGTGGAATCGTCGCCAAAAACACAGTTGCAACCCATTCTGCAAAAAAGATATTACCCAAAACCCGGCGATGCACTTCCTATCCGGAAACCTTCGCTGTTCAATGTCGAAACACTGAAACAAATACCCGTTGATACAAAAGATTTTGAAAACCAATATGAAATTTCGGACCTGAAATGGTACGAAAACAGCACAGCTTTCACTTTCGATTTTAACCAGCGTGGCCACCAGGTTTTCCAGGTGGTTGAAGTCAATGGAACAACCGGTACTGTGCGTGTGATCATCGATGAACGCAGCAAAACTTTTATCGATTACAGTGGCAAATATTTCCGCTACAATTTGGAAAAACGCGGCGAAATCATCTGGGCTTCAGAACGTGACGGATGGAACCATCTTTATTTATACGACACCAAAACCGGGAAAGTAAAAAACCAGATTACCTCGGGAAACTGGGTCGTTCGCGGGGTTGAAAAGGTGGATGAAAAAACCAACACCATCATTTTCAGGGCTTCGGGACGAAATGCCGACGAAGACCCCTATTTTATTCACTACTGCAAAATCAACTTCGATGGCACCGGTTTGGTTGACCTGACTCCCGAGAAAATGGAACATTCAGCCACTTTTTCAGCCGACTACGAATATTTTACAGATACCTATTCAACCGTTCAAAATCCGCCGGTTACCGTTTTGCGCCGCACTTCGGATGGATCGGTGGTGATGGAACTTGAAAAAACCGATATTTCTGATTTACTGGCAAAAGGCTGGATTGCACCCGAACCATTTGTGGCAAAAGCCCGCGATGGAAAAACCGATATCTGGGGAAATATTTACCGTCCAACCAATTTCGATCCAAACAAAAAGTACCCGATTATCGAGTATATTTATGCCGGCCCGCAAGGTTCTTTTGCACAGAAGAACTTCCGCGCCACAAATTTTCCTTTTTCAGGTTTGTCAGAACTGGGCTTTATTATTGTCCAGATGGACGGAATGGGAACTTCGAACCGGGGAAAAGCGTTTCATGATGTGTGTTACAAAAACCTGAAAGACGCTGGTTTCCCCGACCGGATTTTGTGGATAAAAGCAGCGGCCGCAAAATACAGTTACCTGGACACCACGCGTGTTGGTATATTTGGCAGTTCGGCGGGCGGACAAAATACTTTAGCCGGATTACTTTTTCATCCTGAATTTTACAAGGCCGGTTCATCATCCAGCGGCTGTCACGACAACCGGATGGATAAAATGTGGTGGAACGAACAATGGATGGGTTTCCCGATCGGGCCGGAATACGCCGAATGCTCGAACGTGGAAAATGCCGCAAAACTGCAGGGAAAACTCTTGCTGATTGTTGGAGAGGTGGATGACAATGTGGATCCGGCCTCTACTATGCAGGTGGTAAACGCCCTGATCAACGCCAAAAAGGATTTTGAACTGGTGGTTCTGCCAGGGATGAACCATACTTTGGGAGGCGATTACGGTGAACAGAAACGTCGTGATTTTTTTGTGCGGGCATTCTACAACCAGACAACTCCCGACTGGAATAATTTGAATATTGCCCATTGAAATTCTTTCCGGGAACGACTGTTAACATTTTTCGAAACAAGAATCAAAACTGAAAGAAATGAAAAATAAAATAGCTTTCACTTTAATTTTCCTTGCTGCTTTAATTTTCTCGATCCGAATCACAAATGCCCAAATCCGCGAACAGGTTCCGAAAGTTTCCAATGTGCCCGAATCGCTTCATCTTGACAAATTCTATAAAAAATATTTAGATGCTAATGGAATAGCAATTACTGCTTCATGGCGGGTTCCGGATTCTGCCATGGTACAAGCCTGGAAAATCATCGATTTTATGACGCGCGACCTGCCAAAACCGGTACTCGATGCCATGGTAAAAGTAAAAACCCGGGTAACTGTAATGGCGCGTTACGAAGG
>JBBIPU010000157.1:0-3742 GCA_037442685.1 Draconibacterium sp. | reverse complement strand
TACAAAATCTGAAGTCTCTGGTCAATCCGCTTTCCGGCTATCCTGCAGAGTGTCAACCTAAAGAATTATTTCTTATCTTTGACCCATTAACCAATTTGGTCAGACGGTCATATTTAAAACGAAGAAATGAGTGCCGATATTGAGATTCAGGAGAAACGGGATGAAATATTAGCGGCAGCGCAACGCAGACTCGGAATTTATGGTTACGAAAAAACCACAATGAACGAAATTGCCAAAGACATTTCGATGTCGAAAGCTGCGCTTTATTATTATTTCCCTGATAAACAAAGCCTTTTTAAAGCAGTAATCGAAAAAGAACAAAAAGAATTTATCGGGAAAATTGAACGGGAAATGGCACTGATTGAGGATCCGGAGGAAATGATTTTAACGTATGTCGATAAAAGGATCGTCTATTTCAAAACCTTTATGAATCTCAGCAAATTCAGGTTTTCGATGTCGAATGAAATCAAACCGGTTTTACGTGAAACATTCGTGGAATTCAGAAAACAGGAGCAAAAAATAATGACACAAATCCTGATCAAAGGAAATACAGCGGGAAAATTCAAAAGCAACGATCCGGAACAGGATGCAACAATGTTTCTCAATGTTGTGAGAGGCCTCAGGTTCAGCCTGATACAGCAACAATCGTTTTTTGAGATCAGCGATGAAGAAATGGATAGTCTGCAAAATGCCATCCGCTACTTCACCCGCCATTTTGTGAAAGGGTTAAAATTCAATCTGTAAAAAATTAAAACAAAAATAACATGGCAAAAGAAACAAGTGAAAAAGGGGTGAAAGCACGCAGAATAAGGGCTTACATATTATTGGCTGTTGTAGTTGGAGCCCTGGTTCTTTTTGGGTACAAATGGTACAAAAATTACACTTTACATATTAAAACCGATGACGCTTACATCGAAGCCGACAGGGTTTCGGTGAGCTCAAAAATGTTGGGGCGCATTGCAGTGTTGTACGCACAGGAAGGTGACACGGTAAAAAAAGGTCAGTTGCTGGTTGAGCTCGACAGCACCGATCTGGTAGCCCAGAAAGTTCAGGCCAAAGCTGCCATCAACAGTGCTCAGGCAAATGCCAATCAGACACTTGCCAAATACGAACTCGACAAAAAAACCATTAAAGTGCAGGAAGTGGCACTCGAAAGGGCCAAAGAAGATTTGGACAGGGCCACACTGCAATTAAACGGAAACGTAATTACAAAAGAGCAGTTCGATCATATCAAGAAAACTTATGAATCAGCACAGGCTCAGCTCGAAGTTTACAAGGCACAATTGATGGTAAGCCAAAGTATGATTGAAAGTGCGCAACAGACAGTTCAACTGTCATCCACCCAGCTGAATACGGTTGAAACCCAGCTGAAAAACATGCAAGTTTATGCTCCCGTTTCAGGACGTGTTGCTAAAAGATGGCTGCTTCCCGGCGACATTGCACAACCCAGCCAGTCGATTTTTACAGTTACCAAAAACGATTCGCTTTATGTTACAGCTTATTTTGAAGAAACCAAAGTTGCAGATCTTTTTGTAGGGAAAAAGGTTCAATTTACTGTGGATGCCTACCCCGACGTGACTTTTAACGGGGCAATCACTTACATTGCATCTAACACTGCAGCGCAGTTTTCGTTAATTCCGCCGAATAACGCATCGGGAAACTTTACCAAAGTCACCCAGCGCATTCCGGTCCGGATGTCAATCCTTGGCTCAGATAATAACGGGAAATACAAAGATATTCAGCTTGTTGCCGGAATGTCGGTTTATGTTACAATTCTTCGCTGAAAGGTATGCACAAATTACCCGGGATAAAACATTTTCTTGAATTCATCCGGCATCAGAATTCAACGTTCGACACCACCAGTCCTACTTACAAATGGTGGTTGTTGGGAAATGTGATGATCGGAACTTTCATGGCTGTTCTCGATGCTACAATCGTAAACGTGGCTTTGCCTAAAATCATGGCCTCGTTTGGCGTTGGTCTCGACAAAATCGAATGGGTATTAACCGCTTACATGCTTTCGTTAGCTGTGATGTTACCAACTTCGGGCTGGTTAGCCGACCATTTCGGATACAAACGCACCTATTTCCTGGGATTGTTCCTTTTCACGATGGGATCGATGCTTTGTGGAATGGCGCCTACCGAAGATATGCTGATTGCTGCCCGCGTGATCCAGGGTTTGGGAGCCGGCTCGCTGATGCCCGTTGGAATGGCCATCATCACCCGTGAATTTCCGCCTGAAAAAAGAGGGATTGCCCTCGGATTCTGGTCGATCGCTTCAGCGGCTTCGGTTTCATTCGGTCCGCTCATTGGTGGTTACCTTGTTGATAATTTCAGCTGGCCTTTGATTTTCGATGTAAACATTCCTGTAGGTATTGCCGGAATGCTTGCCACTGCCATTATTCAAAAGGAATACATCAACCGGCGGCAGGGTTCATTCGATACAGTCGGATTCATCTCGGTAAGTATTTTTCTGCCTGTTTTGCTTTATGCTTTAGCCGAAGGAAACGCGGCCACCAACTCGGGCGGCTGGCATTCACCAACGATCGTCTTTTGTTTCATAATTTCGGCCATTGCCTTTATCATATTTATTGTGAACGAGTTATATGTTGATGAACCGCTGATCGACCTTCGATTGTTGCGCGATTACAATTTCGGGATGACCACTGCCGTTGTGTTCATTTTCGGGATTGGCATGTTCGGAAGTACTTTTCTGATCCCGCTTTATCTGCAAAATGCATTGGGGTACACTGCCATCCAGGCCGGTGAAGTTTTTCTGCCGCTGGGGCTGATACAGGGTATCATCGCACCAATATCCGGGATACTTGCTGACAAAGTCAATCCGAAAATTCCAATCCTGACAGGCGGTATCTTGCTGTCCCTCAGCTTTTACCTGAACAGCAAGTTCTCGTTCATGACAGAACATACCTATATCATGTTAACACTTTACATGCGCGGGTTGGCAATGGGAATGCTGTTCGGGCCTTTAACCGCGATTGGGTTGAAAACAATTCCGAGGACAAAACTAGCGCAGGCTTCAGGCTTGAACAATGTGATCAGGCAGGTTGGCGGCAGTTTTGGCGTGGCTTTTTTATCAACGGTTCTGACATCGCGGGTGATTTATCATTCGCAGGTTTTCGGCGAATCGCTCCAGGCAAACTCACCCATGTTTCAATCCACAATCCAGAATATCGGGCGCTTTGTTTCATCGGTTGCCGGAACTTCAGGTTCCATTGCGCAAAGCCAAAGCCAGTCGATTCTGATGTCGCACCTCAGCAAACAGGCTTTTATTGAAGGTATTAACGACGATTTTTTATTGGCTGCCTTGTTCAGTTTTCTCAGTATCATTCCTGTGTTTTTTCTGAAAACGAAGAAACAGAAAACTGAAAACAAAGCACCAGTTCCACATGCAACTGAATAATGAAGATTTAAATATAACTCATATGAGATCAGATATTTATAAAATAATAGCCGCTGTTTTTCTGGTACTTTTGCTGTTTACTGGAATTCAGGCACAAACCACCGAACAACAGACAAATCTGAATGTTGCGGATTCGCTCGATTTGGAGAGTATTGTCAAAGAGGTAATCCGAACGCATCCTTCGGTGATTAAAGCAACAGAAGCGATTCAAATTGCCGAAGCCGGAATTGGAATGGCCAAATCCGCGCAGTTGCCCAATGTCGATTTTTTAGCCGGATATTCTCATCTTGGCCCGATCCCTTCGATTACAATCCCTGAATT
>JBBIPU010000156.1:0-8756 GCA_037442685.1 Draconibacterium sp. | reverse complement strand
AATATGAGTGAAAATAGTTTGTCTTCGAGAAGAAGATTTCTGAAAAGTGCACTGGTGGCGGGTGCTGCATTTACTATTGTTCCGCGCCACGTGCTGGGTGGTAACGGTTTTATTGCGCCATCCGACCAACTGACAAAAGCCATTATCGGTGTTGGCGGAATGGGGCGCGGACATATTCCGTACGAAGGAACCCGTGTGGTGGCCATTTGCGATGTGGATAAAAAACACCTCGAACTGGCACAAAGTCAGATTGAATATGAAGTGAAAAAAATTCACGATTTCAGGGAAGTGTGTCAGTTGCCCGAGGTGGACATTGTGCACATTGCCACCCCTCCACACTGGCACGGACTGATGGCGGTGGAAGCTGCCAAAGCCGGAAAAGACATCTGGTGCGAAAAGCCAATGACACGCACCATTGGCGAAGGAAAACGCGTGGTGGAAGCGATAAATGCGCATGGCCGCATGTTCAGGCTGAATACGTGGTTCAGGTTTAAAGATAATTTTTATGGACTCGGCACCGATGTCAAACCGCTGAAAAAGGTGATTGACAGCGGTATTCTGGGCTGGCCGCTGAAAGTGACCGTGAGCGGCATCACCGGCTACAACTGGAAGTTTTTCTGGAGCGGAAAACACAATCTTCCGCCAATGCCGGTTCCTGAAAATCTTGATTATGACATGTGGCTCGGGCCGGCGCCTTACAAACCTTACAACGTTGAGCGGGTTCACGCCAACTTCCGTGGCTACTGGGATTACGACGGTGGCGGTTTGGGCGATATGGGGCAGCACTACCTCGACCCAGTGCAATACATGTTGGAAAAAGACGAAACAAGCCCGGTGAAAATTGAGGTGGATGCACCGCAGCAGCATTACGATGCAGTGGGGTCATGGCGCAGGGTGACTTACACTTACGCCGACGGTTGCCAGATTATTCTCGACGGTGAAAACCGCGACAAAGATGCGGCTTACATCGAAGGTCCCAACGGGAAAATTTACCAGGGTTTCAGGTCGGATATTCCAAACCTGAAAAGTTTTATCGAAACGTTGCCGGAACCGGAACCTCAGATTACCATTTTTTCTGATTCGGTAAAAACACGGAAGAAATTTGCATTGAATGAAATGAATGGTTTCCGCTCGGCTACTTTGGTCAACCTCGGGATTGTGGCTGTACGTTTGGGCCGCACACTGCATTTCGACCCCGATAAACTAGAATTTATCGACGACGAAGGCGCCAACCGTTTGATAAACCAGCCAATGCGTGCACCGTGGGTGATTTAATTACCCCCAACCCCCTGAAGGGGGCAGTTTAAAGTCCCCTTTAGGGGATTTAGGGGTAAAAAAACATGATTAATAAGAAATGAAACAAATGAAGAAAAATACAATTCAAAATATAGCCATCCTGTTGTTGTTGTTGTTAACAACAGGAATTTTTGCGCAGGACAGAAGAACGCTTGAAACCAAAGTTGCCGATATTCTGGCACAAATGCCCACCAAAAACCTGGCGCACCGCGATTTGGTAATGAAACAGACTCTTGAACTGGGTGCCGAAGGTTTTCAGAAAATTGCGGGAATGTTAGTACCTCCCGGAACCGGCGATGACACTGCGGTGCGGTTTTGCATCAACAGCTTGTCGCGTTATGTATGTGAATTCGGGCACGAAAAAGAAAGGGATTTTGTGGAAACACAAATGCTGCAGGCACTCGAATCAAAAACCGACAAACAGGTAAAAACCTTTCTGATGAACGAGTTAAACCTGATTGCCGGAGAAAAAACTGTTGAAGCTTTAAAGAAATATCTGACCGACGAAGAACTGGCCGAACCTACCACGCAGACAATGCTTTCAGTGGGAGGAAAATCCGCTGCTCATGCAATGTTGGCAGCGCTGCCCGGTGCACCCGA
The DNA here is from genome assembly GCA_037442685.1 of Draconibacterium sp. GTDB lineage: Bacteria > Bacteroidota > Bacteroidia > Bacteroidales > Prolixibacteraceae > Draconibacterium. The sequence continues at coordinate 6,860 of JBBIPU010000156.1, read as the reverse complement.
AAAATGCAAGCCAACGCTGATGAAAGGTTTGGGCGAACTGAAATGTACCGGAGCTGTAAAACAGATTGCACCTTTTGTAAACGATAAAAATCCGGCAACACAAAAAGTGGCGCTGGCTGCACTGTCCAATATTGCTGACCCGGATTCCTACAAAACACTGCTGGAGGCGGCTAAAAAGGTAAATTTTGGATACGAAGCAACCGACGCCACCGAAGCGTTTCTGAATTACGCCAAACGTTTGGGCGAAAACAACGAAACCGAACTTTGTAAAAAGGCTTGTGACGAAATCATCAAGGCAAACCAGTCGGCTGAAAAATTGCACAATTATTCATCAGCACTGGCTGTTTATACAAAATATTTTGGAGCTGAAGCATTGCCTTTATTGTTGAAAGCAGTTGACAACAGCGACAAAGCTTTCCGTTATTCAGTGCTTAATCTGGCTGAAAAAACAGGCGATGTTGCTGCAACCCGTCAGTGGATTGCCAAAGCAAAAACTTCGTCCGATGCTATAAAAGCTGATATTATTTCGATGCTGGGCCGCAGAGGCGATTTGTTTGCAGGTGATTGTGTTACTGAAAATCTGAATTCGGCTTCTGAAGTTGTCAGGGTGGAAGCAATTGGTGCGCTGGTTAATCTTGAAGGAAAAGATGCCACCGCAGTTTTAATCGACCACCTGGCAAAAGGACAGGATATTGAAGCGACAAAAAATGCCCTGCTTACTTTGCTCGACCAGAAACACCTGGCTCCGGTGGCTGCTCAGTTGGATAAAACTTCAGGAAAAACAAAAGCTGCTTTTGTGGATTTGATAGCTGCCAAATCGGGCTCAGCCTATTTCGACAAGGTTTTCGCCCTTACAAAATCTGCCGATGTTGACGAAAAGGCCGCTGCTTTCAATGCACTGAAAAAAGTTTCAACACCGGAAAATCTCGACCAATTGATTCAACTCTTGCTTTCGGTAAACAACGAAACAGAAATTACACAGACACAGTTGGCGGTTGTAGCGGCTGCCAAAGGCGTTGAAGAAGAAAAAACCGAAAATGGCAAACTGCTGACAGCACTGAAAACCACTGATAAAAAAGAACGGATTATTGGTGTTCTTCCAGAAATTGGCGGCGCTGTTGCCCTCGAAACCGTAAGCGATTATTTTAAAAATTCAACCGGAAAAACAAAAGACGCTGCTTTTGTGGCACTCACCAACTGGAAAGAGTACGCCGCTTCGGCTGCCTTATTTGATATCTGCAAAACGTCAGATGGCGATTACAGGGCCCGTGCGTTTGCCAGTTTTATCCGCCAGGTGCGCTCGGCCAAAATTCCGGATGACCAGAAACTGCTGCAATACCGTAAAGTGATGCCTTTTGCAACTACTTCCGAAGAGAAAATTCTGGTGGTGAACTCCATCGGTAACCTGAAAACTTTCCTTTCGCTGATTTATCTGGGAAAATTTCTGGATGACAAAGACCTGCAGCAGGCTGCAGCACGAGGCGTTGCCAATATTGCACTGGCCACCGATGATAAACCCGGATTCTCGGGAGATATTGTAAAAGCTTTGCTCGAAAAAGTGATTACTGTTTTAACAGGCGACGAAGCCGATTACGACAAAGCAAACATCAAAAGTTATCTCGACAAAATGCCCAATGATAAAGGTTTTGTTTCGATGTTCAACGGCAAAAACCTCGATGGCTGGCAGGGGATGCTGCTCGATGGAAATCCCATTGCCATTGCAAAACTGAATGAATCGGAAAAGGCAAAGGCTCAGGAAGAGGCGAACAAAAAGATGCTCGAAAACTGGAGCGTGAAAGACGGGATGATAGTTTTTAACGGAAAAGGGCACAACCTTGTTTCGGCAAAAAAATACAAGGATTTTGAAATGATTGTTGACTGGCTGATTACCAAAGAAGGCGACAGCGGAATTTACCTGCGCGGTACACCACAGGTGCAAATATGGGATACCTCGCGGGTTGAAGTGGGTGCCCAGGTGGGTTCGGGTGGTTTGTACAATAACAACAAGGACAATGTTCGCGACCCGCTGAAAGTGGCCGACAATCCCATTGATGAATGGAATACATTCAGAATTACGATGATTGGCGAAAATGTTACGGTGTACCTGAATGGTGAACTGGTGGTTGACAATGTAAAAATGGACAACTACTGGGACCGCAGCATCCCGATTTTCAGCGAAGGAACCATCGAACTGCAGGCCCACGGAAACCAGCTTTTGTTCCGCGATATTTATGTACGCGAAATCAATACAAAGGAAATCGGGCTGACACAGGAAGAAATCAACGAGGGTTTTGAGTCGCTGTTTAACGGCAAAAACCTCGATGGCTGGCAGGGAAACCTCACCGATTATTATGCCGACAATGGCGAAATGGTGGTTGACCCTAAAATGGGTGGGCACGGAAATATTTACACCGCAAAAGAGTACAGCGATTTTAATTTCAGGTTCGAATTCCAGCTGACCCCGGCTGCTAACAACGGTTTGGGAATCAGGGCGCCGCTGGAAGGTGACGCGGCTTATGTGGGTATGGAACTCCAGATTCTGGATGACTCGGACCCGGTTTATGCCAACCTCCACGAATACCAGTACCACGGATCGGTTTATGGTGTGATTCCCGCCAAGCGCGGATTTCAGAAACCTGTGGGCGAATGGAATACCGAAGAGGTGATTGTTAAAGGAACACATATTAAAGTAATCCTGAATGGAGTGACAATCGTGGATGGCGATATCAAAGAGGCCAGCAAAAATGGCACACTCGACAAAAAAGAACATCCCGGATTACTGCGTGAAAAAGGATACATCGGATTTTTAGGTCACGGATCTGAATTGAAATTCAGAAATCTGCGGATAAAGGATTTGAGTAAATAATCAGTAATTCAGGGAGATTACATCGTCAATCAGGAATCTGATAATAAATCAATACATTTGAAAAAATATTTGACTATGAGTTTGACATTAACGAATAAGACTATTGAAAAGTATTTCGGATTTCTGACAAAACTTGATAATGTTTCCAAAAAGAAGCTGATTATCAAACTTACTGAATCATTAGAAGTTAATAAAACATCAGATTTCGATTTGGCAAGTTTGTTTGGTAAATGGGAAGATTCAAGAAGCTCGGATGAAATTATCCGTGATATCCGTGATTCAAGAGTGGATAAAAACGGCACAATTGCTTTCGAATGAAATATCTTCTTGATTCAAATATCTGCATTCACTTCTTTAGGGGAGATTTTGGATTGATTGAGAAATTTGCCCAGGTAGAATTGAAAAACTGTGCCATTTCTGAAATTACATTGGCCGAACTTGTTTTTGGAGCTGAAAACAGCAGTAATCCACAAAAGAATCATTTACTTATCGAAAGATTTGTGAACCAGTTAACAATACTGCCAATTCTCGATGCGATACTAATCTATGGCACAGAAAAAGTAAGATTGCGGAAAAATGGCAGAATGATTAGTGATTTTGATTTGCTAATTGGTTGCACTGCTGTTGAAAAGGGATTGATAATGGTTACTGATAATGTGAAGGAGTTTGAAAGAATATCGAATATAAAAATCGAGAATTGGGTTCACCGGATGTAATTTGAAGTTGAATTCAATTTAATTGAAAGCGGTTTATCGGGCATTTCATTGCTTGGTAAATCGCTTTCAACTATTAGATTTGTAGCACCGCAAAAATCAAAAACAATGAACATAAAATACCGTTTGATTCTGATGAATTTTCTCCAGTTTTTTATCTGGGGAGCCTGGCTTTTAACCATTGGTGCGTATTGGTTTCAGACAAAACAATGGTCGGGTACCGAGTTTGGCGCCATCTTTTCAACCATGGGAATTGCCTCGCTGTTCATGCCGGCGATAGCAGGTATTATTGCCGACCGCTGGGTAAACGCCGAAAGACTGTATGGTATTTTTCACATTGCAGGAGCTGTTTTACTCTTTATTTTGCCAACCGTTGCCGACCCGTCCACTTTTTTCTGGCTGATGCTGCTGAACATGGTTTTTTACATGCCCACCATCGCACTGGCCATATCTGTGAGTTATTCCACACTAAACTCCCGTAAAATGGACGTTGTAAAAGATTATCCGCCCATCAGGGTTTGGGGAACCGTAGGTTTTATCGTTGCGCTGTGGGTGGTGAGCCTCGCTGGTTTCGAAACTTCGGCTGCACAGTTTTATGTGGCTTCCATCGCTTCATTGTTCCTCGGTTTGTACGCTTTTACGCTTCCAAAATGCCCGCCACTGGGAAAAGGCCACAAAAAAACGCTGGTCCATGCGTTGGGTTTGAATGCCTTTTCGCTGTTTAAAAATCCACAGATGGCGCTGTTTTTTGTGTCGGCCATGTTATTGGGCGCCTCGCTGCAGTTAACCAACGCCTACGGGGATACATTCCTGCACGACTTTGCCAACTTTCCGGAATTCAAGGATTTGATAGCGGTAAAATATCCAGCCATCATTATGTCGATTTCGCAGGTTTCCGAAACACTGTTTATCCTGGCAATTCCATTCTTTCTGAAACGATTTGGTATTAAAAGGGTGATTCTCATCAGCATGGTGGCGTGGGTGCTCAGGTTTGGTTTGTTTGCCATTGGCGACCCGGGACCCGGACTTTGGATGATCATCCTTTCATGTATTATTTATGGAATGGCTTTCGATTTTTTCAATATTTCGGGTTCGCTGTTTGTGGAAATGCAGAGCCCGCATACCATCCGATCGAGTTCACAGGGGCTGTTTATGCTGATGACCAACGGATTAGGAGCATTTTTGGGAAGCCGGTTAAGCGGGATAATTATCGATAATTATTTTTTGCTTGAAAATGGTAAGTTTGACTGGAAAGGGATATGGTTTGCCTTTGCTGCTTATTCGCTGGTGGTGGCAATTCTGTTTGCGGTATTTTTCAAACATAAACACGACCCGGCACAATTCGAGAGTGTTTATCATTAATAAACGGTCATTTTTTTCGTTTCTTCAGTTCGTCGCGGATAATCGATGCCTTTTCGTAATCTTCATTCTGAATGGCTTCATTGATCATTTCGTTTAACTCGTTGGCTGAGTATTGGGAATAAGTGGAAATTTCAGGTTCGGGTAAATCTTCCTTGTTCGAAATATTTTTAACCGGTGATTCTTCATCTTCAAGGTCGAGGATAATGCCCGACTTTTTCAGGATATCTTCAGTTGTATAAATCGGGCATCTGAAACGCAATGCCAGTGCCACTGCATCCGAAGTCCGCGAGTCAATCCTTATTTCTTTGCCGTTCATTTCGCAAAGTAATTCAGAGTAGAAAATGCCTTCTTCAAGCTTGTAAATTGTAACTTCGAGCAATGCAATGTCAAAAGCCATTGCCATATTTTTAATGAGATCGTGTGTTAAGGGCCGCGGAGGTTTTAATCCTTCCAACTGAATTGCAATTGCCTGTGCCTCAACCGGGCCAATAATAATCGGAATTCTCCTTTCTCCATTTTCTTCTGCAAGGACTAACGCGTAAGCGCCTGATTGTGTCTGACTTACCGATAATCCCAAAATATTTAAACGTATTTTATGCATGCTAAATCAAGCCCGTATTTTTTGTTGCGAAAACAAATATAACAATCATTTTTGGTTATCTCCGAAAATAATAATCTTAAATATTACAGGCATTTCTTCTTTAATTTCATTTGTCAGGTCAGTCAAAAAACTGAAAGTATGCCAAAAAACATAAAATTAAATATTGACAAAAGACTGATAAAGTTATAACTTTGAATAGTATAAAAAAAATGAAGTATAAATAATTTAAAGTTTAAAGCCATGACACGAAAATTAAAACCAGATAAGGGTTTGCAGGGATTAGTCCCTGCCATTTTTTCTTTGTTATTATTTTTCTGCACCCTGGTAATTTGGGGATTTCAGCCGGCCTTTGATACTTTAGGCGTACTTATCCTTATTTATTCGGTTGCTTTAGGATTCTGGCCTTATTACAAAACCGGAAATGCATATATTCTGGTAAGCGGATTTTATCTTGTATCCTTTGGCCTTGTATTAATCCTGATCGATATAAACGGGAATATTGATCATCCGATAGTTTTTCAAAGTGCTGAAGTAAAGCTTTCGATGATATTTGTTTACCTGTTTTTAATTTGGCTTGTATATCTTGTTTTGCAGAAGAAAATGAAATGGAGAGGCCGGGAAATTATGGAACTTGCAGCCTGGGATGTGGAAGAAAGTCCTGACTCATACACAGAAAGGCCCAGGCCGGCTGGCATTGTTGATTATTCGAAATATGATCTCATCGATTTTGCCAATTATCTGAAACGAATTATGGTTGGTATGACTTATCAGGAAGATACCAGAATTCTGATTGTGCCTGTAAAACAAGGCAACGAATGGGATGCAATGTATAATCCAAACTTCAGCTATTCAGAAAAAACCTGGATTTCGTTTGGATTCGACGGGCAGGTTTCGGTGCATATTTCGCGCAAGGATTATCTTGACTACAGGGATGATTTGGCATTTGACCAGCTTTGTGATTCATTGGGACGACTGATGATCACTTTTGCGGATTTTTACATGAAAGGAAACAAAATAAGGATAATCGACAGGTTGAATTCAGTTAAAACAGGGTTTTTCTCATGAAAACTAAATTTGAAGATGCAGCTCTGTTTGGCAGTTACATTTCAAAAAGCTATGCTAAAGATATTTTCCGGCTCTTGTATAATTATCGGGATATTTCTGCGTCAGAAGCCGCATCGCGACTTGGAATACATATCCAGACTGTTCAGGATTTTCTGGAAACAATGGCAACTCTGGGACTGGTTTCAAAAAAGCAGGCTGTTGAACAAAAACGTCCTTACTTCAGGTACACCCTGAATACACAGAAAATTGTTTT
>JBBIPU010000155.1:0-9008 GCA_037442685.1 Draconibacterium sp. | reverse complement strand
CATCGGGCAAACCAACACCGAAGAAAAACATGTTAAAGAAACATGGGATTTGATACAGGAAACTGCTAAAAAATTAATTTAAGCAATTAGTCATTATCCGACCTCGTGTTGTTTGATGACTAATGAATTTATTTTCCTGAATAAACATCATATTCACTGTTTACAACCTTTTTTACACTTTCCAAATATCCGTATCCGTTAAGCATATCTGGCAACAGATAACTACCTTCCACCCATTCATTCCAGGCATTAATTGTTATAAGTTTTGGTTGTTCCGGATGACTATCGGCATATTTTTTTGCCTTTGAAAGAAGTGAGGCAAAACTTTCAGGTGTATTGTGATAATGCACAACATCTTTTATCCCTTTTGCCGGAAATCGCGGTGTATCGTCCCATCCAATCGAAACGCAGGGAAACAGCGGGATATTTAAAATTGAATCCATCTGAGCCCTGATTTTTACCGAATTAGCTCCGTAAACCAGGTAATCTTCATTCAGCCCACCCATGTTGTACATGGCCACACTGTTGAAACCCATTTCGTTTACCCTGTTTGAAAAGTTTGTGGCTGCTTCAGCTGACATAACCGATCCTCCACCCTGGTTCCATTGAATATGCAAATCGGGAAAACCGGCTTTTTTTACTTCATCCCTGAAATAGTCGAGTGCTTTGCGGGCCTCTTTTGCATCGCCGCCAAAACTTTCGAGCAATTTGTCAACACTGAAAACGGAAAACACCGGACAGCCATCGATTTTGAAATAATTGGGCTGTTTAAAATATTGTTTGATAACACGGTCAACAATAATTTTGTAGTTGTCCCAGTCCACAGCCCCGTTCCAAAGAATCGATGCATCGTCCTTGTACTTGTGCACGTTCCAGTAGTTGTGCTTAACATCGTGGTTGGCCCACATAATGTAAAACTGCATTTTCGAATTATTCTTTGCCTTAAGGAAACCATCATTAAGAGTGCTTTCCAGAAAAGGCCCTCCATCGTACCAGTACCAGTCGAACACAAAAATATTGACACCATGATCGGTTGCAGCATCAATCCATTTTTCCATCACCTGTGGGTCATTGTCCATTTCGTAGCCCCAAAGTGGCTGACGTGGCTGATAATGACCGTCAAACCGGGGATTCCCTTTTTTAATCACTTCCCACTCGCCGGTTCCTTCGGGCCAAAGAATATCTCCAAAACGTTCATCGTGGTGACACGACGGCCAGATGTAAGCAGCTACATAATAATCATTTTTTGCAGGTTCTGCAGGTGATGTTTTATTTTCAGCTACCGATTTTGAAGCGCCCGAAAACAAAATACCAGTTGAAACACAAAATAAAATAATCTTGGAAACAGACTTTTTAATTAACTTCAGGTTCATATCAGATTTTATTTACTTGTTTAAAAATGAAGAATAAATATTTCAGCAGTAATAACAACTTTCGGAATAATGCACCGGCTTTCAAAGTTGATTATTTTGTTTGTTAAAGTAGATATTTCCGATCAAAATCCAAAACTTTTATCAGTCGTCACCCGGTTTGGAGTCGGGTGACGACTACATCAATTAACACCCAAAAATTTAAAAGTGTAAATTTTACGTTTATCAATATTTTAGTATTTTAGCAATCAAATTAAAATTCAATAAAATGACAAATTTTAAAAATATGGAAGTTTGGTTTGTAACCGGGAGCCAGCATTTATATGGTCCAAAGACGTTAAAACAGGTTGATACTGATTCAGCTGCTATTGTTGACGGATTTAACAAATCAGGTAAATTCCCTGTAAAAATTGTTTTCAAACCAGTGGTAAAAACACCCGATGAAATTCTGGATATTTGTATCCAGGCAAGCGCAGATAAAAATTGTATCGGGCTGATCACCTGGATGCACACATTCTCTCCGGCGAAAATGTGGATTGCCGGTCTGAAAGCGCTCACCAAGCCATACATGCACCTGCATACCCAGTTTAACCGCGACCTTCCGTGGAGTGAAATCGACATGGATTACATGAATTTGCATCAAAGCGCGCACGGCGACCGTGAATATGGTTTTATCAATTCGAGGATGCGTAAAAACCGGAAAGTGGTTGTGGGTCACTGGAAAGATGAAAAAGTTCAGGATGAAGTTGCAAAATGGTGCAGAACCGCAACTGGCTGGGCCGATTCGCAGGGATTAAAAGTTGCCCGTTTTGGTGATAACATGCGTGAAGTTGCTGTTACTGAAGGCGATAAAGTGGAAGCACAGATAAAATTTGGATGGCAGATTTCGGCTTACGGTGTAGGTGATCTGGTAAGTTATGTTGAAAAGGTTACCGATACTGAAGTTGATAATCTTTACAAGGAATACGAAAAAGAATACGAAGTTGCTGCCGACTGCAAACCGGGTGGAAAATATCACGAAAATGTTCGCGTACAGGCTCGTTACGAAATTGCATTGAAACGTTTTATGGTTGACGGCAATTTCAAGGCTTTCACCACCAATTTCGAAAACCTGACCGGATTAGCCCAGTTACCCGGATTAGCCTCACAACGGCTGATGGCTGCCGGTTACGGATTTGGCGCAGAAGGTGACTGGAAACAGGCTGCAATGCTGAGAATTATTAAAACCATGTCAGCCGGAATGAAAGGCGGAAGTTCGTTTATGGAAGATTACACTTATCATCTCGATCCGGCAAACCAAGCAGTTTTGGGTGCACACATGCTCGAAATTTGTCCGTCGGTTGCAGCTAAAAAGCCAAGACTTGAAGTTCATCCTCTCGGAATCGGGGGGAAAGATGCTCCGGCACGTTTAGTTTTTGAAAGCGCCACCGGTGATGCAATGAATGTGACGCTTATCGATATGGGAAACCGTTTCAGAATAATTGTTAATACACTCGATGTAATTGAGCCTCTTGAAAAAATGCCAAAACTACCGGTAGCCTCAGCTTTCTGGAAAACCATGCCGAATATGGCTGACGGAGCTGCAGCGTGGATTTATGCAGGCGGAACTCACCACTCGGCATACACAATGGCATTAACACCTGATTACATTGAAACTTTTGCAGAATTTGCTGATGTTGAATTTGTGGTTATTGACAAAGACACCTGTGTAACTGAGTTCAAAAAGGAACTTCGCTGGAACGAAGTTTATTACATGCTGGCAAACGGATTGAAATAAAGGCCTCTCCCCTGCCCTCTCCAAAGGAGAGGGAGAAAGGAAAACAGCGTTTATCTGTACAAGCGGATAGACGCTATTTTTTTGTCAAATTTTTCAGGATAGAAATCTGTTTCTCCAAATCAGCTTTTTGGTAATAATTTTCGTGGACAAAGTTGAGAAACTTCAGTATTTTAAATGCATTGAATTTATGAAAGAACCTGTTTTGAAAAGTTTTGATGTTTGAGCAATTTTTGTTCAAATCGCTGACCTCAAGCCAAAAGTTATCAAGTTGAAGAAATTGGCCCACTGGTTCAGGCAGTTCAGAAGTTAATTTCAAAAAATCAGATTCGTTTATTTGAAAAAAATTTTCCTTTTTATCGAAAAACAATTTCAGATCGGAAAAAGCCTGAAAATCGAAAGTTTTTGTCAGATCCTCCTCTCCGTTCATCCATTTTCGGAGGATTGGCCCGGTGCCAAAAGGTACGCGGTCGGACAAACGTGCAGAAGGATAAACCTTTGTTGAACTGATTTCGCCAACCAGCCCGAGTTGTGCCAGGTTCTGCAGAAAATAAAAATCTTCACCTGCCTGCCTGCGATTCATGCCACCCCTTTTTACATAGGCATCCGCTGTTACGGCAAATGCCGATCCAACAGTAAACATCGGATAAGGATATCCCGTAAATTCAATCGCTCTCCTGTAATATCTCATGTATTTTTCGTAGTAAAGAATTCCTTCCAGATGTTTTTTATATAATCCGGTTGTTTGATGTTCAAACGAAATGGTTGCCGCGACATTTTTCGGATTTAATCTGAAATGGCTTTCTATTTCAACCAGATAATTCTTATCAACCAAAGTATCGGCATCGAGCGAAACAATGATCCCATCTTTTTTATCGAAAAAATTAAATCTCAACACTGCTTCATCCATTCCGGTTTTCCGGGCAAGTCCGGCGCCTGCCCACTTCTTTTTCAGTTCCACAGGTCCGACAGCAAAAAAGGAAATATTGCTGGTGCTGTTTTTTGATATCCAGTTTTCAATTCCGGTTTTTGTCTGCCGGTTAAATTCTGCAACTTCTTGGGTACTTGTCTCAGAATGATTGATGAGAATGATTACCTCCACTTTTTGATGCGGTAAATCGCATTGATCGAGCGAAACCAGTGTATCAATGATATCCGGTTCACGAAAACATGGAATTACAACAATAATCCCGCAATCTGCAAAGGGTGCAGTTTTGATTAACGGAAACCTGTTGTTCTTTTTTAAATAACTGTCAGCAAACATCGCAATGTAAAGCTACAATTTATGGCAAAAAAAATCCGGACAGTTGCCCGGATTCTTTCATATCTTCTGTATCCTGGTTACTTTTTAACCGAATTTGAATATTTTTCGTTCATCAGTTTTAAAATTTCAGCAGTGATATTGTCACCTTCATTGCCGATAAACACACTTGAAGCATTCAGAATATAATCATATTTTTTGCCGGTGTTGTACGAATTCAGGCAACTAATCAAACTATCCAAAACCTGTTTGCTGTTGCTGTTTTGCATTTCACCTAATTTGGCCGATAATTCCTGGTCCATTTTCACGATTTCCTGCTCAATTCCAGCCAGTCTGTCGCGTTCCTGCACTGCTCTCTGTTCGCTTAAAAAGCCTCCCCGCTGAAGTTTTTCCTGAAAAGCCGCAGCATCTTTCTCAAACGACTGGCGTTTTGAAGCATATTCTCCGGTGTATGCCTCCTGTTTCTTTGTAAATTCGTCGTGCAGGAATTCTGCAAGCTGATAATTTAAAATAACCGAATCTGCCTTAACGTATGCTATTTTTAATCCGTCTCCACTGCCTGAATTTCTGCTGCCTGAATCTGAATTCTGTCCACTTTTGTTTCCACCGGTAAAATGTAAAACATACAAAACTGCAACTGCAACAAAAAGCACAATGCTAACAATCAATGATGGTCCCTTCATTATTTCTATTTTTTGGTTTATTTTAAAAAACTGGCACAAATATAATTTTTTAGTTCAAACCAGAATATTCGATTAACACTTTTTTTATGAAATTAATAATCAGCAACTTTCGCTAAAAACCTGCATAAAATCATAAACCTCTGCTGATAAACATCATTGAAATATCCGAGACTTGCATGCTACTTTTATGCACTGAAATTCAATTTACCTATTAACATAAAATGTTGAACAAGCTAATTGCAAATATTCTGCCTCACATGCCCAAAAAGTTGGTTTGGGTTTTCTCTAAACGTTATATTGCCGGTGAAACAATTGAAGAAGGATTACTTGCTTCGAAACTGCTTAACGACAAAAAGATTGAGGTAACTATTGATCTTTTGGGAGAATTTATCAAAACTCTCGACGAGGCAAAAGAGAACAGAAATCAGTATTTCGAAATAATCAAACGGTTTACAAAAGAAAAAATAACCGGCAATTTTTCATTGAAACCAACGATGTTCGGGCTGTTGATCGACAAGGAAGTGTGTTATTCCTACATTCGCGAAATTGTTGCATTAGCTGCTGAAAAAAAATCATTTATCAGGATCGACATGGAAGATTCTTCGTGTGTTGATATGGAAATTGATCTTTTCAAAAAACTCAGGGCCGAATTTCCTCAGAATGTCGGACTGGTTTTACAGGCATACCTTCGCCGTACAATGAGCGATCTGGAAGATTTACAGAAAATAAATTCCGGTTCGTACCCGATCAATTTCAGACTTTGCAAGGGAATTTATGTTGAACCCGAAAAAATTGCTTACAAAGATTACCAGGAAGTGAGGGATAATTATCTGAAAGACCTTGAATTCATGTTACAGCATAAAATGTATGCCGCAATTGCCACACACGATAAATACCTGGTGGAACAAGCACTTGAACTGATCAGAAAATACCAGGTTCCCAAAAGCATGTACGAATTTCAGATGTTGTACGGTGTAACACCTGAGTTACGCCAGTCGATTGTGGATAAAGGTCATAAAATGAGGGTTTATGTTCCATTTGGAAAACAGTGGTTTAACTATTCTACACGGCGACTGAAAGAAAATCCAAAAGTTGCATCCGATATTATCAAAGCGCTTTTTATAAAAGGATAAACAGACAAATTACAGCGAAAAAGGTTGGCGGGAGTCATCTTTTTTTATTTGTTTTCTATTCCGATTTATTTTTAGATTTGTAGAACAGAACAGAACACAAACTGTACTGTTTAACTGCAAAATGGGAAATTTCAGATTTTTTGTTGATAATAGCTCAAACGTTTTAAAATTTCAGCAACTGGTTGATGCCATTGTTGCCTCGATCAGTCAGAACCAGTTAAAAGCCGGTGAAATGCTTCCTTCTGTCAATCAGATTATGGCAGAAAGTCAGCTTTCGCGCGATACTGTTTTTAAAGCCTACGCCGAGCTTAAAAAGCGCGGAGTAGTTGAGTCGGTCCCCAACCGCGGATATTTTGTAGTAAAAAAAATCACCAAGGTCTTTTTGTTTCTTGATACTTTCAAAGCTTACAAAGAAGTCCTGTACGGGTCGTTTCTTAAAAACCTCCCAAAAAACATCGGGGTTGACCTGCATTTTCATCATTATAATATCGGAGTTTTCGAAAAAATAATCAACGACAGTGTCGGGAAATACAGCAAGTACATTATAATGAATTTTGATCATCCGGAAGTTGCCGGCATTATAAAAAAAATTCCCAAAGATCAGCTTTTAATAATCGACTGGAAAATCAATTCCGAGGAATCACAGTCGTCTGTATATCAGGAATTTGGAGAATCGGTGTACAACTGCTTTAAAAACAACATCGATAAAATTTCAAAATACAAAGCATTTAAACTTTATTATCCCGAATTTACTTATCATCCAAAAAGAACCATTGAATATTTTGAGAAATTCTGCAAAGACTTTGGAATTACTTACGAAGTAATTTACAATGCTGAAAAATTCAAAATCGAAAAAAACTGTCTTTATTTTCTGGTCAGTGACCGCACACTGGCCGGTTTTCTTGATCAGTGCGGGGAAAATGGCTTTGAGCCGGGTCGCGAAGTGGGTGTGATTTCGTATAATGAAACGCCAATGAAAAAATACGTTAAAAACGGAATTACTGTCATTTCCACCGATTTTGAACTGATGGGACAAAAAGCCGCTGAATTTGTAGCGTCTGGCAATCCGGTGCAGTTCGAGGTTCCTACAAGCCTGAAACTTCGATCGTCGTTGTAAAATTCTGGGTTCTGATAAAGAATGTTAAAATTTACAAAGAATCAAAAATCATGTTATAGAACATTTTTTTAATTTTTGAAACACCTTCGATAAAGCTTAATTTTACCAACATAACAGAACAGAACAGTTCAATATTGACATAACAGACTAAATTATTTATAATCATGTATTTACTTGGATTTGACATCGGAAGTTCCTCGGTAAAAGTTTCGTTAATCGACGGGGAGAATGGAAATTGTGTTACAAGTTCATTTCATCCGAAACAGGAAATGAAAATTACTGCTCACAAAGCTGGCTGGGCAGAACAGGAACCCGAACTGTGGTGGAAAAACCTGAAACTTGCCCTGGCTGATGTTTTAAAAGAATCGAAAGTAAATCCGGCAGATATTCAATCGATCGGCATCTCTTACCAGATGCACGGTTTGGTGATGGTTGATAAAAACCGCGAAGTAATTCGACCATCAATCATCTGGTGCGACAGCAGGGCTGCAGCAATTGGAGACAAGGCATTTGAAGAGATAGGAGGGCAAAGATGCCTTACCAATTTGCTCAATTCGCCGGGAAATTTCACAGCATCGAAACTGAAGTGGGTAAAAGACAACGAACCTGAATTGTACAGTAAGATTTACAAAATCATGCTGCCGGGCGATTATATTGCCATGAGACTTTCGGGGGAGATTCAAACCACCGTTAGTGGTCTTTCTGAGGGAATTATGTGGGATTTCAGGGAAAACTCGCTATCTGACATGTTGTTTAAAAATTACGGATTTTCTACGGATATCATTCCTGAAATCGTTCCAACTTTTGCGGTTCAAAGCAAAGTTTCTGCAAAAACCGCTGCCGAACTTGGTCTTTCGCCAAATACAGTAATCAGTTACCGTGCCGGCGATCAGCCAAATAACGCTCTTTCACTCAATGTTTTAAATCCGGGTGAAATTGCAACTACTGCCGGAACTTCGGGTGTAGTTTATGGCGTAAGCGCTGAAATAAAATACGATCAGCAATCAAGGGTAAACACTTTTGCACATGTAAATTATACAAAAGAAAATCCCCGGCTTGGTGTTCTGCTTTGTATAAACGGCACCGGCATTTTAAATGCCTGGCTAAAACGAATGGTTGGTGAGAATCTTTCGTATGAGGAAATGAACAAACTTGCAGGTGAAATTGCCATTGGCTCAAACGGACTTTCGGTTTTGCCATTTGGAAATGGGGCTGAAAGAGTTTTGAACAACAAAAATGTTGGTTCTGTTTTCGGTGGAATTAATTTTAACATTCACCAAAAAGGACATTTACTGAGGGCTGCACAGGAAGGAATAGTTTTTTCGTTTAATTACGGAATGGATATCATGCAAAACATCGGTATAAATGCTTCCGTAATAAGGGCAGGTAAAGCAAATATGTTTTTAAGCCCGATTTTCAGGGACACTTTAGCCGGAATTACAGGAGCCACAATTGAACTTTACAACACAGACGGATCGGTAGGTGCTGCAAGGGGCGCAGGAGTTGGTTCGGGATATTACAAATCATTTGGAGAAGCTTTTTCGAACCTCAAAAAACTGGAAACAATTGTTCCCGACAATTCGAAAAAAGCAGAATACCAGGATGCTTACAATAACTGGAAAAAAGAACTTGAAAAAGCAATTTAAAATAATCATTAATCATTCACAATT
>JBBIPU010000154.1:0-9210 GCA_037442685.1 Draconibacterium sp. | reverse complement strand
GACAAAACAAAAAGTGTTCAGGCAATTTATTATGCGTTTTTTAGCCCCTCCTGACCTCCCCGGAGGGGAGGAATTAATCCCCAAAGCGTGATTAGTGGGCTTTATAGAAGTTCTTAAATAATTTAAAAAATTAACAATGTGCCTCAGCCATTTATGAAATGGTTAAAGTCCCCCATCGGGGGATTTAGGGGGCTTTAAAAATAATAACAATGACAACAAAAAAATTAAATTTCGAAACACTGCAGCTTCATGCAGGACAAAAACCCGATGCAACAACAAATTCACGGGCAGTTCCAATTTATCAAACAACCTCGTATGTGTTTAACAATGCAGAACATGCAGCAAACCTTTTTGGATTGAGGGAATTTGGGAACATTTATACCAGGATTATGAATCCCACTTCAGATGTTTTCGAACAGCGGATTGCAGCCCTTGAAGGTGGTGTTGCTGCTTTGGCGGTTGCTTCAGGACATGCTGCCCAGTTTCTGGTGTTTACAACCATTCTCGATTTAGGTGACAATATTGTTACATCGCCTTATTTGTATGGAGGTACTTACAATCAGTTAAAGGTTACTTTTAAACGACTTGGAATTGAGGCACGTTTTGCCGCAGATTTGGAACCGGCTTCATTCGAAAAACTGATTGACAGCAAAACAAAGGCTATTTATCTCGAAACTATTGGTAATCCGGGTTTTAATATCCCCGATTTTGATGCAATTGCAGCGCTGGCAAAAAAATACGATATTCCGTTTATTGTTGATAATACTTTTGCCGGGGCAGGATATCTTTTCAGGCCAATCGAACACGGTGCAAATATCGTGGTTGAATCGGCCACAAAATGGATTGGTGGTCACGGAACCAGCATTGGCGGTGTAATTGTTGATGCAGGAAACTACAACTGGGGCAACGGTAAATTTCCCGGATTTACTGAACCTTCCGATGGATATCATGGCCTGAAATTCTGGGATGTGTTTAGTTTCGACAGTCCGTTTGGAAATATCGGTTTCATTATAAAAGCCCGGGTTGAAGGATTGCGTGATATTGGTCCTGCAATCAGTCCGTTTAATTCATTTCTGCTTTTACAGGGACTCGAAACACTTTCGCTCCGCATGGACAGGCATGTTGAAAATACACTGGCTTTGGCAAAATGGCTCGAAAAACACCCGAAAGTTGAAAGTGTGAATTATCCGGGACTTGAAAGCCATCCATCGTATAAAAATGCGAAAAAGTACCTGCCAAAAGGTGCCGGGGGCGTTTTGTCATTTATTGTAAAAGGCGATAAGGAATCTACTAATAAAGTTGTTGACAGCCTTGAACTGGTAAGCCATCTCGCAAATGTGGGTGATGCCAAAACACTCATTATTCAGCCATCGGTTACAACACATCAACAATTACCTGAAGCAGCCCAGATTGCTGCCGGGGTTTATCCGACACAGTTACGCGTGAGTGTCGGGCTTGAACACATCGACGATATTATTGCCGATTTTGAACAGGCGCTGGCAAAAATTTGATAGAAGCCCCCTTTGATTCCCCCGAAGGGGGAAAACAAGAAAAAAGTTATATGTTAAGTAAATTTAGAATAAACATTTAAAAATTCCTCTCACTCCCCCTTCGGGGGAGATGGAGGGGGCTTGATTTTTTATTATGCCATTAAAAATTCCGGATACCTTACCAGCCATAAAAATTCTTGAAGAAGAGAATATTTTTGTGATGAACGAAACCCGTGCCACGCACCAGGATATTCGTCCTTTAAAACTGATCATTCTTAATTTGATGCCGATAAAAATAACAACAGAAACCGACCTGTTGCGATTGTTGTCGAATTCACCGTTACAAATCGAAATCGATTTTATGAAAATCAAAGGTCATCAGCCGAAAAATACTTCGATGGAACACATGAAGCAGTTTTACCGCGATTTTGACCAGTTGAAGGATAGGAAATATGACGGAATGATTATTACCGGTGCTCCCGTTGAACATTTGCCTTTTGAACAGGTAACATACTGGGAAGAGATGAAACAGATCATGAATTGGGCTGAGCATCACGTCACTGCATCACTGTTTATTTGCTGGGCTGCACAAGCGGCATTATTTCATTATTATGGAATACCCAAATATCCGTTGCCTAAAAAAATGTTCGGGGTATTTGAGCATACCAATTCAAATGATAAACTTCCTATTTTCAGGGGTTTTGATGATGTATTTTACATTCCGCATTCAAGGCACACCGAAATAAAGGCAGAGGATATCGAAAAAGTAAGCGCACTCGAAATTATTGCAAGTTCAAAAGAAGCGGGTGTTTCAATTGTAAAGGCGAAGAACGGGCGGCAATTGTTTATTACCGGGCATGCCGAATATTCCCGGAATATACTCGATACGGAATACAGAAGAGATAAGTCGCAGAATCTCCCCATCGATATTCCCGTGAATTATTATCCAGATGATAATTCTGAGAATGTTGCTCAAATGCGTTGGAAATCAACTGCCAATCTTTTGTTTTCAAACTGGCTTAACTATTACGTTTACCAGGAAACTCCTTACAACCTTGAAGAAATTCAGTAAAATTTATTTCAAAAAAGTAAAAAATTATTACCGTTGTTAAATCTCATTTCAACCATTAACAGTAATTTTGTTTAGTGTGTATTTTGAAGTTGTTACGGATAAAAAAGTCAATTGATTCTTATTTTAAATTGAACTTTTTTAATTCTCAATACTCAATACTCTTCATCTCAAATCTAAATAAAAATGAAAAAAATAGCAGTTGTTTTGGCAGGGAACGGTGTTTACGATGGTGCAGAAATTCACGAAGCCACATTGACTTTACTTGCTATTGCGAAAAATGGAGCTCATTACCAGTGTTTTGCGCCTGATGTAAAGCAGGCACACGTGGTCAATCATCTCAACGGAAAGGAAATGAACGAAACCAGGAACGTTTTGGTTGAAGCTGCCCGTATTGCTCGAGGAAAAATCAAACCGCTTGCGGAATACAAGGCATCTGATTATGATGCGATTATCTTTCCGGGTGGTTTTGGTGTTGCAAAAAACCTCTGCACATTTGCTTTCGACGGGATTAATTGCAAGGTTAACAGCGATGTTGAAAAGGCAATCAGAAACACTGCAGTGGCTGAGAAACCAATCGGGGCACTCTGCATTTCGCCTGTGTTAATAGCCAAAGTTCTTGGCGATGTCAATGTAACAATTGGTCAGGACCCCGGAACTGCTAAGGCAATAGAAACTTTGGGCGGAGTTCATAAAAAAACCACTCATGGTGAAATCGTGGTTGATGAAAAATACAAACTTGTTACCACACCATGTTATATGCTCGATGCAACCATCGATCAGATTGCTGACGGTGCAGCAAATTTAGTCGCTAAAATACTTGAAATGGCTTGATATCATTAAAATTCAGATGAATGAATCCGGTGCCTTTTATCGATGTTCACACACATCCCAATCGGGTTGAATCGGAAACGATTATCGTTCAGAACATTTATCCCGGTGACAGTTTTGCGGCTTTCACAGGACGAAATTTCTATTCGGTCGGATTGCATCCCTGGCACCTGAAAACGGTTAACGAAAACAATGAGATGTTGCAGCAGGTGGAAGAAGCGCTTGAATTTGAACATGTTTGTTTTGTCGGCGAATGCGGACTGGATAAAAAGGTTGCAACCGATTTTGAAGAACAAAAAAGGGTTTTCAGGGCACACGCGATAATTGCTGAGGAATTTAAAAGGCCTTTGATAATTCATTGTGTTAAAGCATACAACGAGATTTTTGAATTTCATCAGAAGTTACATCCTGAAATGGCCTGGATTATGCATGGTTACGGAGGATCGGTCGAAATGACCAAACAGATGGCAAAGCGTGGGATTTTTTTCTCTTTTGGCAAAAGTTTGTTCAACGACAAATCAAAATCGGTGGAATCGTTTAAATACCTGCCCATGGAAAAAGTCTTTTTTGAAACAGATGAATATGACGGTGACGTTGACAGGATATATGAAAGAGCCGCCGAATTGAAAAATGTATCGCTTGAGATACTTAAAACTGAAATCTGGAATAATTTCAACAGGGTGGAAAGTTCTTTAATAAGCCGATTTTGAAATTCAGGCGAATTCCAGAGAAATTACCATTTTCGTTTAAACCATTAAAATCATAATAAATTTGAATCCAGAACCAGAAATACGAAATCCAGAAATCGATCATCAACCCGATTGGCTTGACAGGACGGAACTTCTTTTAGGAAAAGATAAGCTTAACCGGCTTAAAAACTCAAATGTTCTGGTTGTTGGATTGGGCGGGGTGGGAGCTTATGTTGCCGAACAACTTTGCAGGGCTGGCATTGGAAAAATGACAATTGTTGATGGCGACGTGGTTGAAACAACAAACCGTAACCGGCAACTTCCGGCATTAATCAGCACCGCAGGAAAACCAAAATCCGAAGTACTCGCAGGCAGGTTCAGCGATATCAATCCCGAACTTGAAATCACAGTCATCAATGAGTTTATTAATGAGGATAGGATTGTTGAAATTCTTGAAAATCAGCAATTTGATTATGTTGTCGATGCAATTGATACCATTTCGCCCAAATTATTTTTGTTAATCCATTCAGTCAGGCTTGGGTTGCCGGTGGTGAGTTCAATGGGAGCTGGTGGAAAAACTGATCCTCAGAAAGTGCAGATTACCGATATTTCCAAAACACATACCTGCAAACTTGCAAAAGTGGTACGTTCCAGACTGGCAAAATCGGGCATCAGGAAAGGGATTAAAGTGGTTTTTTCATCCGAAGAAACTCCTGAAAGCGCCATACGTCCTGAAAACGGAAAATTCAAAAAATCGGTAGTGGGAACCATTTCGTACATGCCACCTGTTTTCGGGTGTTTTATCAGCAGTGTGGTCATCCGCGATTTATTATTAAGTTAACATCTGTCTGATATTAAATGTTTTCATTGTGAATTTTAATAAAAATTGAGGTACATCTGATTGTATATTCGAATAATAATATACCTTTGGCACGTTAAAATGAGGTCAGTTAAAGGTATTTCGTCTGATTTCTTTCCGATTTTTAATAAGATGGTCTTTTTTTAGTGATTTTTTGTAAGACAGTCGGACAGTCCTCCTTTCTTGTTTTTCCCACAGTATTTATTTATAAATCAAGGTTTTTAAATTTTGGAATATTCATAATTCGCTGAATGGTGATTAATAACTGGTGTTATTGTTTAGGGATTTTAAAAAATCGGATTAATTAATTTTAAAAAAGTAGAAATGAACATTTATGTTGGAAATCTTCCGTTTAACATGGGCGAAGAAGATTTAAAAGAAATTTTTGAAGAGTATGGTGATGTAGCTTCCACCAAAATTGTTTCTGATAAATTTTCAGGAAGAAGCAAAGGTTTTGGATTTGTTGAAATGTCAAACGATTCAGAAGCAACAAACGCCATCAAAGAACTGAACAATGCCGAAGTAAGCGGCAGAAACATCAAAGTGAATGAATCTCTTCCACGCGAAAGCAACAACCGTGGCGGTGGAAATGATCGTCGCGGAGGTGGTGAACGTCGCGGAGGCGGTGCCGGATTCCAGCGCAAACCACGTTATTAATCGGAATGAAAGGTACCGTAAAATGGTACGATGCAGTAAAAGGATTTGGTTTTATTCAATCTGAAGAAAACAAGGATTTTTTCGTGCATCGCACAGGGGTGAAAGACAACATGTTTACATTGGAAGCCGGTCAGTCTGTTAAATTTGAAATAAAAGAAAATGACAAAGGTCCGGTAGCAATTAATGTTGAAGTAGTATAACAAAGAGATAGAAAAAAAGATCCTGTGAAAACAGGATCTTTTTTTTGCATGTTCAGTTTTCCGAAAAACAATACAGCGATCCAAATCCCCTTAAAATCAGATCGTTGCCAACAATGACCGGCGATGCATGAAAATTGTCGTTGATTTGGTTCGACGAAATTATTTCAAATTTTTCACCGGCTTTGATTACCACGCAAAGGTTTTCTGCTGCAATATAAATCCGGTCTGATACTCCGGTTGGTGAAGAATAAATATTGCCGATCCCTTCCACTTTTTCCTTTGAATAAAAAACTTTTCCTGATTTTGCATCCAGACAGGTTAATTCGCCATTATTTGCCCTGAAAAAATAAAGTTTGCCATCCATTAACAGCGGAGATGGAGTATAAGGTGTATCCTGGTTGTAAGTCCAGAGAATTGCATTGCTGCCTGTGATGTCACCTTTCGCTTTTGAAGGATCGATTGCCATCAGTGCATTTCCACGGTAGCCGCTCATTACATATAAAATTCCATCAGCATAAACCGGATTGGGAATAACATTCCGGGTCAATCCGGTACAAGTCCAGAGGATTTCACCGGTATTGCAATCGTAGCTTCTCACCATCGAAGTGGCACAGGTAATTACCTGTGGTTTCCCATTTACTTCAACCACAAGCGGAGTGGCCCACGAAGTTTTTTCGTCGCGCTTCACTTTCCATAATTCTTCTCCGGTTTTTTTGTTCAAAGCTGTCATAAACGACTCATCCTCACTGTCCCATTGAATAAAAAGCTGATCTTTATAAAGATACGGTGACTCGCCCTCACCGAAATTCATCACTTTTTTCAGTTGGCCGAAATCTTTCTTCCAGAGGATCTTTCCTTTGAAATCAAGACAATACATTCCTCTTGAACCAAAGTATGAATAAATTAATTCTCCATCGGTGCAAGGGGAGTTAGATGCCCAGCTGCCTAAAACATGCGTGCTTTCCTGCGGGAATTCCTTTGCAACGGTGGTTTCCCATTCAATTTTCCCTGTCTTCCGGTCAACAAGAATCACTTTGAATTCGTGCACCACGTCAGTAGTCGATCCCGACATTTGTCTCTGTCCTTCCGATTGTGGTTTTTCTTCAACCTTTACTTTTTCATTTGTAGGAACTGCCGTGTGAATAACGATTTTATCGCCCCAGACAAACGGTGTTGCATGACCTTTTCCGGGAATGGCTGTTTTCCATTTCAGGTTTTTGGTTTCGCCGAACTGAACGGGCGGATTTCCTTTTAAAGCTGCGCCGGTTGCGAGCGGTCCCCGCCACTGGGGCCAGTTATCGGACTGTGCAAATGAAATACTAAACTGAAAAATCAGAATGATAATAGTTGAGATTTTCAAAGTTTTCATAACAAGATTTATTATTAGGTGTGCGATTTAGACGTGATTTCATTTTGTTGGTTTAATTGAAATTTATCGCAATCTGAAATAAAATTATAAAGAATTGACTATTTAATTTTCGTGCTTTTCTGATAATTAATTGTTTTTATCTTCGTTTCTTCTTAATAGTATTAGTTTTTTATGAAGATTTTTTATCTGAGGACCGCTTTTATTACATTTTTATTGTCAATGTTAACTATCCCGGTTTTGGCACAACGCAGCAATGGAATTGCTGTGGAGGGGAAGGTATCTGTTCAGCAGGGATTGGTAGAAGGAGCTGTTATTCAAATGTTTATGGATGGCAGTAGATTAGATAATTATGGTATTGGAACTGACGGTCATTACAAAGTGGAACTGAATTACAATCACAAATATGAATTGATATTCACTTTAAAAGGAAATTTTTCGCAGAAAATTGTGGTAGAGTCTTCCGTACCAAAAGAGGTTTTGCAAAAAGATCCGCATTTCCCGCCTTTCCCGCTCAATATTAATTTATTTACCGAAATCCCCGGAATCGATAAATCGTTTGTTGACAATACAATCCTTAAGATTTATTACAGTCAGAAGGTGGATAATTTTATTTCTGAATTGTATTACAACGACGCTCAGATAGCAAAATTGATTGAACAGGCAGTTTTACAGTCTCAGCAAATTGGGAAAGAGGCAGATTATTTGTCGAAACTGAGCAAGGCCGAACTTGCAGAAATGAAGAAGGAATACAAAGAGTTGATCGATCAGGCAGGGAAGGAATACAGCAAAGAACAATTTCTTGCTGCACTCGATGGGTACAAAGCTGCAAGTAAGATTTTTCCAAACGAACAGTTTCCAAAAGACAGGATTGCTGAAATAAATGATTTGCTGGGTTTGATGATGGTAGCTGCTGATCTGGATAAAGCAAAAGCTGAAAGGTTTGATGCTCTGATAAAGGAAGCCGATCAGATTTTTATGCAAAAAAAATATACCGATGCCCGCAGTTTGTACAACAGGGCGCTTTCGATAAAGCCAAACGATAATTACGCCAATCAGCAGGTACAGACAATCAACGACATACTGAAGAAACAACAAACCGAAGAACAATACAATACAATTATTGCCCAGGCTGATAATTCATTTAAGCAATTGTTATACAACGAAGCAGCTAAAAGTTACCAGGAAGCGCTCGGTCTAAAACCAAACGAATCGTATCCGAAAGGTAAACTGGCTGAAATAAATGAGATCCTTGCAAAAGCTTCAAAAGATGCGGACAAACAGGAAAGCTACAAACAGGCAATGCAGCAGGGTGAAATCATGTTTCAGAAACAATTTTACGAAAAAGCTTTGGCTTCCTACGAAACTGCTTTAAGTCTGAAACCCGGCGACGAACTGGCTGCCAGAAAAACAGAGGAAGTCAAAACCCTGATGCAAAAGCTGGCTGACAAACTGATGTACGATAAATTAATTGCCTCGGCCGATAAATCATATAAAAAGGAACTTTACAAAGATGCGCTGAAAGAATATGTTGCAGCGGCCACTGTTATTCCTGATGATAAATATGCAGGTCAGAGGATTGAGGAAATAAACCAGAAACTCAAACTTGAGGAAAATTTTGCTGATCTGGTAAAAAAAGCTGACAATCAGTACAATGCAAAGGTGTACAACGAATCGAAAGAATTTTATGCAGAAGCGCTGAAAATTAAACCGGGTGACAAATACTGCATCGACAGGGTAAAGGAAATCGATGGAATACTTGCCACGCTCGGTACCGATCAAAAATACAATACGGTAATTGCGCAGGCTGACCAGTTGTTTAAATCGGCTGATTACGAAAATGCAAAAGGAAAATACAATGAAGCATCGGGTGTTAAGCCAAAGGAAAAATATCCGAAGGATAAAATCGCTGAGATTGACAATATTTTGAATCAGGTCGCCAGGACAAATCAAAGTTATCAGCAGGCTGTGGTAAAAGCTGATGGATTATTTAAACAGAAATCCTATGACAAGGCTAAAGAAGCATTTACTGAAGCATCACGTATTAAA
>JBBIPU010000153.1:1748-9230 GCA_037442685.1 Draconibacterium sp. | reverse complement strand
TGCCAGGCTCGAATTTCGATTATGCAGCTTCGCTCAACGAAATGGTAATGGTGGGTGTGATTGCCCAGCGTTTTGCCACCCGGGTGGAATATGATGGCGAAAAAATGCAGATCACAAATCAGCCTGAACTGAACGCCTACATCAAAGAACCGGTCAGAGAAGGATGGTCATATGGTGAAGAATTGTGGTAACGGGATTATTTTTGAATATCTTTAAGCAAACATTTTCAAAACAATAAAATCAACTAAAATTGAAGAATTTATGACAACAAAACAAGCCAGCTGGAGCAAATTGCTTCCCGCATTCTTTGCGTTTATCGTAATGGGATTTGTCGATATTATCGGTGTTGCAACCGGTTACATCAAAAAAGATTTCGAAGTGACCAATTTCGTTGCTCAGTTTCTGCCCATGATGGTGCTGCTTTGGTTTTTTATCCTCTCGGTTCCCGCCGGCGTTTTGCAGGATAAATACGGCAAACGGAATATGTTAATGATCGGTATGGTGATACAGGCCGTCGGGCTGGGATTGCCTTTTGTTCATTATTCATTCGCAATTATGTTTGCTTCATTTATTTTGTTAGGAATAGGAAATACGATCATTCAGGTTTCAGCAAATCCGCTTTTACAGGATGTTTCCCCGGCCGATAAACTGGCCAGTTTTCTAAGTACATCGCAATTTGTAAAAGCAATAATATCAACCACCGGGCCTCTCATCGCTGCATTTATGGCTTCATTTTTTGGCGATTGGAGACTTGTTCTTGCAGTTTACGGATTGACTTCGCTACTTGGAGCGCTCTGGCTGTTGCTGACACCAATAGAAGAGTCGAAACCCGACCGCAAACCGGCAACATTTTCATCGTGTTTCGGTCTGTTAAAAAATCGTTTTGTGGCTTTAATGGCGCTGTCGATATTTTTAATTGTCGGAACTGAAGTTGCAACCAACACCAATATTTCAAATGTGCTTATTTCGAAATTTGAAGTAACCACAGAAATGGCCGCCTGGGGGATCAGCGCTTTTTTTGCAGGTGAAACAATTTCGAGGCTGATTGGTGCAATCATTCTGAACTGGATAAAACCGAAAGTATTTTTGATGCTTACAGCCCTGACTTCGCTGGTTGGCGTTGCCGGGGTTTTTGTTTCACCGGCGTTCACACCTGCTGTAGTTTCAATATTTATTATTGGTTTGGGAGCTGGTAACATGTTTCCGACTATTTTCTCACTTTCGCTTGAAAAGATGCCCGACCGTGCCAACGAAATTTCCGGATTACTGATCATGGCTGTTTCGGGTGGTGCTGTGATTCCGCTGGTAATGGGACTTGTAAGTACGATTGTTTCTCCGTTGGCAAGCGTTCTGGTACTCGGGGCTTGTCTTGCCTACATTTTGTGGGTTTCGTTTTATGTAAGAAAGAATTAGAATTAGGACTTTCAGATAAAAGATTATCAAAACTGGAAAATAGCAACAAAATAGGTAAGGTAAACTTACCACGAAGTAGTTGAATATGAATAGCCCCGGATACAATCCGGGGTGTAAATAACAAATTGTAACCCGAACCCTGAAAGGGTTCAATTAAAATCGGTTTGAAATGAAAACATTATTAATAGTTGTGATTTTATTTTTTGCAGTTGGTGTTTTTGCCCAGCAAACGGATAGTTACAACGCAATAGTTAAAAAGGAGTGTATTTTTACACCTCAAAACGAACATTCACATGGGAGCAGTATTGTTGCATTGCCAAACGGCGATTTTTTTGCAGTCTGGTTTCAGGGCAGCGGCGAACGCACTGCAGACGATGTGCGGATTATGGGAGCTCGCCATGAAAAAGGAAAGTCAGAGTGGAGCAAACCATTTGTTGCAGCCGACACACCTGGATTACCCGATTGCAATCCCGTTGTTTTTCTGAATAACAAGGGTAAACTTTTCCTTGTCTGGGTTGCTGTTCAGGGAAATGAATGGGAAGGTTCGATTCTCCGGACAAGAACTTCAACCAATTACAATAACCCGGGAGCCCCGGTGTGGGAGTGGCAGGATAATATTCTGATTAAACCCGGAAAAGAGTTTGAAGACGAAATACAGCAGAAATTTAAGGAAATGCCCGAATTGCAGCATGGTTGGGCCGGATTTGCTCCACTTTATGACGATATGATAAAAGAAGCCAGCAAAGATAAAATCAAACGCAGCACCGGATGGATGACCCGCATCAAACCCCTGATTCTCGGAAATGGCAGAATTCTTTTACCATTGTATTCCGATGGTTTCAACTTGTCGATTTGTGCCATTTCTGATAATGACGGCGAAACATGGAAAGCTTCGAAACCCATTGTGGGTCGCGGGCCAATTCAACCGGCGCTGGCAGTGCGCAAAAACAGCGACATTGTTGCCTACATGCGCGACAGTGGCGATGCGCCTTCCCGCGTACACAAAGCTATTTCGAAAGATAATGGTGAAAGCTGGAGTTACACGGTGAAAACCGATATTCCGAACGAAGCCAGTGTTGAATTACTGAAATTAAAAGACGGGCGCTGGGCTTTTGTTGGCAACGACATTGACGACGGACGCTACCGTTTGGTATTGATGATTTCGGATGATGAAGGAGAAACCTGGAAATGGAAAGATTACCTCGAAAATGACCCGAAACAGGGTGGGGGAAGTTATTCGTATCCATGTTTGATTCAGACTGCCGATGGTTTGCTTCACATCACTTATTCTTCCCGTACTTCCGAAACTGCAAAATCGATTAAATATCTGGTGGTAAATCCTGATAAAATCAGGTAATTTGAAAGTTCTGTGGTTCTCTGTGTTTTCTTCTTGTCCTCTGTGGTTAAATTTTAATAACACAGAGAACCACAGAGAAGACACAAAGTGCACAAAGTATTGGAAACAGAAGAACATCAGGTAAACAGTTTTTTGTCAAACTCCGAAGCTGTTCATTTCAAAGCTTCTGATCCGACAGTTTCAAATCAATAAAATACGTTTTGTGCGGTTATCCTGAATTTTATCGGATTGCTCTGGGTGGTAATTCGGCTTCTGCCATTTTCATGGTATATTCCAATAAATGGTATTCAGCATCGCTGTCCGGAATTGTAACGATGTTGATCGACATCGGTGAAAAACTGATACTCTGCGGTGTGAGGTTGTCAATCTCAATTTTCAAAACTCTTTCAGATTTGTCCTTGTTAAGAACAAGTACCGCAGTGGCGGATTTCTTTTCGTCGTAACTTGCATAAACCGACATTTGACCTGGTACACCCGAAGGCACAACGGTTTTGCCGCTGAAATTTGTGCTGACCATCTGCTGTGCATAGTATTCAGGGGTAAGTTTCCACGTTGGAGGATTTTTCGTTGGATCGGTCAAAACAAATCCGAAAACAGAACCTTCTGATGCAGACTGAATGTTTTCTGCCAGATCCCAGAACACAAACGACCAGAGGTTTTCTTCCAGCGACGCACCAATCCGGTCAGCATCCCAGATAGCAGCATAAAAAGTTCCCGGGCCCAACCTGCGCGTTTTTTCAGTGTAAAGTTTAGGATCCCAGTCATAACAAATATTTGCCGAAGTAATTGCAAGAGGCGTTTCGTGGCGGGCATGTTTTGCAATCCGTGCCTTTTCCTCCCTGACAAATTCACGAAATCTGCTGACGTCATTCAGAATTCTTTCTTCAGAAAGTTCATTCGCCGCAAATCCGTAAACATGAATACCAGCAATGTCGATGTATTCACTGCATTCTTCAAGCATCGGACTGAGCCAGTCGTTTCCTTCGAGGTATCTCCAGCCAAGTTCAGGCCCTACAAAAGTGAGCTCAACGCCACTGTTTACCGAGTCATTGGCAGCTTTCATTGTCCTTGAATACGAATTCCAGATTTCGATATATTCATCCACATTCGAAACGCGGTGACCGGTTTTTGTTTTGAAAAAAATATCGTAAATATCCGATTCCCAGCCTACACTCCAGTATTTTACTCCGTATTTTTTTGTCCCGTTTATGTAGGCGACAATTCCGGCCGCTCCTTTTGCGGTGGTTGGGCCGCCGTTCACGTTATTGGCATAAACCGGCACGATCATCATCGGTTCTGCTCCAACAGCACGGCAATATTCAATGTATTTGTCCATTTGTGCTTTGTCGAAAAGTTCAGGAGAGTTCACATCGCTTTGGTTGTTTCCCCCTGCAATCACATTCAGTCGAAGTGCCTTTACCGGTTCTTCGGTTCCATTAATTGCAACCATTCCGTCTTTATTGTAATCCACCCAGTTGAAGTAGCTGTTGCCAAATGCAAAAGGGGAGATTGGATTACCGCCTGACCTTGAAATTTTCACAGTCTGAACTTTCATTTTACCTTGACTGCGTGAAAGGAAAGTAAGGTTGGAAATGAGAAGTATCAATAATATAATGAATTTTCCGGTTTTCATTTTAGAGATTTTCTAATTTTCCTGATTGCAGGACTCAATCCGTTTTCCAGAATATTTCAGTGTGCTGTCAGATTGCCGGCTTCCCTGATTATTTTTCTGATATGACTGTCAGCTAATCCCATTTCCCTCAGCAATTGCGTGTTTTCTTCCAGTTGGTTACATAAAACAATTCCTTTTTCGAGCAGAAACTGTTTTTCTTTTTTGCTGAGCGAAATAAGGGATGTCAACGGGTGCAATCCGGTTTTGTCGATCCAGTATTTCAGCCCTGTGTCGGCAGGATAATCCCATGAAATCAGCACTAACCCGGCACATTTTGCGTAATTCAATGCATCGTCGCTGAAACGGGTGTTGGTGACCACGCCTCCGCGGTAACGAAGATTTTTTCCATATTGTTCTTCCCAGGTTGATTTTACATCGAGATAGCGCGACTGAATGTACAACGGAACCTGAACACCACTTTTGGATAAACTGTCGCTGTGGAATTTACACTCCACCATGATCATTTCACCGGGTTTCCTTGCAATAACATCAACTTCGTGCTGAATGCATTTCCCCTGTACGATGACTCCTGTTTCTACCTCGTATCCAAGTGACTCGAAAATTTTTCCTACAAATATTTCAAAAGGGAATCCTGTTGGTCCCAATTCCATTATTGCATTCTTCAAACGGTACCTTCCGGCAGTTTTTAACGACTCCTTTTTCAATAAGTCAAAAGCCATCTGGTAAATTTTCCGGGTTCGAATTCCATCATACAGTTTTGAAATTACCTGATCTGTAATTCTTTCCTGTTCAGCGATTCCCGCTCCTGATGATGCCAGTGCCTGCTTCAGCTTTTCGGGATTGAACAGCGCTTTTTCCCCGTTTCCTTTTACAACCTGTATATCCATAAATCGATTTTTTGTTAAAGATAACAACTGTCGGCTAAATTTATGTGGCAGGCAAAAACAACATTTTTGGCAACCGGTTTTTTTCCCCGTAATCAGCAGAAAAATATAATGATCGGTAGCATTCTGAAATGCAAAGAATTTTGACGGTTTCCGGTAATTTTTGTAAATTTAATTGTTCGCAATGACATTTACCATGTGCTCTTTTCGTAATCTTCATTATGAAGACTTTATTAAAAAAAAAACTAATTAATCAAAAAGAAACTTTTAAATGAAAAATGTAAAGTTCTTTTATTTGTTTTTAATCGTTTTACTGGTTGCAGCATGCAACAAAGACGAATTGACTGACCCAACGAATCTTTCAGATTCCGATGCATTAAAATCGGCGGTGCCGAAATTGAAAATTGCTGTAATAAGTGATGTTCATTACATGAGCCCGGCGCTATTGCCCGCTGATCCGGAGACGGATTATTATTACCAGATGTATCTTGCCGCGGATCCAAAACTCATCACACTCAGTGATCCGATCCTGCGTCAGGTACTAAGTGAACTTGCCATGGAAAAACCCGACATTCTTCTCATTCCGGGTGACCTTACAAAGGATGGGGAACTTAAAAACCATGAAACAGTTTCGGGATTGCTGAAAGATTTTGCCGAAGAAACAGGAACAAAGATTTTTGTAATTCCCGGTAATCACGACATCAATAATCCTGATGCACTCGATTTCAGCGTTTCACCACCAAGTCCAACAGCAAGAATTTCAGCTGAAGATTTTGCCGGAATTTATGGCGATTTCGGATATGATAATGCCATTTACAGGGATGAAAACTCACTGAGTTACATTTGTCAGCCAAACAATAAACTCTGGATACTTGGAATAGATGCATGCCGGTATGAAGAAAATACAACTACTCCGATTGTAGGTGGAAGGATTAAATTGGAAACCATGGCCTGGATTCAGGAAAAAATGGCTGAGGCAATGGCTCAAAACATTACTGTACTTGCAATGATGCATCATGGAATTCTTCAGCATTACTGGGGACAGGAAGAAATCGATCCTGGTTACCTGGTCGAAAACTGGCAGGAAAATGCTGTTGCTTTAATGTCAATGGGGATAAAACTTGTTTTTACAGGTCATTATCATGCAAACGATATTTCTCAGATTTCAGTAGGTAAAAATACATTTTCCGATGTTGAGACAGGTTCCCTGGTTACTGCTCCCAGTCCATACCGGTTAATCATTCTTGATGATAACTTTGTTAAGATAGACTCAAAAAGAATAACTAGCATCAATTTCCCTTTTCCACCAAGAGTAGATTTTGTGACCTATTCAAAAATGTTTCTGTCAGGACATCTCGATTTTTATTTTGAATATGCTTTAACGCATCCGCCTTATAACCTTGAAGAGGAACAAGCACAGTACATTGCGCCATTTCTGAGAAATGGGATTATGGCACACTATGCAGGCGATGAAAAAATAAAACCGGATGAACGGAAAAAACTTCAGCAACTTGCGGTTGTGGCTCCCGATTTTGCGCAAATTGTAAACAGTTTCTGGACCGACCTGCCAATTAACGATACCCAGGTTCATATAAAAATGAAATAAGTTGACTAAATCGAAAAAAAAGCGCCGGGTTAAAAAAGTCCGGCGTTTTTTGATTTCAGGGAACGAAAGCGATTAATAACTGCCTACTCCCTACTGCCGCTAACAACTGAGCCTTTGCCTCAGTCTTTGCCTTTTTACTATTCTTCAAACGGATTCTCCCATTTTTCCAGCGGAAGGTAGCCAATTACCACATCCGGATTTCCTCGTTTGTGCGAGGTGAATTCAACACTTTTGCTGTCGGGAGCCCAACCCACGTGCGGGTGTTCGCCCTTGCCATAAACACGGTGGTTTTTGGTAAGCAGCCGCAAGTGCGAGGTTCTCATATCGATAACGGCAATGTGGCCGTGCCAGTTGTCGGTAGCCACCCATTTCCCGTCGCGGGCGCCGGAAGCGTGCCACCAGTTGTATTGCGAGAGTTCAAACGGGGTGCCGCCTTCCCACCATGCACCGGCGCCGATGATGCGTGTTTTCTGGTCGTGAATGCTCACCAGTTTTACATGCGATTCTTCTTTTTCGTAGCCTCCGCAGAAAGTGAGCTGGTCGTCCACCCACCAGTCTTCGTGGGTAACCAGTTCGCCCGGTTCCTGCA
>JBBIPU010000153.1:0-1648 GCA_037442685.1 Draconibacterium sp. | reverse complement strand
GTCGGCGCTTTGAGAGAGTGCGCCAAAAAAGTTTTTCCCTTCGGGTGCTGTGGCAATCATCCGTTCTTTCACAGTAACACCGGTAACTTTTGTGGAGTCGGCATTGAATTGCAGGCCGATATTCCAGTTTATCAAGGTGTTATTGCCCGAAACATACACATCGTGTGAGTCGAAATCAACAAAGCCAAACCAGTAGTTTTTCTCTTTGTTTTCGGGACTGAAACACACAAGCTCGCCGGTTTTGGGAACATAACCGAAAAGCTCAGTTTTTCCGTTGCGGTCGGAAGTGAAAAACATGCACGACTGGTCGCGGAACCAGCAATTCCAGTCGAAATAAAAATTCAGGTCTTTTGCCGGATTAGTGGTGGCAAAAATCAGTTTTGCCCCGCTCGTTGAGTCGGTAACAATTTCGTGTTCAGGCGGATAAATCCGTCCCTGCCACTCTTCGCTCCATTTGAGCTCAGATTGTTTCTGACTTGTTTTTGAACAACCAAATACTAAAACGGCAATAATCAATGCCAAAAGAATTTTCATTTGTCTCATTTTAATCAATATTTATATTCTCACTTTGAGAAGTCCTTTTTGCCACGAAGACACGAAGACACCAAGAATCACAAAGAAAACTTCGTGAAACTTTGTGCCTTCGAGCCTTTGTGGCATGTTTTATTGATAATTTTCAGAAAAATCTATATTATTTTTCAATCCAAAACCAACCGTTTTCCATCAGTTTCCAGTCGTCCAGCTCGTTGTTTTTCACATAAAACCGCAGCCGCTGATTTCCTTCTTTTTCGAGATATTCAATCCTCACCGGGTGAAATCCTTTTTTCAGTGCTACAGCCCCGACGTTTTCACCTTTGATTTTTGTTTTTTCATCGGCAACCAGTTCACCGCCAATATAAAAGCGGGCAGCATCATCAGCGTTCACCCTGAAAATGTAAAGGTTGTCCTCTTCAATTTTGATGAACCCGTTGTAACCCAGCGCCCAGTGGTCTTCCCGGGGTGCAATGTCAGCAACCATAAAATCAGTGGCCTTCCCTTCCTTTTTCGGAGTCAGCGATTTAAAATCGGGAAGGGTTTCCCAGTCACCTTCAAAACTGGCATATTTTAAACCAGCTTGTGGATTGGAAACTTTCACCGGTTCGAGGTAGGCGATTTTTCTGAATTCACGGATTTCATTCCCGCTCACTTCGTTTTTACCGTTTTTTATCTGGAACGAAAAAGTGGTGTTTTTATCAATCTGAACTTGCTGACTGTAGGTTTTTTCAACCGATTTATTTTCAGAATAAACCGTTGTGAGGCTGTTAAACGGGTTGTTGAAAGTGATTTTGGCTTTGTCTAAAAATGTGTTGATGTTTTTGGTAATAAACTCGGTTTTCGTCGGCTGAACGGCAAACTGCGATTTTCCCTGGAGCGTGAAATTCTTATTTTCTGCGCCATTATACCTGATTTCCCATTCGGTGCAAAGCAGGTCTATGTTTGCATAATCGAGCGGTTTTGATGAGCTCAACAGAATTTCCACCTGTTTTTCGCCACCTGCCGGAATGGTAATTTCGCTTTGCGGCAATTCAACCGCCAACTGGTGATGATGGAAAATATTCAAAGTCAGTGTCATATCAGTTTCTGATGGATTTTTAAAACTCAGGTACAG
>JBBIPU010000152.1:0-9314 GCA_037442685.1 Draconibacterium sp. | reverse complement strand
AGAATTGCTGCTTTTATTAACGAAAACCTTGCGCACACCTACGAGCAACCCACCGGGGGATGTGGCTTTTTTGAGTGCACGAACAATCAGGAAGCTGCCAATATGCTGTTTCAGGCCGCTGCCGATTGGAACAAGGCAAACGGGATGGCAGCGATGGATGGCCCCATCAATTTTGGGGAAAATTACGTCAACTGGGGTCTTCTTGTAAAGGGATTTATGCCACAGGGTTACGGGATGCCTTACAATCCGCCGTATTATGAAAAATTGTTCCGGAATTTCGGCTTCGAAGTATATTTTGAACAATACTGTTACCATCTCGACTATACCAAACCTTTTCCTGAACGATTCTGGAAAATTGCCGAATGGATTGCTAAAAAACCTCAGTACAAATTCAGACATTTCGATTTTAAACAAACCGATAAGTTTGTAAATGATTTCTGCACCATTTACGATGCCGCATGGGCTTTTCACGAACATTACAAACCCATTGATCCTGAGGATATCAGGGATTTCATACTTTCCTCCAAACAGATTCTCGATCCCGAAATGATATGGTTTGCTTACCACGATGAAAAACCGATTGCAGTATTTGTAATGATTCCTGATATCAACCAGATATTGAGAAAATTAAATGGCAAACTGAATTTCCGGGGAATTGTGAAATTTCTCTATTACAAGAGAAAAAAAATCATGACACGCACCCGCGTTTTTATTATGGGAATCGATCCGAAATACCAGCGCTCGGGAGTGGACTCTGCCATTTTCTGGCACCAGGAACAGTTAATGAAAAAGAAGCCACAATACACTGAAGTCGAGTTCTCGTGGGCAGGCGATTTTAACCCGAAAATTATAGCAACATACGAAGCTACAGGAGCTAAAAGAGCCAAAACCCACTACACAATGCGGTACCTTTTCGATCGCAATAAACCCTTTACCCGGGCACCCATTATCGGGCCCGAAGCGCTTAACGAAAAAGTAAAATTAAAAACCGGTAAAATTTGATTTTTATTTTTGGTTTATAAGGAACAATATTTATCTTTGCAGCCCGATTGAAAAAAGAATAATAACAATAAACGAATGGATTACAAGGTTTGAATGTGACCATTCGGAATAAAAAACAAATAAAATGAAAAAAAATATTCATCCGAAAGAATACAGGCTGGTTGCTTTCAGGGATATGTCGAACGGTCACACCTTTTTTACAAAATCAACTGTAAATACAAGGGAAACAGAAGTTATCGACGGTGTTGAGTATCCGATTTTCAAAATTGAGATTTCGAATACATCTCATCCGTTTTATACAGGCAAGGTTAAACTTGTTGACACCGCAGGCCGTGTTGACAAATTCATGAACCGCTACGCCAAACACATGGAAAACAGGAAAAAATAATTTTTTTATAAACTTATTTAAAGCTCCGCCAGCGGAGCTTTTTTTTTTGATTTAAATGCAATCTTGTCAGTAAACAGGATTTAAAAGCCTGAACAATTTGCGCTTAAATTACCTTTAATGGATTGGCACGTCAATTGTTTAAAGAAATGCCTGTTATTTAAATGTTTCTGGGAAAGCCAGATTGTCATAAATCATAATAAAATGGGGAAATTTAAAAATCCGGGATTTCAGAATTTTATAGGATTAGGATCGATGGATAACGAATCGGAGATTATTCCGATAATTGCTGACGGTGACGACCGTGATCTGAAAAACACAGAAGTTCCTGATATACTTCCGATATTACCGCTCCGGAATACAGTTCTTTTTCCGGGAGTGGTTCTGCCGATTACCGTTGGGCGCGAAACATCGCTCGAATTGATTCGTGATGTAAACCGCGGAAGCAAACTTCTGGGAACTGTGGCACAAAAAGATTACACAGTCGATCATCCGAAAACAACCGATATTTTTGAAATCGGAACAGTGGCTGAAATCCTGAAGGTACTTGAAATGCCCGATGGTTCAACATCGGTAATTATTCAGGGGAAACGGCGTTACAGAATTTCAGCTTTTGTTACTGAAACCCCTTATTTTAAAGCCAGGGTTGAACCTTTAAACGACATTTTACCCGAAAACGACAATGAATTCAATGCCATTGTTGGTTCTCTGAAAGATCTTTCGATCAAAATAGCTCAGTTCACTGCCAATGTACCGCCCGAAGCTACTTTTGCAGTTAAAAACATTGAGAATTCCTCCTTCCTCATCAATTTCATCTGTTCGAACACCGACATTAAAGTTGACGACAAACAAAAGCTTCTTGAAATTGAAAGTCTGAAAGACCGTGGTATTCAGGCAATCAGTTACCTCGTTAAGGAAGTACAGATGCTGGAACTGAAGCACGACATCCAGAAAAAAGTAAAAACCGACATCGACAGGCAGCAGCGCGAATTCATGCTTAACCTGCAGATGAAAACCATTCAGGACGAACTGGGCGGAAACCCGGCTGAACAGGAAATCAACACTTTCAGGGAAAGAGCCAAAGCAAAAAAATGGAGTAAAGAAGTCGGCAAATTTTTCAGCAAGGAAGTTGAAAAACTGAGCCGTTTAAATCCCGCAGCCGGTGAATATTCGGTGCAGTACACATTTTGTCAGACCTTGCTCGACCTGCCCTGGAACGAATATACCAACGACAATTTCGATCTGAAAAATGCCAGTAAAATCCTGGAAGAAGACCATTACGGACTTGAAAAAGTGAAGGAAAGAATTTTGGAACACCTGGCAGTGCTGAAACTGAAAAACGATATGAAATCTCCCATCCTGTGTTTATACGGCCCGCCCGGAGTTGGCAAAACATCGCTGGGCAAGTCGGTGGCAAGGGCGCTGGGAAGAAATTATGTTCGTGTCAGCCTGGGTGGGTTGAACGACGAATCTGAAATCCGCGGGCACCGGAAAACTTATATCGGTGCAATGCCCGGCCGGATTATCCAGAATATAAAAAAGGCAAAATCATCGAACCCGGTTTTTATTCTCGACGAGATCGATAAAGTTTCAAAACATTTTCACGGCGATCCGGCCTCGGCGCTGCTTGAAGTGCTCGATCCGGAACAGAATTCCGAATTTCACGACAATTATATCGAAGTTGATTACGACCTCTCGAAGGTAATGTTCATTGCCACCGCAAATACTTTGAGCACAATTGCGCCACCGCTCCGCGACCGTCTGGAACTGATTGAAGTGAGCGGCTACCTGGTGGAGGAAAAAATAGAAATTGCCAAACGCCACCTTATTCCCAAACAGCTCGAAAATCACGGCCTGAAAAAAACCGATGTTTCTTTCTCCAAAGAAATCATTGAACTGATAATCGATGGATATACCCGCGAATCAGGAGTTCGTGAACTCGATAAAAAACTGGCAAAGATCATCCGCAGAATTGCCAAAAAAATTGCATTTGAGGAATATTACAATAAAAAACTCACAAAGGCCGACATCCGGGAGTACCTCGGTGTACTGGAATATTCAAAAGAAAAATACCAGGGCAACGAATTTGCAGGCGTGGTTACCGGTTTGGCATGGACGGCCGTTGGTGGCGAGATTCTGTATGTTGAAACCAGCCTCAGCAAAGGAAAAGGCGCGCTGACCCTAACCGGGAACCTGGGCGATGTAATGAAGGAATCGGCAATGCTGGCACACGAGTATTTAAAATCGCACGCCGAAAAACTTGAACTCGACCCCGAAGTTTTTGCCAACTGGAATGTACACATTCACGTTCCCGAAGGCGCAATACCAAAAGACGGCCCGTCGGCTGGAGTTACAATGGTTACTTCGCTTGCCTCGGCATTTACACAGCGTAAAGTGAAAAAAAGCCTCGCCATGACAGGTGAAATTACGTTGCGTGGAAAAGTGATGCCGGTTGGTGGGATCAAGGAAAAAATACTGGCGGCCAAACGGGCAGGAATCAATGAAATCATTCTTTCGGAAGAAAATAAAAAACACCTCGAAGAAATAAAGGAAGAATACCTGAAAGGAATAAAATTCCATTTTGTGAATACAATTATGGAAGTACTTGATATCGCGCTACTGAAAACAAAGGTGGAAAAGGCGGTAAAAATTGGGTAAGCACTGACAGGATTATAATTTCAGCTTGCAGTCAAATTTTAATTGCTTTCAATTAACCATCGAATTGTGTCCGCACTGCGGACGCAATTGGTTTATACCTGTTCATCATTCATCCTCCTGCTTTCTTCGTTCTGAATTTCTTTTTTCAGTTCGTCGAGCAGTTGCGTTTCCGACGGTAAATACAGTTGATACTGACTTGCCAAGATTGAGCGGTTATCCTGTGGCAGTGTAAGTTTCACCATTTCGTTGTTCTTTTTGGCGCACAACAAAATACCTATGGTTGGATTCTCTTCGGGAAGTTTTTCGTTTCGGTCGTAATGGTTTACATACATCTGCAATTGACCCAGGTCTTTGTGTGTAATTTTTTTTGTTTTAATATCAATAACCACAAAACAACGCAATAACCGGTTGTAAAAAACCAGGTCGGCGAAATATTCATCATCTTCAATCAGGAAGCGTTTCTGGCGAGCAACAAAGCAGAACCCATTTCCCAGTTCAAGCATAAATTGCTGCAAATGTTCTATTAATGCCAATTCCAGGTCTTTTTCGTAGTATTGTGGTTTTCGCTCAAGTCCCAAAAATTCCAGTATCATCGGGTCTTTAACAATCTCATGTGGCAGTTCGGGCAATCGCTGATTGCGCGCTACCAACATCACCGATTCCTTGTCGTTACTTAACAACAAACGCTCAAACAAACCAGAACTGATTTGCCGTTCCAATTCACGTCCGGTCCAGCTATTTTTTACTGCTTCAAGTTCGTAATACTCTCTTTTTGAGCTATCTTCAATTTGAATCAACATTCTGTATTGTGTCCAGTTCAATTGTGAACGCAGTGCGTTCACAATTGGAAAAACGCGATAAAACTGGCGACACCAGTTTAATTGCCGGTACGAAAACCCGCTGCCAAATTCGGGTTCCAACTCTATTGCCAGGTTGCGGATCAGGTAAGCGCCATAATCAGCGCGTTCTTTTCCCTGCTGTTCTTCTTCAAAAATACGCTCGCCCAGTTTCCAGTACATCTCTACCCTGTGAAACTCGACACTTCGCACAGCCTGTGTACGGGCTTGCCCGATGATTAATTTAATATCCTGAACAAACGAGCCAGGAATGATTGGTTTATTCATATTGCAAGTCTTTTTTTTTCCATTGTTTTGTCTGTCAAATAACCGTCAAATAAACATTTCGCTAAATTACAGATAGTTAAATACAATCGTATTATAAAATAATACTTTAACCGTAAATGTTTACCTGAAAGGCGTAAAATTTTATTTGTCAAAACCATAATCGATGTACTCGACATCGCACTCCTGAAAACAAAGGTGGAAAAGGCGGTGAAGATTGGATAGGATGCATAAACAGTATTAAACAGATTCTGTTCTTGTTTCTATTCCAAACTGTTGTTTTTTATCTTGAAACAGTATGTATGTTTCTGTAGAAGTTAGTTTTCGCCTTTTTTTAAACGATGCAAATGAATGAGCTGAAAGTAAGATTTCTTTGTATGCCCGATCAAATGCAAACGATACTCCAGAAGTCATATTGATATCACGAATAGGGATTAAGCGGGTAAACAAAATAAAACCAGCCTGCATTGTTTTCGACATGCCAATGTCCATTAACAGATACTCTTTTTTGCCGGGGTCCAGCAAATCTTCCAAAACCAATGTATTACCAACAGAATCAATGCTTTTTACTTCAAAAAGCGAGGAATAATTATTGAGTATCCCATCCAGGTGTTCCTGTTGCAATGCATTCAGTTTCGGATTACTCATCTGAAAACGTTTACATGCCGGAAGATTTGAGCTTATCTTTTCGAAAACCATAAAATCCATCAGGGTTTCCGAATCTTCCTGCGAATCAAATACCATCATTTTTCCGTTCCAAAATCCCAGCAATTTGGCGGCTGAAATTAAATCCTGCTTATTACCGTCAACTGCATATTTAAAAATATCTCCCCCTATTTCTTTCCCCGATTCCCTAATGGCTCTGTAATCACTTAAATTCATATATTTTGTATTTTTAACAGATTTCTGTTTTTTAATTAAAGCATTTTATTCCCTGCGTGTTTCTG
Organism: Draconibacterium sp.; assembly: GCA_037442685.1. Lineage (GTDB taxonomy): Bacteria > Bacteroidota > Bacteroidia > Bacteroidales > Prolixibacteraceae > Draconibacterium. The sequence continues at coordinate 3,201 of JBBIPU010000152.1, read as the reverse complement.
CCGCAACCTCAAATACTTTGTTCAGTATGTAAATAGTTTTTGCGCTCAATTTATCCGATGAATTCGATCTCAAATAACCGTTAAAAAACATTTCGCTAAAATACAGATAGTGAAACAAAATGGTGTAATAAATTTTCAACAAGTTATCAGATAAAACTTAATCGTTCATGTTTACCTCAATGGTATTCACTTCCACTTTGTAAATACAATTATGGATGTGCCCGATATCGCGCTACTTAAATCAAAAGTGGAGAAAGCGGTGAAGATTGGGTAGAGGTTGGAATCGGTGATATTGAAAGAATTGAAAAAAACAAAATAGCTGAAAAGCGCTGATTACAGGGGAACTGAAAATGGTTCCTCTTTTTTTTGATTATAAAACCCAAATCTTGGTTTTCTTAGTTTTCTGAAATTATATCTTTACTAAAACTTTTTACCCCAGAAAAATATGTCAAATATGAGAAATGAGATATTCTCAAACATTAGCAAAATTATAGAGAGAGACAGTAAATCAACTACTTATAAATTTGCTCTTCTGCGTGGTGTGATTGATATCATTCAAGATAATTCTCCTTTTATCACCTTTTCAAAAGATAAAGTATTCTTTCCGACTGGACTATTGATAGAAAAATGGTTGTTATACTACTATCCGATTTTAGAATCTGCTGAGTACATCCCTCAAATTAACGGTATTGTAAATCTTGCATTTGAAATTCAATTCAAAGAAATCATTTCAAAATACAAGAAAATTGGAGGTTTTTCGGCGTTTTACAATGACTTAAAAAACAAGGGAATACCAAATCACTTGCATACAGAATTTATATTGTTAGCAAAAAAAATTAAAGACACAATTACACGAATGCCAATGAAGCACATTGGGTATTCACTCAACAATGGACACTATTCAATCTTTCAAAATGAAGCAGATTCCACAATTAAAGCAATCTATGAAATTGATTTAGAGGTATTAGTTAGAAATTTCGGATCTTTTTCAATTCCAATTGAATATTACGAGGCATTTCAAATATTAGGTAGTTTCATCAGTGGTCAAGATTCAATTCTTTTCAAATGGGCTGAATTTTCAGTAAAAGCATCCAAAGAAAATTTATCTTTTGAAAAAGCAATAAATTTTGTTTTAAAAAATCCTGTAACTGAAAGAGAAGCAAGCGAATCAAGAAAAATTTACACGTCATTGTTAAATAATGAAGGAGTTGTTTTTTGTGTTTGGTCTGGTAATTCAATCGAAAAATTTGAAGTGGATCACGTCATTCCTTTCTCAATATGGAAAAATAATGATTTATGGAATTTACTTCCATCAGACAGAAAAACCAACAATCTAAAGAGGGATAAAATACCCTCTGTTTCATTAATTGAAAAAAGGAAAAAGATAATTCTTGATTATTGGGAAATGTTGAATAAAAATCTTCCTGAAAGATTTCAGAAAGAGATTCAATTGGCATTATTAGGAAACAATACAAAAATTAATTGGAAAGAGAATGCCTTTGAGCATCTGAAAAGCAGTTGTAAATACCTGATTAATAACCGTGGTTTTACCGAATGGCATGGAATACAATGAATCAACCTAATAAATACAGCCATCTCACAGCAAAAGAGAGAGAAACTCTCTCTTTTCCAGCAAAGTTTTTACTGAACCATAATTTGCTGAATGGTGAAGTTCTGGATTTCGGATGTGGTTTTGGGAAAGATGTGGAATTGCTGAAAGCAAAAGGAATCAACATTTCAGGTTACGACAAACACTATTTTCCCGAATACCCACAAAAAAAGTTTGATACAATTATTTGCCTCTATGTTTTAAATGTGCTTCTTCCAGAGGAACAGGCAGCGGTTTTACTTGAACTTTCGCAACTGGTAAAACCGACGGGCCATGTTTACTTTGCCGTTAGGCGCGATTTGCGGTTCGAAGGTTTCAGAACACATAAAATTCATCAGAAACCAACTTACCAGTGTAATGTAAAACTTCCGTTCAAGTCAATTTTCAGAAATGAGAATTGTGAAATTTATGAGTATAAACATTTTAACCAGATAAAACGAAGTGAAAATCTTGACTGCCCTTTTTGTAATCCCGGTAAAGAAAGGGAACTGATTGCCGAAACAGCAACCGCTTACGCAATTTTCGACAAATTCCCGGTTTCCGACGGGCATACCCTAATCATCCCTAAAAAACATTGTTCCAGCTACTTCGAACTCTCCTTTAAAGAACAATCGGCCTGTTGGTTTATGGTAAATGCTGTGAAAGAAATTCTGATTAAAAGTTTTAATCCCGATGGTTTCAATGTTGGAATAAACATAAACGAACCTGCAGGTCAGACCATTCCTCACGCTCATATTCATCTTATTCCCCGATACAAAAACGATGTTGAAAATCCCGAAGGTGGAGTCAGGGGAGTTATTCCCGGGAAAAAGAATTACAACAACAAATTGAAAAATTAACGCAAATTCCTGATTTATTGGTTTTATAATCTGATTCAGATTTATATTTTTGCACTATTAAAGATTTTGCATTATTAAAAGTCATGAAAAAAACATTCATTTTATTATTTATCACCCTTGTTTATAGTGTTTCATTTGCCCAGAATGCAAAAGAATTTTACAATTCGGCAAACGAAAAATTCGATAAAAGACAATATAAGGAAGCCATTAAAGACTACGACAAAGCCATTGAACTTGATAAATATTTTGCTCAGGCATATTACAACCGTGCAATAGCTAAAAACCATATTGAAGATTTTAAAGGGGCGCTCGAAGATTATACCAAAACAATTGAACTTGACGCTTCAAATGTTCTCGCTTACAATAATCGCGGACTGATCAGGAAGAACATGAAAGACTACGAAGGCGCAATCGAAGATTATTCAATGGCCATTACGATTAATCCGACACTGGCTTCAGCTTACTTTAACAGGGCAAATTTAAGAGTGCTGAACGAACAGCCTGAACTCGCCTGCGAAGACTTTAAAAAAGCGCTCGACCTGGGAATGAACAAGGCACTTGAATACATTGCCAAATATTGCAATTAACTTTTTTTCGGTTAAAAACATCCTGATTTTGTATTCTGAATATTACAGCCTGGTTCAGATAGTATTTGATTTCCGGGGTTGGTTAACCATCAGGCCATAATTTTTACCGAAGCATTCAGAATTATTGACTTCAAATTTCTGGCATGATTTAGTGTTGCTTAAATAT
>JBBIPU010000151.1:0-9384 GCA_037442685.1 Draconibacterium sp. | reverse complement strand
TGTGGGGAACGATTGTAGCGCTGAATGAATCGCCTCTGAAAGAAGGTTTGTTGTATGCCGGCACCGATGACGGGGTGATTTCGGTTACCGAAGATGGAGGAAAAAACTGGCGCCAGGTAAAATCATTCCCGGGTGTGCCGGAATATACCTATGTCAGCGATATTCAGGCCGACTTGTTTGATGAAAACGTGGTGTACGCAACTTTCGACAATTTGAAACGTGACGATTTCAAACCTTACATTTTTAAAAGCACAGATAAAGGAAAAACATGGACTTCGATCAGCGGAAATCTTCCTGAAAATGGTTCTGTTCATGTTATTTTACAGGACTTTAAAAAACCTGAGTTACTTTTTGCAGGAACAGAGTTTGGCGCTTTCTTCACAGTCGATGGCGGGAAAAACTGGGTACAACTGAAATCGGGAATGCCAACCATTGCTGTTTTCGATATGGTTATTCAGAAAAAGGAAAGCGATCTGGTTATTGCTACTTTCGGACGGGGATTTTATATTCTCGACGATTACAGTCCGCTTCGTGAAATTTCGGAAGACCTGAAAGAAAAGGAAGCCTTAATTTTTCCTGTAAAAGATGCGCTTATGTTTGTGCAATCAAGCGGAAAAGACAACCAGGGAAATACATATTACACAGCTGAGAATCCTGATTTTGGAGCAACATTTACTTATTATCTGAAAGAAGCTCTGAAAAGTAAAAAGGACATCAGAAAAGAAAATGAGAAAAAACTATTTGAAGCAGGTGAACCTATTCCTCAGCCCACTTGGAGAGAGATGGAACTGGAAGATAAAGAGGAAAAATCGCATTTAATATTTACGGTTTATGATTCGGAAAACAATGTGGTCAGACAATTAACCGCTGCACCGGCGCAGGGAATTAACCGGATCAACTGGGATTTACGTTACGGAATGTCAACAAGCGTGAATGTAACCGGCAACTTTAACCCGGTTGGCGAAACCGGCGGAAGAAGAGGACGCCGCGGTGGTGGCGGAGGCGGTGGAATTCTCGTGATGCCCGGAACCTACAAAGTTGGTTTGCAGATCTGGCACGATGGAGAATTAAAAAACCTTGCTGATCCTGTTGAGTTTACCTGTAAAAAACTGAACAATACATCTTTGCCGGCAGAAAATTATCAGGAGAATGTTGATTTTGCCCGGCAGGTGAATAAACTGGCCATTGCCGTTGTTGGAACCGGCCGGTTAATTACCGAAACAACAACGAAAGTGGAAAATATAAAACAGGCTATTTATTCCACACCGGGTGCAAATCAGGAATTGATGGATAAAGCACGTAAACTGAGCAATGAACTTGAAGAACTGAATTTTAAAATGAACGGATTAAAAGCCAAAGCGAGTGCAGAAGAGGTTCCGCCTGCGCAGGTTCCGCTTAATACCCGTTTAGGAATAATAACTTACACTCACATGGGCTCAACCACCGGTATTACAACCACAGAGAAACAGAACTACGAAATTCTGAAAGAAGAATTCCCGCCGGTGCTGGAGGCATTAAAAAAGATTGTTGAAACCGATATTCCGGCGCTGGAAGCTGAACTCAACAAAATAGGCGCCCCGTGGACTCCCGGAAGAGTGCCGGTCTGGAAAGAATAAAATAGTACTGAGATATTAGTATTGAGTACTGAGAAAGCCCGGTTCTGCCGGGCTTTCTTATGGGTGCGGTGGATTGTATCCGCCTGTTTTATTCGCGGTTGGAAAACGCAGCACCAGTATTTATCCGGTTATTTTTCAATCCAATTTCTGAAAGCCATATTTTTCAGGCGGCTGACAATGACTTCAGTGTTGAGTTTTGGCAGTAGTTTTACATGCAGTTTTCCACCAAAATAGTTCTCAATTTTATAAACTGAATCGATGTGAACGATGGTACTTCGGTTTGCCCTGAAAAATTCAGCCGGATCGAGTTCATCCTCCAGCGTTTCCAGCGTGGTATCCAGAACGTGTTCCTTTTTTTCGTAAGTCACTGCCGAAGTTACCTTGTTTTCGCTGTAAAAAAAAGCCACATCCTTAACATCGATTTTGTAAAAAGCGCTGACTCCATTTACCAGAAAACGTTTGCGGTACCTGATTTTCCCCAAACGGATGGCATCCAGAATCTCGCTGTAATCAACGGCAGGTTGTTTTTTCAGTAAATAGTTTCTGTTTTCAAATTTCAGGATGGCGCTTTCCAATTCCGATTCCTTGATTGGTTTTAAAAGATAATCGATGCTGTTGACTTTAAACGCCTGGATGGCGTAATTGTCGAAAGCAGTTGTAAAAATTACGGGACTTTCAAGTTTCACCTTTTCGAAAATGGAGAAACAAACGCCATCTTCCAGTTGTACATCCATTAAAACAAGGTCGGGCTGATTTTTTTCAAAAAATTCCACTCCTTCTTTAATTCCAGAAATTACTGCAACTAATTTCCACTCAGGCCTGAGCGCATGAATCATTCCCTGCAATAACCGCTGGTTATGCAATTCATCTTCCACTATTGCAACTTTTATTTCCATATTTTTCAGAGTAGTGGCAATGTTACGGTAAAATACGAATTGTCCTGAATTATCTCAACTTCTTTTTCGGAAAGCATTTTGTATCGCTGAACCAGGTTTTTCAGTCCGTTCCGTGTTGAATAAGTGGTTTCGCGCGGTTGGAAATTATTTTTTACTGTAACCGAATCTGCATCGGAATAAACTTCAATAATGAGCGGATTTTCTTTACCTGCAATATTGTGTTTAATCGCGTTTTCGACAAGTAACTGTAACGAAAGCGGGGGAATGTTTTTTTTGGTTGATTCTTCTGGAATATCAATTTTCACCATCAGATTTTCACCCAACCGTTCTTTATGAATTGCGATGAACGAGTGTAACAGGTCAATCTCGTCCTTTAACCTGACTGTAGATTTGCCACTGCTTTGCAATACATACCGGTAAAAATCGGTGAAATTCTGGGTAAATTCAACTGCTGCTTTCTGGTCATAAATAATCATCGATTTCAAAATACTCAGGTTATTAAACAGGAAATGCGGATTTAACTGGTCCTGCAATGCATTGTAATCATCAAGCAGTTTAACCTGTCTCAGTTCTTCAAGTTCGTTAACCGATTTGATCCATTTTTCCGTAATACGCAACCCGATGGAAACAACAAGAAGAATAAATATGAAGATGCCACCCAAAACAATCATCAGTTTTACAACCGGTTCTTTCAGCAAACTGCCGCTTTCCATCAGGCTTTCGAAATATACAACTGCCACCCAGGCAAACAAAACACTGAATATTAAGTGCATGGCAATCCTTAAACCGATTTTTTCAGGAATCGGGAAAAAATGTTCCGCCACATTGTCTAAAAAAACATTGATTTCGCTTCCGATGATGAAAATAAGAATCACCCTGAAATATTGAACAGAGGTGATTTCGATGGTGTTTTTGGCTGAAAAATTAACTGCAATAAAAAGAAACAGAAAGCCTGTGAAACCTACCAGTAAAATGCGGATGGCAGTGTGTTTTAAAGTGTAGGTAGGCAGTTTGCTGATAAACAGCAGATTTTTTCCAATCATCTGATTTTCTCTGTTTTTCTTTTCATTTGGTTTCATAAAAATAGTCAACTTTTTGGTTCATTGACAGTTTGAATGACTGTTTAATATTTTGAATGATTTAAGTTTAGTGAGGATAAAATTTAAAAGAGTATTATTTTGAACAACCTTCGACTACCTTACTAACGACTGAATTCAATTTACCTGTCATCTTGATCCGCCAACCGGTGGAGAGAGATCTTTTTATTCGAAGAGATTTCTCCTCGCGAACTCGTCGAAATGACAGCTATGTTACAGCTTTCTGTCATTGCCCCATTATACCCAATAAAATTGGTTGGTTCCTCGAAATGATAAGAATAAAGAATCTGTCATTACAGCGTAGTTGAAGTCTGATTTTCTATTTTCAGGAAATAGTATTATGAATTTAAAATGCTTCTATTCCATTCCCAATTTTCCGGTTACTTTCAGGTAAACAGTTTCTTTTATTTTAAAATCGGTTTTGGCATCAATCAGTTCACTGTAAGTTTTTTGCCATTCAAGACGCGACATCAGCAAATCGGAAATGGTTTCAAACCCGAGTTCGTAATTGTTGTTGCTGATGCGCAGGTTTTCATCCGATTGTTTCAGCGCCTTTTCCGAAATTTCAATTCTCATCAGAGCATCCTGCAGGTTTAATCCCGCCTGTTCTATCTGTAGCTGAAGTAATTTCCGGTTTTTTTCAAGCTCAAGTTCCTTTATTTGTTTGGTCGCTTTTGCTGAGTTAATCTTGTTTTTACCTTGTCCCCAACTGAATACCGGTATTTTCAACGCGGCAAGAACCATTTCGTAACCATCGTCCTGGCTGGTGCCACTCACTTCCATTCCGCCAAAGTAAAAGTACCCGGCGCTTACACCCAAAGTTGGCAGGTAATCAGATTTTACAAGCCTGATGTTTTGATCTTGCATTTCAATCTCTTTTTGCAGGGCTTTGAATTCAGGTCTGATGTACACTGCTTCAGTACCTGATTCAACCTGAATTTGCGGATTGTAACTGACCAGCGAGTCGGTGGCTACAATCGTGCTGTCGAAACTTAAACCTGTGACACGGCACAGCGACATTCGGGTAAGTTCCAGCCCGTTTTTTGCTTTTTGCAGATCGAGTTCAGCCTTGTTCAGCTGAACCTGTATTTTGAGCATTTCATTCTGATTCACCAGCCCCGATTTGTAAGCATTGTTTACTTTCCCGAGCAGGCCGGAGAGCATTTCAACAGCTGTTCCGGCAAGTTTTACCTTTTCCTTTACCGACACATAAAGCCAGTAAGACTGATCTGCCTCTGCCAGAATATTCATTTTCTGGATTTCAAGATTGTAACCAGCCATTTCAAGTCCGATTTCAGCCATTTTGTTACCAGCTGAAATTTTCCCGCCTGTATATAAAGGTTGTTCCACGTTCACTCCGGCAATATATGTTCCTTTCAGACTGATTTCAAGTGGCAGCCATGCATACATATTAAAAATGGGGTTGCCATCGGGACCAATGATTGGTTGTCCGGTCGGGTCAACCATGATATTCGGAACCATTGCACCAGTTGTTAAATCAGGGGTTACGGTTGGCAGATACATTTCAGATTTTATATCGTCCCACAGAGAAAATCCCATGGCCACACCTGAAAACGAGGGAAAATAATAGCTGCGTGCAACGGCTTTTTCAGCGTCAGCCTTTTCAATGGTCTTTTGCGCAATCTGAATCTCTTCGCTTTGCCGCAGGGCCAGTTCCCGGCACTGTTCCAGCGATATTCTTACCTGGGCGTCAGTAAAAATGAATAAAAATCCGGATACAGTGGTAATTATTATTTTTTTGATGAAAGTATTCATAATCAGTCGGTTAATATTTTTACATTTTCCTCTTTGTGAATATTGTGAAGAACGGCATAAAGAATTGGTACAAAAATCAGGGTGATTAATGTTCCGACCAGCAAACCGCAGATAATTACCACAGCCATGCTGCTGTACATCGGATCGGTGACAAGTGGAATCATTCCGAAAATTGTAGTCAGCGATGCCATGAGAACAGGCCGTGTACGCGAAACCGTGGCATTGATAATTGCCTGGTACCCACCGTGTCCTTCGTGAATTTGTCGTTGAATCTGATCGAGAAGTACAACCGAGTTTTTAATCAGCATACCCATCAGTCCGATTGCCCCGATGATCGCCATAAAAGTAAATGGCTTGTCAAAAATCAGGAGTCCGGGCACAATGCCAATAACAGCCAGCGGGATACATACAATAACAATCACCGGCCGTTTAATGTCGTTGAAAAGTAAAATCAGGATAAAAACGATGAGCATCAAAACCACCGGTAAATACCTGAAAATGTTCGAAAGTGCAATGTGCTGCAGTTCATATTCGCCAACCCATCTCATGCTGTATCCCTCGGGAATACTGATTTTTTCAATTTCAGGAATAAGTGTTTTCCTGAGCAAAGCCGGGCTGTATCCTTCAATCGGGTCACATTGTGCCTGAATAATCCTTTTACGGTTGGCTCTTTGCACCACACTTTCTTCCCATCCCGGTTCGACACCTTTTGTAACTGCACTCAGCGGAACCGGTTTCAGCAATTCGCCTGTAATTTCTTCTGCAGATTTCAGGCCGTACACTACTTTGATGAGGTCATCAGATTTAATATTCCCAAAGTTTGGTACCATGTTCCAGACGGGAATATCATTCACGATTTCCACTCTTGAACCATCGCTTTTTCTGACTTTCAGATTAATGCCTACCGGAGTTTCACCTTCGTAAAAAGTGCCCAGCGGCAAACCATCGGTAGCCGCAAGCAGCGCGTTACTTACATCTGAGCGGGTGGTCGAAGTTCTGCGTGCCGCACTCTGGTCATATTGGGTAAACAATGCTTTTCCTGTTGGTTCCCAATCGGAGCAGATGGTGTAAGTGTCGGTATAAGGATTTTTCCTCATAATTTCTTTAACCTGTTCGCTCAAATTACGCAACACTGCAGGATCAGGCCCCGAGAATTCGGCTTCAACCAGGTGCGACGATTTTACAGAGAGATTGTATTTGCGGATTCTGAAATATGCATCGGGATAATTTTCGCGGATATATTTTTCCAGAACAGGTTTCATTCTGACCATGGTTTTGTAATCTTCAAAATTTACAATGAGTTCACCGTAATTATCTGATATTTCTCCCATTGAACGGACCAGGCAGTAACGGGTTGGCGACATTCCCTGGCTTGTGACCACCATTTTTACTTCAGCGAGAGTTTGAAAATGATTGGTAATCTCTGCCAGGTCGGAATTCACTTTCGCAGGGTTTGTGCCGTATGGAAGTTTATATTCGATGTAAACCTGGTTGTAATTCATGTCGGGGAAAAAAGTCTGTTTGACGTAGGTGAAACCGTAAGCGGCAACTGCCATGATAATAATGGTCGAAATTACTGTAATAACTTTGTGGGTCATAAAAAACGACAGCGCCTGTGTGAATTTCCTGTAAAAAATACCATCATACGGGTCTTTACTTTTTACTTTTTTCGAAAGCTTCAGAAATTTTTCAGAGAACAGGGGCACCTGTGTCAATGCCAGTATCCAGCTCAGCACCAGCGAAATGGCAAGAACAAGGAACAAGTCGCGTGCGTAAGTTCCAGCTGTGTCTTTCGAAATGAAAACAGGCAAAAAAGCGGCTGCGGCAATAACTGTGGCTCCGAGCAGCGGCCAGGCAGTTCTTTTTACAGGATCGATGAGTGTGCTCATCCGTTTTCCGTGTTTCTGCATATCGACCAGAATGCCGTCGATCACTACAATGGCATTGTCAACCAGCATTCCCATGGCAACAATAAATGCTCCCAGCGATATCCGCTGCAGACTTCCGCCCGAAACCAGAAGAATGGGGAAAGTGCCCAGAACAACCAGCAGCAGGCTGCTGCCGATGATTAATCCACTGCGTAGTCCCATGGTGATCATCAGCGAAAGAATTACTATGATCACCGATTCGATCAGGTTGACAATAAAACCGTTGATTGCTTCATTAACTTTGTCGGGTTGAAAAAAAACCTTGGAAAATTCAAAACCGGCAGGCATGTTTTTTTCAAGTTGTTCAAGTTTTGCATCAACACGTTTTCCAACGTTCAGGATATTTTCACCCGATTCCATCGAAAGGGAAATGCCAAGCGCTTTTTTGTTGTTCAGGAACATGGTGTTTCGCAATGTTTCCGGGTAGCCCTTCGTGATTTCAGCCAGGTCGGAAAGTTTAATCTGTTTTCCGCTGATATCCTGAACAACCAGATTCTGTAAATCGTTAATACCATTGATTTTATCGCTGACATTGACTTTTAAAATCCTGTCACCTGTTTGCAGATTTCCTGCATACACCATTGCATTCTTTTCCTGAATTGCACTGATTACCTGCAATGGAGCAACTTCCATCTGGCTCATTTTTTCAGTGGAAAGCACAATGTCAACTTCCGGATTTTGTGTTCCGAAAATCTGCACTTTCCGCACGCCTTCAACTTCAAGCATTCCGCGTTTGATGTATTCGGCGTAATTGGCCATTTCCTGGTAAGAGTATCCTTCGGCAATCATTGCATAAAACATTCCGAAAACATCGGTAAAGTCATCAACAACAGTTGGTTTCTGTGCACCTTCAGGCAATTTTGATTGTGCTGCTTCCACTTTTCTGCGAAGAAATTCCCATCGTTGCTGAATTTCTTTCTGAAGTACTGTCATTTTCAGTTCAACTTCAATTTCGGAAATATTGGCTGATGACCTTGATCTGATGTTTTCGATATCGGCAAGTGTGCTGATTTCTTCTTCAAGAACATTGGTTACCTGCATTTCAACTTCGTGAGCCGATGCACCCGGGTAAACTGTGTAAACCCTGGCGACCATCACGATGATTTCCGGATCCTCAAGTTTGCTGATGGCGCGATACGAAAGGATTCCGCCCACCGTAATGCAAATCAGCAAAAACCAGACGACAGTTTTTTTTCTTAATGTGAGTTCTGTTATATACATTATAAAAGCCCTCCGATATTTGTTTCACTTGCCGGTTTCAAAACCTCGACTTTCTGGTTTTCCCTCAGTACATTGACACCGGCCACCACGACACTTTCGTTGCCCGAAAGGCCACCGGTTATCCTTATTTTCCCATCGCCGGCAAGTCCGGCAGTTTCCACCTTCTTTTTATTCACTACTGAAAGGGAAGGATTATAAATCCATACATAAGAGTTACCGTTCTCTTTGAACAGTGCTTCAATTGGGATCGAGAAAGAATTTCCAACAGGATTTTTATAATAAATGAAAACTTTTATATCCATTCCGGGAGCAAGTTTTTTGTTGAGTTGGGGATTCAGGTTGAAGTAAAGCCGGTACAACTGATTATTGTCGGCTTTCATCGAAAAAGATGTCAGTGTCAGAGGAAGTTCAACGTTGCCGGTTTCATCGTTCTGACATGAAAAATATAGAAAATCGTCTTTTCTGACAAACAAGGCAGCAGGAATATCAACCTCAATTTTGTAACCGGAAAGGCTGATAAGTTTGGCAAATGTCATTCCTGTGTTGATCAGTTCGCCTTTTTCGTAACCAATATCCTGAATGTAACCAGAATAGGGTGCAGGTAGTTTGGTATCGCGAAGCTGGTCTTCGGCATGCTTTAACTGTGCAGTCACGAGTTTTTCCCCCGAAACGGCTTTTTCATAATCAACATCCGCAATGCTTTTCCTGTTGTACATTTCCACAACACGGTCGGTTTCTGATTTTACCTGGTTGTATTGGGCACGCGCCACATCCAGTTGGATCTGGTAGTCGCGGGGATCGATTTCTGCAATCAGATCGCCTGCATTGACAAAACTTCCCTCCTTTACAT
>JBBIPU010000150.1:0-9431 GCA_037442685.1 Draconibacterium sp. | reverse complement strand
GTTTTTCTAAATCCATTATTTGCAGTCAAAAATTTCCCGGCAGGGAACACTCCGGCTGCCGGGAATTATTTTTATCTGATAAATTTTTCAGTTAATCTTCAATTGACAGGTCCTTATTTACCGATACGGTTGTGTCTTCATTAAACCTGATCTTAAAATTCAGTTTCCGGAAGACAGAGATCATAGGTTTATTGTCCTTTGTTGTTTCGGCAGCCAGAATTTTGACTCCTTTCGATTTTGCAATCTCCATGCAGTAATTGGTGAGTGTGAAACCCAGTTCTTTTTTCTGCCAGGCATCAGTAATCAATACCGCATATTCCATTATTTCCACGTCGGGATCGGCGATTAAACGGCCAACTCCGATGAGTTTTTTATGGCCATCTTCTTCAATTTCGGCTACAATAGCAACTTCTCTTGAATAATCGATAAAACAGAATTTGGTGGCTACTTCATGCGAGTCGAAATAAAAATCGTAACGGAACCTGTGGTAAATCGATTCTTTTGAACAACTTGCCAGCATATCCCTCCAGAGCGGTTCGTCTTCGGGTTTGATAGGCCTTAACTGTATCTCTGTCCCATCCCTCAGAACCGTATTTTTCATCAGACTTTCGGGGTACGGACGCAAAATCAGGTGAGAATATTCTTTTGCCGGATTTTTCAGGATGTTTTCATCGACTACAATTCGGGCATCAAGAGCAATTACATCAGTTGCTGTAATTATCAGCGGATTGATGTCAAGTTCTGCAATTTCAGGATAATCGGCGGCGAGGTATGACATCCGGATGAGGACTTCGATAAGTTTGTCAATATTTTTGGGTGCTTCGCCACGCCAGCCTTTTAAAAGCGGGTAAATTTTCAATGATTCGATCATTTGCCGCGCCAGTTTTTCATTTAACGGTGGAAATTCGAGCCGGTTATCTTTAAACAACTCGGCGGAGGTTCCACCCATTCCAACCAGCATTACAGTTCCGAATATCGGGTCTTTTTTAATTCCAACAATTAATTCGATTGCACCCCGTGTATCAACCATCTTCTGAATAGTAACCCCATCGATGCGCGCTCCCGGTTGTTTTGCTGAAACTGTTTTTATCATGTTGTGGAAGGCTGCACGGACCATTTCTTCATCTTTTATATTGAGTATTACTCCGCCAACATCCGATTTATGCGTAATATCGGGTGAGTAAATTTTCATTACCACCGGGTACTTTTTGATTTCAGCAATTCTTACGGCTTCGTCTTCGGTCGATGCAGGCATCGGGTGAGTGGTGTCAATGCCATAATCGTTTACCAGCATTTTCGAATCGTCTTCATTCAGTATTTTAGCTTTCGGAAAAACTTCCTTCAGGTATTTCTTTCTCAGTTCGTTACGGTCGTATTGGAACGAAACCGGTACTTCTTTTGGAGTTTCATAGAGCATTCCCAGATTTTTTGAATAATCGGAAAGCGTCATAAAAGCTTTAATTGCCTGTTCCGGATATTGGAAGCTTGAAATTCCGGCATTATTGAAAACCTGGATACCTTCGCGCATACTCGCACCACCCATCCAGGCAGTCATGATTGATTTTGTTGTTTTTGATGCCAGTTCAGAAATTGCTTCGGCAATGGCAGTCGGTGCTGTCATTGCCTGCGGTGTAAGCAAAATCAGCGCTGCATCAACATTCTCATCTTCGAGAACAATCTGGGTGGCAGTTGCAAATCTTTCAGGCGTGGCATCTCCAAGTACATCAACCGGGTTACCATGCGACCAGAAAGGTGGCAGGAATTCATTCAGTCTGCGCATAGTTTCGTCCGAAAGTTTAACAAGCTTTCCTCCGAGCGAAATCAGGGAGTCGGTGGCCATTACACCGGGACCTCCGGCGTTGGTAACAATGGCAAGTCGGTTACCTTTCGGAATGCGTCTGCGGCCAACCAGATCGGTAAAATCGAAAATATCGCCGAAGTCGAAAACACGGGCTAAGCCGGCACGACGGAAAACAGCATCGTAAATTGAATCCTCCGAAGCCATTGCGCCTGTGTGTGACGCAGCTGCTGCCGCTGATTCCGGGAATCGCCCTGATTTATAAACAATTATGGGTTTTTCCCTCGAGAATGCACGGGCAGCCGACATAAATGTACGGGCATCGGAAACGGATTCAACATAAAGTACAATAGATTTTGTATTCGGATCTTGTCCGAAATAGTCAATTAAATCGCCGAAACTTACATCCATTGAGTTACCGATGGACACAAAGTTGGAAAAACCGATATTGGATTCATAAGCCCAGTCGAGTACTGAAGTGCAAAGAGCACCTGATTGCGAAATGAAAGCAACGTGCCCTTTTTTAGGCATGCCCGCGGCGAAACTCACATTCATGTTTAGCCCGGGTACCAGAATTCCAAGACAATTCGGTCCGATAACCCTCATATCTGGGAATTTGGCTTTTTCGGCTTTAACCTGGGCTTCGAGGGCTTTTCCCTCTTCTCCCGATTCCTTGAACCCTGCTGACATGATGATTAATCCATTGATGCCAGCTTCACCGCACTCGCGAACAATTTCGGGCACTAATTTGGCTGCAGTCATAATTACTGCCAAGTCGGGCGTTTTTGGCAGACTTTTTACATCGGGGTAACACGGAATCCCAAACACGGCTTCCCGTTTTGGATTAACAGGGTAAACCACTCCGTTGTATCCGCCTCCAACCAGGTTCCGCAACGTAATTCCACCCACACTGTCAGGATTATTTGAAACGCCAATTAAAGCAATCCGCTTTGGCTTAAAAATGCTGTTTAATTTCTTTATGGCCATTGGTTATATCTTTTTGTTATATTAAAGTTTTGGCTATTAAAATTTGCAATAACAATAATGCACGATTTTGCTTATAAAAATCAGTAAAAAAAGTCAGTTTAAGAAATTTTTAACTCATTGGGTAAAAAGATAAGGGAAAGCTTAATCCAAACTTTAAATCAGATCAATAGCCGACAAAATCAGGTTGAAAAAACAGCATTTGTATGTTTAAAAACAACTCCTTTTGACGGTGTTTAAAAACATGTTAACGTATTAAAAGCAGAAAACCCGGATTTCTCCGGGCTTTCTGCTTTTTTAAAGAATTATATCAGTTTCTGCTTTTCAGTGGTTTTACAAGTAAAATAGTTAACACTGCCACAAAACACAGTATTCCGCAAATAGTAAACGAAAGGGGAAAATTATTCAAATCGCCAAGTTTACCGCCAAGAATAGGGAAAATTATTCCGCCGATTGCATACGCCAGAAAAACCCAGCCATAATTTTGTCCGAAATATTTACCACCGAATATATCGGCTGTAATTGTTGGAAACAACGAGAATAATCCGCCATAATTGAATCCGATCAGCATTGCGAAAAGATATAAAGTAATCTGCATTCCTGCCATCCACTGGAACAGGATTACAAACACTCCCTGCGTAGCCATCATTATTGCAATTGACATTTTTCTTCCGATCCGGTCGCTGATCATTCCCCAGATGATTCGGCCCAAACCATTAAAAAGGGCAAAAAATATGGCCATGGCAAGAGTGGCCGCGGCTGCCGCCACTTCTTTGCTTATTCCGTTTGCCTGTAAGGCTTCCATCGGCCATAATTTCATCAACCCGATGCTCATTAAACCGGCACCTGCGCCAAATGCGTAAGTTAAAACAATCAAATAAAATTGAATTGTTTTCAACATCTGACTGCTTGAATAATCGACTGTTCCTGTTTTTGACGCTGCTTTTTTTACAGCCTCCGGATTCCAGTCTTTGGGTGTCCATCCTTCGGGCGGAAACTTCATCCAGAGGCTTCCGATTATGATTATTGTGAAGAAAATGATTCCCAAAACAATGAAAGTGTTCGACATTCCAATATTCTTAATGAGTTGACCGCCACCCAACGCTCCCAGTTTACCTGCAAGCGTCATCCACAATGTAGCTCCGAATCCAAAACCTGCAACTGCCAGTCCGGTGATCATGCCTTTTTTGTCAGGGTACCAACGCATTGAAACTGCAATCGGGACTACATATCCGAAACCAATTCCGGCGCCTCCTAAAATTCCCACAAAAATCAATGTTGAAGTGTAGTTTTCGGCACCAAGCAGACCGGCAATAATATATCCCAGTCCCAATCCAATTCCGCTGAGAATAGTAAGTTTACGCGGGCCCAGTTTTGGCATCAGCCTGCCTGCAATTACCATTACCACTGCAAACACCGCAACTCCGACAGAAAAAACAACCTGGGTTTGCGCTTTTGTCCAGCCTTGTTGTACCAAATCGCTTGTAAACACCGACCAGGCATACAAATTACCAAGCGCGAGCTGAATCAGAATGGCTCCGACAACTACAAGAGAACGGTTCATTGTTTTATTATTGTTCATAAATTTCAGTTTATGGTTATTGATTATTAAAGAAAAAAGACATCCCAAGAGGAGATGTCTTTTTTAAATATTTTTACCGTTTTACCGGTACTTTTGCACCAGAGATTATTTCATCAACAACCCCGGGATCAAGCAGGGTTGTGGTGTCACCAAGATTTGTTGCATCACCCTCGCCGATTTTACGGAGGATTCGCCTCATAATTTTTCCTGACCTGGTTTTTGGCAAACCACTTACAATCTGAATCTGGTCGGGTTTTGCAATTGCCCCGATAAATTTAGCCACAGTCTCCCTGATCTCATTTTCAATGGTTTTCATATCATTATCCGAAAGATCTTCGCAAATTACATAAGCGTAAATGCCCGATCCTTTGATGTCGTGCGGATAACCAACCACTGCAGATTCAATCACTTTCGGATGCTGATTAATTGCATCTTCAACTTCTGCAGTTCCGATCCGGTGGCCTGAAACGTTGATTACATCGTCAATTCTCCCGATAATCCGGTAATAACCTTCTTCGTCGCGTTTTGCTCCGTCTCCGGTTAAATACAAATTCGGGAATGCAGAGAAATAAGTCTGGAAACAACGATGATGATCACCGTAAGTCGTTCTTAACATTCCGGGCCACGGGAACTTGATACACAAAATTCCTTCCACGCTGTTGCCTTTGAGCTCTTTTCCTTCGGGATCGACAAGAACAGGTTGAATTCCAGGAAGCGGAAGAGTTGCCAGCGACGGTTTTGTTGGTGTAATACCGGCAAGCGGTGTTATCATAATTCCCCCGGTTTCTGTCTGCCACCAGGTATCAACAATCGGACATTTACTTTTTCCTACAAGATCATGGTACCAGCGCCAGGCTTCTTCGTTAATAGGTTCTCCAACAGTGCCAAGAACTTTCAGTGAACGCAGATCGTGTTTAGTGACCCACTGGTCGCCTTGTGCCAGCAGGGCGCGGATTGCCGTAGGTGCTGTGTAAAAATGAGTTACTTTGTATTTGTCAATCACATCCCAGAACCTTCCTGCATCGGGCCAGGTTGGCACTCCCTCAAACATTATTGTGGTAGCGCCGGTTAAAAGTGGTCCGTAAACAATGTACGAATGGCCGGTTACCCAGCCAATGTCGGCAGTACACCAGAATAAATCGCCTTCGTTGTACTGAAAAACATTTTTAAATGTGTATTCGGCATAAACCATGTATCCTCCGATAGTATGCACAACACCTTTGGGTTTCCCTGTCGATCCTGAAGTGTAAAGGATGAAAAGCATGTCTTCAGCATCCATTTCTTCAGCTTTGTTGTCGGTGGAAACACCTTTTATTAAATCGTGCCACCAGATATCACGACCAGGAACCATGTTGATTTCTTCGTCGGTATGTTTTAAAATGATTACATTTTTAACAGATGGAGATTTTGAAACAGCTTCATCGACAATTTCTTTCATCGGGATACTTTTGGTACCGCGGAATCCGCCATCAGAAGTGATCAGCACATTCGAAGTTGCATCGTTAACACGGTCGGCAAGCGCTGAGGCTGAAAATCCGGCAAAAACAATGGAGTGAATTGCACCGATTCTGGCACATGCAAGCATTGCCACTGCAAGTTCGGGTACCATCGGCAAATAAATTGCCACGCGGTCGCCACGTTTTACGCCAATTTTTATAAGCGCATTGGCAAACTGTTTTACTTTATCGAAAAGTTCGCCATAAGTAAGCCTGATTTCAGGTATTTTCGGATCGTTAGGTTCCCAGATAATGGCAACCTGATCTTTTCTCATGAACATGTTCCTTTCGAAAATATTTTCGGTAATGTTGAGTTTACCGTTTACAAACCATTTTACATCGGGCGCCCCGTGTCCTGCAAATTTCCAGTCGAGCACGCGGTCCCATTTTTTACGCCAGTAATGACTTTCAGCAATTTTTCCCCAAAATCCTTCAGGATCAGCCACGCTTTCCTGGTATTTCTGAAGATATTCAGACAAACTTGTAATTTTGTTTACCATAACACTTCGTATTTAAGTTATTGATTTTATTTTATTGAAAAAGTCAGTATTCTCCTGAAAATAAAGCTTTCCGCAATTATTCAAATAAAAAAACTCCGTTCGAACGTTTTTCAGCAGTTGAAAACCGATTAAAGTTGATATAATTTATTTTTGCTTCGTCATTGTTATCGAAGAACAGGATGTAGCGGTATGTTATCGGTCCGTAATACAAGATTATCGAGAATTTTATTGCCTGTGTTGCATTTATCAGGCTTTGAATATACTATAAAAATATTTTTTCTCTTTCATTTCAGGCATATTCTATAACAGGCTTTTTTATAAGGAAAACAGGTTGGGCAGTGATATGTTTTTTCGTTTTTTTTATTACATTCCGAAGCCCTTCATCTGACCTCCGCGGATGTTCAATTTTTGAAATACGAATTGTAAGATAAAATCAAAATTCAGTTTTATTTTTTGATCTTTTAAAAAAACTGATGACAGGATTGAAACCGTGAAATTTATGATCATGGTTTACAACATAAAAAAAGTTGAGAAATGTTGTGATTTGAATTAACTGTTTAACTTAACTTCGAAAAAAAAACAATGCACATCAAAAATTTTAACGATTTGTTGGAAGCTGCCAGTAAACAACCTGAAAAAAGACTGGTTGTGGTTAACGGAGTTGACGAAAATACAATTGAAGCTTTAAATCTGGCTGTTGAAATGGGTTTTGTCGGTCCAATTTTAACGGGTAATAAACAGCAGATACTCGAAGTGCTGAACCAATTAAATATCGACACCGGAAAATACCGGATTGTTGATGCAGAATCGCCAAAGGAAGCAGGAGATAAAGCAATGGAGCTGATTAATTCGGGAGAAGCTGATCTGATTATGAAGGGTTTGCTTACGACTGACAAATTCATGCGGATTCTATTAAAAAAGGAATATGGACTCGTGCCTGCCAGCGGAACATTGAGCCACATCTCGGTAATGGACAATCCGAATTATCACAAGTTGCTGATATTCAGTGATGCAGGAGTGATTCCCTATCCCGATCTGAAGCAGAAAATACTGATGGCAGGATATCTTATCCAGTCAGCTCAACGACTGGGTAATCAATATCCGAAAGTGGCAGTGATTGCACCAACCGAGCAAATCATCATTTCAATTCAATCGTGCATGGATGGGGCAACAATCGCAAAAATGTCGGAACACGGTCAGATCGAGGGTGGAATGGTTGACGGGCCGATGGCGCTTGATGTGGCACTCGACCGTAATTCTGCTGAAATAAAGGGATTTACTTCGCCGGTTGCAGGCGACGCTGACTGTTTGCTTTTCCCCAATATAGATGCTGCAAATGTTTTTTACAAAACAAACTCGAAATTATGTAATGCACAGTTGGCCGGAATTATTGCCGGGGCAAAAGTGCCGATTGTGGTATCATCGAGGGGCGACAGCGAAAAAACAAAGTTAAATTCAATTGCACTGGCATCATTGTTAAGTTGATTAAATGCACCGAATTCTGGCCATAAATCCGGGTTCCACTTCCACCAAATTTGCGGTTTATTTCGATACACAATGTGTGTTGAATAAAACTATCCGTCATTCTTTCGACGATTTGTTCCATTATGAAAATATTACCGATCAGTTCGATTTCAGAAAAGGACTGATCATTGATGCACTGGTTGCTGAGGGAATTGAAGTGGATTCGATAAAATTCATTATTGGAAGAGGTGGCCTGACTTATCCTGTGGAATCGGGGATTTACAGGGTTAACAACCTGATGCTTCAGCATGTGCGCGAAGGTGTGATGGGGCAGCACGCAAGCAATCTCGGTCCGTTGCTGGCCGATTATATTGCTTTGCAAATTCCCGGTGCACAGGCGTTTATTGCAGATCCGGTGGTTACTGACGAAATGGAAGATATCGCAAGGGTATCAGGTCATTTGAAATTTGAGAGACGTTCGATTTTTCATGCTTTGAATCAAAAAGCCACTGCACGGATTCACGCACGTATAATTGATAAGAAATATGAAGAGCTGAACCTGATTGTTGCGCATCTTGGCGGGGGGATTTCGGTAGGTGCACACAAAAAGGGCAGGGTTGTGGATGTTAACAATGCTTTGAACGGTGAAGGACCATTCAGCCCCGAAAGGTCGGGTACACTTCCCTCAGGTCAGTTAATTGATGTTTGTTTCAGTGGAAAATATTCAAAAAGCGAGGTGGACAGAATGGTTCTCGGAGAAGGCGGTTATGTGAGTTTTTTGGGAACTAACAACGCGCAGGAGGTTGAAGAACTTGCAAAATCAGGCAATGAAAAGGCAATGTTTTACCAGGAAGCATTGTTTTACCAGGTGGCAAAAACAATTGGCGAAATGGCAGTGGTACTCAATGGAAAAGTGGATGCAATTTTACTTACTGGTGGTATGGCTTTTAATGCGGGCTTTGAAATGTACATAAAAAAGAAAGCCGGATTTATTGCGCCGATTTATTCATATCCTGGTGAGGATGAACTTGAGGCATTGGCAATGAATGCTTTACGTGTTGCCCGGGGTGAAGTTGAGCCCAAAGAATACAATAAATAAAAATCCCGGGACAGCGAATATCCCGGGATCAATTGGCTTTGTAAATTTCTAACATTTTTAATTGTCCGGTTTTATTTTTCAGTGCTATTCTCAATCTTGTCTGTCTGTTCAGGAGACCAGTATTTATTACTGATCATCCAATCTTCAATCTCAAGCGGCTTTTCGGTTTCAATAGCTGAAAATGCCATTACCTTTCTTTGCAAAGCATATAATTCAACTTCTTCAGCGGTCTTTTCACCGGCTTCTTTTTTTAAATCCAGCAGAAAGTCATTGGTAATAACCGTCTGTTCAGTTAATTCAAATTCCGGAAAAACAATTGATTTTGCAACATCGACAGTAAGCTCTTCGTCCAGAACAGGAATCATATATTCCTGAATTTTTGCAACTGAAAGGTTAAAATCTGTTTTTTCTTTAGAAACGGTTTCTGTTTCAACCGGAGATTGTGTTTTCATTAAAAGTTCTTTTTCAGGTTTTACCTGTGATTTGAACAAGTCGCCTGCAAAAAATG
>JBBIPU010000149.1:0-9817 GCA_037442685.1 Draconibacterium sp. | reverse complement strand
TGTTTAATTTGCTAATTTAAAACTATTTCTATAAAAAGGGGATAGAAATAATGATCGGTCAGCATTTCTGTTTGATAAGACAAATAAAACGCCAAATTGTTACAATGAGCTGAATTATTTTTTCATACTATTGTGTGATGAAAGTTCATTTTAAACAATTAATTTATATTTGAAATAACTGCAGATAATTGAATATTAAGCGATTATTTGATATGTGATTGTGAAATTCCGGATCGGTTTATTAATTGATTGCAGTTATCAGTAATTGAACAAATGGAATTGTTGAAAACAGATTGATTTAGTTGAAAAGTGGTGAAGTAAAGCAAATGAAGACGGAAGATTTATTTAACCAGGTTATCCAATATTTTCAGAAGGAAATGCCAGTTGCTGAAACCGAGTTGGAATATATGAATCCTTTTGAGTTGATTGTGGCAGTTATCTTATCAGCTCAATGCACCGATAAAAGGGTAAATCAAATTACCCCTGATTTGTTAAAACGGTTTCCAACTCCTGAAAAAATGGCCGCAGCCGATCCTGCAGAAGTTTTTGATTATATCAGAAGTTGTTCATACCCGAATAATAAGGCAAAACATCTGGTGGGGATGGCTCAGAAATTAATCGAATTATACGATGGTAAAGTGCCTGATAATGTGGATGATTTACAAAAACTGCCCGGCGTAGGCCGCAAAACGGCAAATGTTATTGCATCGGTGGTGTTCAATAAACCGGCAATGGCAGTTGATACGCATGTTTTCAGGGTAGCGGCAAGAATTGGTTTGAGCACCGATGCAAAAAATCCGCTGCAAACCGAACAGCAACTGATCAGATATATTCCGGAAGAGCT
Source organism: Draconibacterium sp. (assembly GCA_037442685.1). Lineage (GTDB taxonomy): Bacteria > Bacteroidota > Bacteroidia > Bacteroidales > Prolixibacteraceae > Draconibacterium. Next base: position 8,973 of record JBBIPU010000149.1, on the reverse strand, counting down.
GGTTGCAAAAGCGCATCACTGGTTGATTTTACATGGCAGGTATGTTTGTGTTGCAAGAAATCCGAAATGTAAAGAATGTGGTTTGACCAGCGTTTGCAAATATTACCTAAAGAACGCAAAAATAGGGAAATAAAAGAATTACGGCGAGGTAAAAATTTGATTAACAAAATCTTGTGTGATTAAATTGTAAAACGGCTGAAATAAAAAGTACAGGTAGTTTGATTTTTATTGAAACTTATTACTTTTGCGCTAACGAACATGTTTAACTTAAAATCGCTATTATGGCATATAAAATTTCTGAAGAATGTATTGCATGTGGAACATGCATCGACGAGTGTCCGGTAAATGCAATTTCTGAAGGTGATATTTACAAAATTGATCCTGATCTTTGCACGGACTGTGGTTCTTGTGCTGAAGTTTGCCCGACTGAGGCTATTTCGATTGACGAATAAAAACCGGACAAGATAAAGTTTTACAAGCCTGACTGTTTAATTATGGTCAGGCTTCTTTTATTCTTAATGATGATTCCCTGATAATCAGCTTGGTAGGCATAATAATCGTTTTGTAATCGGGGTGAATATTTTTGTGCAGAATCTGATGAATGATTAATTGCGCTGCTTTTTGACCCATTAAAAATCCTGGTTGGACAACGGTGCTTATCGAAGGCGAAACAAATTCTGAGAAAGGTTCGTTGCTGAAACCCATAACCGCAATATCCTCAGGTACTTTTATCCCCATTTGTTTTAAATAAACAATGACACTTAACGCTGTGGTATCGTTTGCGCAGAAAATTGCGTCAGGTATTTTACTGCCATCCATTATTCGTTTAATCGCAGTTGTGCCATCTTCAAAGGTTAGTTTCCCATTAATAACCAACGATTCATCGTATTTAAATCCGGCAGCAATCAATGCATCAGTATATCCCTTCAACCTGTCTTTGTAAATTTTTAAGTTTAAAGGTCCACCAATGTGTGCCACTGTTTTTGATCCCTGACTAATAAGATGTTCTGTAACTTTCAGCGCGCCTCCGTAATCGTCAACCACAATTTTGTGTGCACTGATTTCATCAACCACCCTGTCGAAAAAAACAAGCGGAATATTTTTTTCAGCAAAAAGTTTAAGATGATCGGTTGAAGTGGTTCCCATTCCAATTGAAACAATTACGCCGTCAACCCGGTTTGCAAACATTGTCTGCGCAATTTTACATTCCTTGTCAAGATTGTCGTTCGACTGCGAAATGGTGACTGCAAATCCGCGGCTATATGCGACATCTTCAATGCCACTGATTACCGACGAAAAAAAATGCCGGTTTATTAAAGGCACAATCACTCCGATTGAATTGGTCCGCCGGGTCCTGAAATTAGAGGCCGGAATATTCGGTCGGTACCCCATTTCTTCTGCAACATGTTTTACCTGTTTCCGGGTAAGTTCGCTAATCACAGGATTATTTTTTAAAGCACGCGAAACCGTTGAAGGAGAAAGATTTAGCTTTTTTGCTATATCGTGAATCGTTGTTTCGTTCTGGTTTTGCATTGTACTGAGTTTGATATCAAATATAAATATCTTTATTTAAAAATGCAATCGATTGCAGCATCACTGAATCTTTTATATTTTTGCAGAGTGTAGCTTTGTTAAATACTTGTTTCATATCTTCTTATAAATTAAACTGAAATTTTATGGCAACCATTTATGAAGAAAGGTATAATTACCATCCCGAAGATTTTAAAAAATATGATACTGAAAGAATCAGAAAAGAATTTCTGGTTGAAAAAATAATGGATCCGGGAAATATCAGGCTGGTTTATTCAATTATCGAGCGTTACATTGTCGGGGGAGCTGTACCGTTAAAAGAAGAGTTGAAACTTGAAACAATCGATCCGTTAAAAGCTACATATTTTTGCGAGCGTCGCGAATTGGGTGTAATTAACGTTGCAGGTCCGGGTGCTGTAATTGTTGATGGCACTGAATTCAAAATGAATTTTAAAGATGCCATTTACATCGGAAAAGGTAGCAGGGAAGTGATTTTTAAATCAGACGATCCTGAAAATCCCGCTCACTTTTACATCAATTCGGCACCTGCACATAAAGAATACCCTGTCAGGCATGTAACTCTGGAGCAGGCAAATAAATTGCACCTCGGATCGTTGCAAACTTCTAACGAAAGAACAATCAACCAGTTATTAATCAATAAAGTTGTTGATACCTGCCAGTTGCAAATGGGAATGACCGAGCTGAAACCCGGAAGTGTCTGGAATACAATGCCACCACATTTACACAGCCGCAGAAACGAGGTTTATTTTTACTTTAATGTTCCCGAGGGACAGGCAGTTTGCCATTTTATGGGTCAGCCACAGGAAACAAGGCACATCTGGCTGCAAAACGAGCAGGCGGTAATTTCACCGAACTGGTCGATACATTCCGCAGCTGGTACCAGCAATTACATTTTTATCTGGGGAATGGCTGGCGAAAACCTCGATTATTCTGATATGGATGCTATTAAACCTACTGAACTCAGATAGAAAGTCGGGGAAGTTCAGAGTTTCGGGTTCAGAGTTCAAAGTTTTTTCAATAGGAAACCAGAAACCTGTAACCAGAAACTTACTTAATACTAACATCTCAAAACTAAAAAATGATACAGAAATTATTTGATTTGACCGGAAAAGTGGCACTGATTACAGGAGGCACACACGGAATAGGCATGGCCATAGGAAAAGTACTTGGCCAGGCTGGCGCAAAAATTTGCGTGAATGATATTTCGGACGAAAAACTGGAAAGTTGTAAAAAAGAATATGCCGATGCCGGAATTAATGTTTTTGTGGTAAAATTCAATGTTACTGACGAAACCGATGTTGACCGTGGAATTTCGATCATTGAAAAGGAAGTGGGAACCATTGATATTCTTGTAAATAATGCGGGAATTATTAAAAGAATCCCCATTCTCGACATGTCGGTGGCCGACTACAAAATGGTGATCGATGTTGATCTGGTTGCCCCGTTGATTGTTTCGAAAAGGGTGGCTCCCGGAATGATTGCCAAAAGAGCGGGGAAAATCATTAATATGTGTTCGATGATGAGTGTTTACGGCCGTAATTCGGTTTCGGCGTATGCTTCGGCAAAAGGCGGGTTGAAACTTCTGACTGCAAATATGACCTGTGAATGGGCCAAATACAATATTCAGATCAACGGAATCGGGCCGGGCTACATTGCAACATCGCAAACAGCAGCAATCCGCGAGGGGAACCATCCGTTCAATGACCTGGTAATGACCCGTACTCCTGCCGGAAGGTGGGGCGAACCCGAAGACGTTGGAAATGCAGCGCTATTTCTGGCATCGAAAGCCAGCGATTTTGTAAATGGACATGTACTTTATGTTGATGGCGGTATTTTAGCCAATTTCGGATATGTAAAAGGTGAAAACGAAATCCCGGAATAAAATGGAAAAGAATCTGATTTATACCGTTCTGATTGTTGCAGCACTTTTTTCGTGTAAAAAAGAAACAACAATCACTGTAAGAAATGAAATGAATGTTGACAGAACTGACGAGTTGATTGTTCTGAAAAGAGAATCCATTGAACAGAAAATGGCTTTAAAAGATGGAATGCTTCCTGTATTTAAACTGACAGACGGAACATTAATTCCTGGTCAGGTTGACGATCTGGATGGCGACGGAAACTGGGATGAAGCTGCAATTTTTATTGATTTTAAAGCTGGTGAATCGAAAGAAATAAAACCGGGATTAGTTAAGGCAGAGGAATATCCGCAGTTTGAAAAACGCACCAATTTGCGATTGGGAATTAAACAGGAGGACGGTACTTACAAAGAGGTGGATAATTACCGTGCTTTGCCATGTAACGATGGATTTGAAATCATTGCCCAGGCAGAAAGTGTAAGTTGGGAAAATGATAAAATCGGATTCAGGGTTTATTTCGACTGCCGGAATGTGAAAGACCTGTTTGGGAAATTAAAACCCGAAATGATCATCGATAAAATCGGAACTCCCGGATCGCCTAGTTATCACGAACTTGCCAAGTGGGGAATGGATATTTTGCATTGCGGAAGTTCACTGGGATCGGGTGGATTGGCAATTTTGAGAAATGATTCGCTGTTCAGGCTCGGTTCGACTGAGGTTTATGAATACCAGAAAATCGTTGAAGGCCCTGTGCGCTCGGTTTTTGAGCTGCGTTATTCAGGATGGGATGTCAACGGCGAAAAGTTAAAGGCTGTGGAAAGAATTTCAATTTATCCCGGAAAATACTGGTTCGAATCTGACGTAACGTTTTACAATTGCAATGACAGCGATCAGATTGTAACCGGTATTGTTACCAGTCTTTTAAAGAGAGAACCTTTTGAATTTAAAGCCGCTGGTTTTGAATGTATCGGAACGCATGATGTGCAATCGCTTAATAAAGATGAACTTGGAATGGCTGTTATTGTTCCTTTAAGTGATGCCGGAAATATCGGACGGACCACAGATATTGATTTTTATAAACTTGGATACAAAACAGTTGATGAAAAATCGTTCAGCAATATTATTTCGCAAACCTATTATATCGGGCAGAAATGCAAAAGCGGGGTTCCGGCAAAACACTATTTTTTCTCAGTCTGGGGTCTGGATAATGATCAGTGGAAAACTGAAGAGGGATTCAGAAAATACATAACAGAAGAAGCAGAAAAACTTTCATCACCTCTGATAATCAATTAATCGGTATTGTTCAAAAATAAAAAGAACCGTTCCCTGAAAAATGGAACGGTTCTTTTTTTAACACAATCACTCAATTACCAATAAAGCTGAATCCAGCCCTGAATAATTTTCCCGGTTTCAGGATCGAGTTGCGAACCAAACATGCTGTGCGGGATTGAATAAACAATAAGCATTACAACAGAAGCGACAATTGTATAAACCGGTCGTTCTTTTTTACGGTTCATGAAAAATGCAAGTACCCAGAAAATAAATGAGATCAGGGTTTTATTGTCAGTTAAGTCCCACGCAAATGGCACCCCTGCCCATAATTCGTTAAAAGCATACAACTGTACAAGTGGCCCGAGAATCATTCCACCGATGAATAATGCAATTACGGTAACGTTGGTGTAAAACCTGAATTTATTATGCCTGAAAACTGCCATAATTCCGGCAAGATTCCCAAGTAACATGGCAAAAAACATAAAGAAAATATGCGGGATCAGAATTCCCCCGGGGACGCTGCCTTTAAACCTGATAATCACAGGTTCTCCATTATTTAATTCATAATTCTGTCCACCTTTTTTCAGGGTGATTTTATACTGGTATTTTCCTGCAGGTGGAAGGTTTGGAAGCGATCCGGAAAGGTTCTCATTCTGTCGTTTCATTTCAACCGAAGTCCATTCATCTTTTGAGGGGAATCTTTTATATTCCAGAATCCCGGTTACATTCCGGTCAGCCACCGGAAGTTCAATATTGCAATCCGAAGTTCCGCCATGACTTCTCACCAGTTTAAAATTATACTGCTGATTATCGATAGTAACACTTACCTTTTTATCATAAGTAGGCCCCGTTTTTCGCTGATAAATCATGGCAGCGAATGTAATTAAAACGGCAAGAACCCAATAAAACACTGATTTCATAATTTCCGAATTTTTCAAACTTTACAATAATAAATGATTTTGGCAAAAAAAAAGTTCAAAAAAGTATTTTATTTAACGAAAAATGATTCTGAGGGAAAATCTCCCTCTTTTTTTGTTATTTTGGGATTTTATTCATTTAAAATTTTACACATGAAAAGAATAATAGCCTTAATACTTTTTCTGGCTTCTGGAATTTCGGCATTAATTGCCCAGCCAAAAATTACTGTTGAACCCAAACCTGCTGATAAAAAGATTGATGTATTGATCGATGGAAAACTTTTCACATCATACATTTATCCGAATACCATCAAAAAGCCTGTTCTGTGGCCGGTTATTACTGCTGGCGGCAATGAAATCACCAGGCAGTTTCCTCTGAAAAATAAAGCAGGCGAAAGAACCGATCACCCTCATCACGTGGGAATTTGGCTGAATTATGGCGACGTAAACGGACTCGATTTCTGGAACAATTCAGAAGCAATTTCTAAAGAAGATGCTCCGAAATATGGAACTATTTATTTCGAAAAACTTGAAAGTGCAAAAAGCGGCACAGGAAAGGCAACCCTGATCACTACCTCATCCTGGCAGGATATCAACAGAAAAGAGTTATTGAAAGAGGTAACAGAACATACTTTCATGGTGCAGGGAACCACCCGGATTATTGACAGGACCACTTTGTTAAAGGCTACCAACGGAGAGGTAAAAATTACGGATAACAAAGAAGGAATGTTTGCAATTAGAGTGACCCGCGAACTTGAACTGCCGGCAACTGGAAAAGTTGAACTGACCGATTCGCATGGAAAAGTTACAACGGTGGATGCTTCAAACGACAAAGTCGCAAAAGGTAATTACCTGAGCAGTGAAGGAATTGAGGGTGAGAAAGTCTGGGGTACTCGCGGAAGATGGATGAAATTGTATGGTTCTGTTAACGGCGAGAAAGTTGCAATTGTAATATTCGACCATCCTTCTAATCCGGGTTACCCAACTTACTGGCATGCCCGTGGATACGGATTGTTCGCTGCCAACACACTTGGTCAGAAAATTTTCTCGAATGGAAAAGAGGAAATGAATTTTGCCATTCAAAAAGGCGGGTCAGCCACTTTCCGTTATCGGCTTGCAGTTTTTTCAGGCGATCCATCGAAAGAAGAAATCGAGAAAATGGCAAAAGACTTCGAAAACAAAATTTAATCAGATATAATCAACATTAAGAGTTTTTAACTCCTCCCCCTTGGGGGAGGTTGGGAGGGGGCTTTTATGGCACTGAACTACATCTGGATATTTTTCTTTCTGTTTGCTTTTGTCATTGGTTTGGTGCGTCTGATTTTTTTCGGCGATACCGAAGTCATTCCTGCGATGATGAATTCAACTTTCGAAATGGCAAAAACCGGTTTCGAAGTTTCATTGGGATTGACAGGAGTTTTGACTCTATGGATGGGAATCATGCGGATTGGAGAGAAAGGTGGGGTGGTGGCTGTTTTTTCAAGGGCAATCGGGCCCTTTTTTAATAAACTGTTTCCTGAACTTGGCAAGGATCATCCGGCATACGGTCCGATTGCCATGAATATTGCAGCCAATATGCTGAACCTCGATAATGCAGCCACACCAACTGGTTTGCAGGCGATGCAGGCCATGCAGGAATCGAACCCGAAAAAAGATACTGCTTCCAATGCCCAGATCATGTTTTTGGTATTGAATGCTTCGGGACTCACCATAATCCCGGTAAGTATCATGGTTTACAGGGCTCAGCTTGGGGCTGCCAATCCTTCCGATATTTTTATTCCGATATTGATCGCCACTTTTTTTTCAACGCTGGCAGGACTTGTTTCAGTAGCCATTTATCAGAAAATCAATTTATTCGACAAGGTAATTCTTGCATATTTAGGCGGACTGATCGCTTTTGTTATCGGAATTATCTGGTTTTTCTCCACCCTCGATAAAGAAATGATCACTAAAGTTTCAGGCATCGCCAGTAACCTGATCCTGTTTTCGATTATTATCAGTTTTATTCTGATGGGATTATTCCGCAAAGTCAATGTTTATGAAGCTTTTATCGACGGGGCAAAAGATGGTTTCAGCACTGCCGTTAAAATAATACCTTACCTGATTGCCATTTTGGTTGCCATCGGCGTTTTTCGCGAATCAGGGGCACTCGACTGGATGGTCTCAGGATTTACCTGGGTGTTTCAGCATGTGGGAATCAACACCGATTTTACACCTGCTCTACCGACTGCCCTGATGAAACCGTTGAGCGGAAGCGGAGCCCGTGGTATGATGGTGGACGCCATGACACAGTACGGTGCTGACTCTTTTGTAGGCCGCGTGGTTTGTACCATACAAGGTTCTGCCGATACAACTTTTTACATTCTCGCGGTTTATTTCGGATCGGTGGGAATCAAAAACACTCGGTACGCAGTTACCTGTGGTTTAGTTGCCGATTTTGCAGGTTTTATTGCAGCAATTCTGGTTTCCTACCTGTTTTTTCACTGATTTTAAACATCCACCGAGTCATAAACCACCACTTTGCTCCAAAGATGTGAGTTTTCTTCAACAAATTTCAGGTGCAGCGGGTGTACCTGGTAGGTATCTTGCCCAGCCTGGTCATCAAATAAAACCATATACGAAACTGAGTAAGAATGATCAACAACATCGCGGCTTTCAGTGCCGGCAGGTACACCGATATGGCTCATCCTGATGGTTTCCACTTTTAACAGTTTGTTTAATGCTTCAATCAGCTGCTTTTTGTGTGCTTCATTCTTTGGTTCTTTCAGCCAGAAAAAAACATGATGCACAAGTGCATTTTTGATTTTCACTTCACCTGCCATTGCATTTTGTGCAAGAGGTGCTATTCCGGCTAATGTTAATCCGGCTGCAGCTTTTTTAATAAACGAACGTCTGTTTTTCATTTTTATAAGTATTAATATTTTCTTTTTGGCTACTTCTTGCTGCCTCCACTTGGGAAGGGTTGGGGTGGGGCTTCTAATTCCTCAATTTCAGCAATATGCAACTTAAAATGAGGCACAAAATCATCTACCATTTTCTGAAGCGTGATTTTTTTGTTTTCACCTGCAATCCATTCATTATTCAATTTTGAAGGATCAATTTGCTGAATGACATGCGCAAAATGAAGCATCTGGAATTTTACCAGGTTGATAAGGTTTTCCCGGTTTTCAGTTTCATAATTCTGAATTGCAATCCAGCGGTCGTTATTTCCCATCGATGCGTAATTTGGAAATTCTACCGGCGATTCGCGGTACTGAAGATGAACAACCCTATGTGTGTTGTTTGAAGCCGAATCAACCAGGTGCCCGGTTATCTGTTTGATGTTCCGGTTCTGCGAATTCCTTCGTTGTGAAATAATCTCCTCCGAAAGTGAA
>JBBIPU010000148.1:0-9855 GCA_037442685.1 Draconibacterium sp. | reverse complement strand
GGCATTAAAAAACACCAGACTGAAGAGTGGATTGAACAATTACTCGAATCAAAACCGGCAGCCATTATTTTACACGGCAGGACGCAAAAAATGCAAAGCGAAGGCGACGCCGACTGGAAGGAAATTGCCAAAGCAGTCGAAGTCAGAAATGAGATCGATCCATCTGTTCCACTTCACGGAAACGGTGATGTTTCTTCGTATGAAGATGGTCTGAAAAAAATAGAAGAAACCGGAGTTGACGGTGTAATGATTGGTCGGGGAATATTTAAAAATCCCTGGTTTTTCGATCCTGAAAAAAAGGAACTAACAGAAAAAGAACGAATCGATAAACTTCTGGAACACACCCGTCTCTTTGAACAAACCTGGGGTGGAAAAAAGAATTTCAATATTCTTAAAAGGTTTTACAAAATCTACCTGAACAGCTTTGATGGTGTGGCAAAAATGCGGGCCGACCTGATGAATGTAAAAAGCTTTGAAGAGGTTTATTCCTATTTTATTCACTGAGAATTTTTATTTCGAAAGAGTGGCGGCTGAGAAATCCTGCGGATGCGGGCAATAATCCATTGATCTGTCATCAGTTTACACTTCAGGGTAATCATGTTTTGAATTGTCAGATTAGTAATTCAACCTGAAAAGCGTTACTAATTCAAAAAAACAAAAGATGATGAACAATCAGATCAACCGAAGAAAATTTATGACTGCCGGTGTTGTTACAGGGTGTGCCCTGCTCTTATCCGGAAAATTATTAGCAGAAAATGGATTCAGCCATTTACTGAACCAGAAACCTGATCCGAAAAAACTCAACTACTGCGGCTACACCTGTCCGAAAGATTGCAAATTTCTGGAAGCTTCGTTGAAAAACGATCCGTCATTAAAAAAGGAAGCTTACAAAACCTGGAATATCAAAGAACGATATAACGTTGATTTTGAACCTGAAAAGATTTTCTGTTTCGGTTGTAAGAATACTAACAAACCAGCGGGTGTGGTCATGAAAAACTGCACCGTAAGACAATGTGCCATCGAAAAAAAACTGGATTGCTGCATTGAATGTAAACAACTGAAAACCTGTGATAAAGATCTTTGGTCACGTTTTCCCGATTTTCATAAAACGGTGATTGAAATGCAGGTTATATATTCTAAAAACAACGGTTAGTTGAAGTTAATTTTAAAGAAAAACCCGGAATTCTGTTTATCCGGGTTGCTTGTTTTTAACTTTTCCTGTATAAAAAACTCAAACTATTCACGACTACAACTTATTAAAAATCATTTTAAAGTTCAATATAACGGAGAAACTCATCTTTAACATCTTTTTCCTTAAACCTTCCCGAATATTCTGCAGTTACGGTGCTGCTGCTTTCATCCTGAATTCCCCGGGAAGAAACACACATGTGTTTTGCATCAATAACTACGGCAATATCATCGGTTTTAAGAATTTGTCTTAGCTCGTTTGCTATTTGTACTGTTAGTCTTTCCTGAACCTGCGGACGGCGTGCGTAATAATCGACAATCCTGTTTATTTTACTTAAACCGATTACTTCTCCGTTTGAAATGTAGGCTACATGGGCCTTCCCGACAATTGGCAAGAAGTGATGCTCGCAGGTCGAGTTCATATTTATATTTTTTTCCACAAGCATTTCTCCGTATTTGAATTTATTTTCAAAAACCGAAATTTTGGGCTTGTTTGCCGGATTCAAACCGTAAAAAATTTCTTTGATAAACATTTTTGCCACCCGGTGCGGAGTTCCTCTGAGACTGTCATCGGTCAGATCCAGTCCCATTGTTTCCATAATTTCGCGGAATTTATCCTCTATTATAGCCATTTTATCCTCGTCCGAAATATCAAATGCATCTTCGCGCAAAGGAGTATCAATAGATGTTGCAATATGGTTATCACCAAAAAGTTCAAAATCCTGTATTTCTAACATCCGATGCCCGTTTCCATTTATTTTTGAACTGCTATTTGTCTTCCCGTTTATTTTTGTTAAAATCATTTCGTCTTTCATAGCTTTCGTTTTTTTGTTTCCGCTACCGGAATTATTTCCTTATTTTTTAATCTCGAAAATATAAACAGACAAAATTGTATTTTGTTTAAACAAATTATAAAAATTGTTGAACAAAAATACGAAACAAAGGAACAAAATCAGTAATACTTAATTTATTCAACTGATTTTCAACCACAAAAAATTGGCTATTTTTTCAGAACCTGGAATAAAAAAACTGCAAAGAAAATGTCAGGAAACACCAAAACTGATTTTGAAAAACCCTAATCCTTTTTTACATACTCTAATGGCAGATTATTATAAATCCTCGCCAGTGTTGCAATATTACGGTTATCACCGCCGAAGCTGTCAATTGGCAAAGAAAGATAATGTTCAATTGGTGATAAAAGCGAGGTTCCGTCGGGCTTTACAAAACCGTATAATCCCACTCCTGCTTTCAGTGCATCAGTGGCAGTTTTTACTGCATCTTTTTTATTCCAGTTTGCCAGACAAGTAATCAACCGCGTATTTTTACCGACCATATTTCTGATTGAATCAATTTTATTGATGTCACCTTCTTCATTCATCAGCCAGTCGATTTCCTGAAACATTTTCGAGTTAACAATATGAGGATGAGTGATATCGAAACAGGTAAGCCAGATAATGCAGTTGGGATTTGTTTCTTTTGCAGCGGTGTGAATCACATTCCAGCAGGCTTCAATTGCTTTCCTGCTGTAAATGTTGTAATCTTCTTCCGGCAGGTTTTCCTCTCCCGGAAATGGTTTACCCATCAATTCAGCATATCTTTCTTTTTCACTTTCAAGCCATTTTCCCCCGTTACTACTGCGGTTGGGCTGATAAAACCAGTCGATCATAAAACCGTCAATTCCGGTTTTGGCAACTGCGTCGCGAATAACTGCATCAAGATAATCAAGGTATTTTCTGGTAAACGGAATATGCCGGTCAGCAGGAATTCCATAGCTGTAATCCGGATTTTCCAGTCCCCACCTGACATTCGAGCCAATACACAGATAACCCATCACTTTAATACCTTCTTTGTGCCCGAGTTTAACCATTTCGGGCAGAAAATCATATTTCAAACCGGGCTGTTCGGGAACGACGCCATTTTTATACCAGGCGTAACCGTTACATGATACAATAAAGGTCTGGATGGTATTTACGCCCAAATCTTTGTACCATTTGATGTGTTGTGCCGGATCGGCATCTGCCCACAAACCCGGCGCTGCAAAGGCATTCGGGCCACCTTCACCCCAGTTAAAATCGAGATTGTATGCTTTTATTTCTTCCTTTTTTGAATCTGTTTTTTCAGGAACTGTGCATGATTGAATGAGAACTAAAACCAGAAGCAACCCGATAGAAATTTTCAGGTCTTTCATAAATTGAATTTTTTGATTGCAGATTTACTTAACTTCTTTTTCTATGATTGCCTGTGAACTTTTTTCTTTCAGAATTACTTTTTTACGCCCATCGGGCAATAGCTCTTCCTTTACCAACCAATGTTTATCGTCGTATTCCACAAATGCTGAAAGTGGTTCAACCTCAGTTTTTCCTCGCCATTCGTTGATTTCAACTGGCTCCCATTTTTTGGTTTTTGCCGATTTGTAACATGCATCGATAATTGCATTCACAACGTAACCATCGTAAAAATCCTCTGTCGGTTTTTTCCCATTTTCAACCGAGTCGAACATATCGGCAAACATGTGGTTGTAACCCAGTTCATTCACCTCATCGCCAACGGGGAAAAGCCAGCCTGAGTCGGATTCAGCTTTTTCGGCAACATAACCTTTTTTACCCGGAGCAGAATATATTTCGAAACCCGTACGTAAAAAGTTATCAAGCCTGATTGAACCGTCAACACCCGAAACTTCGTCTTTCAATTCCATTCCACCCCTGAAACACCAGCTTACTTCGAACTGACCAATTGCGCCGTTCTGATACCTGACCAATCCGATCGCATGATCTTCTGCAGCAATCGGTTTTACCTGTGTGTCAGCCCAGCAAACCACTTCCACCGGACGAATATCCTTGCCAATAAAACTGCGGCCGATTTCAATGCAGTGGCAACCTAAATCGACGACTGCTCCCCCACCCGACAGTTCAGGATTCCAGAACCAGTCGCTGTGCGGACCCGGATGAGCTTCGCGCGAACGCACCCAGAGGACTTTTCCAATTGCACCGTTTACAACCGAACTGTGTGCTTTCAGATGTTTTGGCGTGTACACAAGATCTTCGAGATAACCATGAAAAACTCCGGCTTTTTCAACTTTCTGAAGTATTTCCCAGGCTTCCGCTGCATTTCTTGCCAGCGGTTTGGTGCATAAAACTGCCTTTCCAGCATCAACTGCAGCAAAGATTGCTTCCTTGTGCAAATTATTAGGCAAACCAACCACAACAACATCAACCTCGGGAGATGTGACCGCTTCGCGAAGATCTGTTGTCCACCGCGGAATGTTGTTTTCCCTGGCAAATTTTTCACCCCGTTCTTTCGAACGTGAATAAACCACTGTTACTTTGTCGCGACTGCGCAATCCATGAAACGACATGGTGTAAAACGTTCCGATCAATCCGGTACCAAGTAATGCAATATTCATTTTGAACTATTTATTTGATTTAGTTTTGCTAAAGTTACAAATTGAATTTATTCGGCAAAAAAAGATTCAATCCTTATTCTGCCCTCTTTTTTCTGCTTTAACTTACTTTATATTTTAAATCAACTTCATTGGCAGGTTTTTTCTAATTTCGCAATGAATTTAATTTCAGAATAAATGAAAATCAGGTTATTTCTTTTTACCATTTTGGTTTTGGGAGTTTACTCGTGTGCTCAACCAAAATATATTTACAATGAAGGCACAATTCATGGCACTTTTTATCATATTGTTTACGAAAGCCCTGACGGGCGCGACATGCAAAAGGAAATCGATTCTCTTCTGAATAAACTGAACATGATTTTTTCGGTTTATGAAAAGGAATCGGTTATTTCGAAAGTTAACAACAATGAAGAAGTTGAGCTTCCTCCATATTTTATCACTTGTTTCAAAAAAGCAATGGAAGTTTCTGAAATCAGTGACGGAGCATTCGATATTACCTGCGGGCCAATGGTAAATGCCTGGGGTTTCGGGCCAAAAACCGAAAAGAAGAAAATGAGCCAGGAAAAAGTGGATAGTCTGAAACTCATCACCGGTTACAAGAAAGTAAAACTTGAAAACGGAAAGGTGATCAAAGAAAACCCAAATATGAAACTTGACATGAATGCCCTTTGCGATGGTTATTTTTGCGACCTGACCGGTGATTTTCTTGCTGGTAAAGGCTGTGTAAATTACATGGTGGAAATTGGCGGAGAAGTTGATGCTAAAGGAGTTAATGAAAAAGGGAATATCTGGACCATTGGCATCAATAAACCCGAAGAGAATGCAATGTTTTCGAACACCGACATTCAGGCAAAAGTGAAGCTGAAAGACAAAGCGCTGGCCACTTCAGGCAACTACCGCAATTTTTATATCGAAGACGGTAAAAAATATGCCCACACCATCGATCCAAAAACAGGGTACCCGGTTCAGCACAGCATTTTAAGCGCCACGGTTGTAACCGACAATGGTTTGACTGCCGATGCTTTCGCGACTACATTCATGGTCTTGGGAATGGATGAAAGTATTAAACTCCTCGAAAACCATCCTGAATTGCAGGTATATTTTATTTACGCCGACGAACAGGGAAATAACAAGATTTATATGTCGGAAGGCTTTAAAAAATATATTAAGGAATAAAAAAGCCGGTTATTCACCGGCTTTTTTATCTGCAACAATAATTACATTTTCGTAATTTACTTTCTTCCAGGCTTTTTGCTGTTCAATCTTGTCCTGTGTTTGCGAACAGTAAACACCTTTTCGTTTTAAATATTTATTTCCACTGACGTGAAAATTAGGAAATTTTCCACCCTTTTTAACAAGCATTGTAATTGCCAGACCGGCCATCACCAGGGCCATTAACACAATTGCAAGCAACATTACTTTTATAACTTCCATCTCTCCTCCTTTTCTCAATACAAATTTAATAACTTCCTGAAAGATATCCTTTCATTATAACCCGTTCAACCCCGAAAAGTTGATGTTGGTCTAAAAATTAATATCCTGTTTATATAATCCATGCGTTTTTTGTAAATTTAGAATCATAAAAAATATCGTCATGGAAAAACATATTAACATCGTTGCTGCCCTTCAGATCGGTTTCAGTATTCTTGGATTGATTATCGGTGGAATTATTTTTACCGTTTTTGTGTTGTTTGGAAGTTTCATAGAAGAACAGGATGCACAACTGGTTTTTGGAATAATTGCCAAAGTGGTTATGATTGTAATTGTTGTGCTGAGCATTCCCGGAATCATTGCCGGAATCGGATTGCTTAAAAGAAAGGAATGGGCGCGTATTCTTACATTGATACTTTCGGTTATCGACCTTGTTCATTTTCCGGTTGGCACTGCAGTTGGTGCATATTCAATCTGGGCGATGGTACAACCCGAAGTGGTTGAGCAGTTCAAAAAAGCTTACTAAAATGATATTACTTATTTCTGTCCTGGGAATATTACTTTCTGTTCCGGTATTCTCTCAGACTTCTCCCGATTTAATTCAATCTGTTGAAAATAAAATGCTGTGGAAATACTTCAACCGAACTCCCGGTTTTATAATGAAAGATCGAGGAAAGATTTACAGCCTGATGCTTGACTCAAAACCTGGTGATGGACTTGCCGTTTATCAGGATTTGGAGTTTGAAAACGGAACAATTGAATTCGATGTTAAAGGGAAGGATGTGTTGCAGCAAAGTTTTGTTGGTGTGGCATTTCACATTCAAAATGATTCAACTTACAATGCAGTTTATTTTCGCCCGTTCAATTTTAAAATTCCTGAAAGGGCCTCACATTCGGTTCAATACATTTGTCATCCCGAATTTACATGGCAAAAATTTCGCACCGATTTTCCTGAACAATTTGAAAAGAAAGTGAATCCAGTGCCCGATCCCAACGCTTTTTTTCATGCAAAAGTTGAAGTAAAGTGGCCTGCTGTAATGGTTTATGTCGAAAATTCAAACGAACCAAGTCTTGAAGTTCAGATGAAAAGCTCGTTTAAAAAAGGGAAAATCGGTTTGTGGGTTGGAAACGGTTCCGACGGGACATTTAAAAACCTGATTGTTACAAAAAAATAAGTAGCTGAAAACATTAAACCAGAAAAAATAAAGACCAAATTGACTAAATGAACGAACTATTTCAGTTAAAGGAGAAATCGGAAGAAAAAAAGCGACTTGAATCTCAATTGCAAAAAGCGCTCAATGATTACAATGAATTAAAGGAAAAACTCCTGCAGTTAAAATCTCAGCTTAAAAAAGAATTTGAAGATGTGCAGAAACTGGAAGAAGGTGGACTGACTGCCCTTTTTTACAGTATTCTTGGAAATAAAGTTGAAAAACTCGACAAGGAACGACAGGAATATCTTTCGGCAAAATTGAAGTATGAAAATTGTGAAAACGAGATCAATCGGCTTGAATCAGAAATTGAAAGAATAAAATCGGGAATTGCCGGGTTGGCCGATGCTGAAAAGAACTACACCGACTTTCTGAATTCAAAAAGCACTTTACTCAAACAAAAACAGGATGCCGGTTTTATTAATTTCGAATCAAAACTCGAAAAACAGCTTCTTCAGAAAAAAGAACTGAACGAAGCAATTGAAGCAGGCGAAATGGCGCTCAAAGGGTTGACGGTGGCAATTCAATCGCTTCATCAGGCACAAAACTGGGGAACTTTTGACATGCTTGGCGGAGGACTTATTGCAACCGCAGTTAAACATTCAAAAATTGACGAAGCAAAGTCAGCGGTACTCGATGTTCAGGTCTGGCTGAAAAAATTCAGAAGAGAACTTTCTGATGTTCAGTTTGAAAATAATGGCGATTTATCCGTTCAGATGGATTCTTTTTCAGTTTTTGCCGATTACTTTTTCGACAACCTGATTTTTGACTGGGTGATTCAAAGCCAGATAAACCGTTCGCTCGAAAGTTGCGAAAACATTCACAGGCAAGTACTCGATTTAGTGTCTCAGTTGCGGGTTTCAGATGTTGAAATCACAAAAAATTTCAATGAAACCAAATCAGGGTTTACCGATTACATCGAAAAAGCCAGTGTATGAAACAATTTGAAATCATCGTCTCAGGTCGGGTTCAGGGTGTGGGATACAGGTATTTCGTGGTTCAAAAAGCCAGAGAGATGGAAATTACCGGCTGGGTGAAAAACGCTGTGGATGGCAGCGTTATAATTGTTGCGCAGGGAATTGAGCCGGAACTGAAAACCTTTATCGATTATTTGTACATCGGCCCAACACTTTCGCGTGTTGACAGAATTTCGGTAAACGAAATGCAACTTCAATCCATTTTTGATAATTTTAGCGTCAAATATTAAACACGCCAGAATTGAAAAAGAACAGCTACCACATGTCGCCGGAAGAGTTCCGTGCTGAAGGGAAAAAAATCATCGACTGGATTGCAGATTACTACGAAAACATTGAAAAATATCCTGTGCTTTCACAGGTAAAACCCGGGGAAATAAAATCGAATCTTCCGCAATTGCCACCGCAGCAGGGTGAATCGATTGAATTAATGATGCAGGATATCGACGAAAAAATTATGCCCGGAATCACGCACTGGCAATCACCTTCATTTTTTGCATATTTTCCGTCAAATACTTCATTTCCTGCCATTTTAGGCGATCTGATTTCGTCCGGATTGGGAGTGCAGGGAATGATCTGGGCTACCAGTCCGGCCGCCACCGAACTCGAAACCCGCGTTTTAGACTGGCTTGCCGAAATGATGGGAATGCCCGAAAAATTCAAATCAACTTCAACCGGCGGAGGTGTTATCCAGGATACAGCGTCAACTTCGGCATTGACTGCCGTAATTGCAGCACGGGAAAGAGCGACAAAATTCCAGTCGAACCAATCCGGCATTCAGCATAAACTGGTAGCCTACATTTCAACACAAACCCACTCCTCACTTGAAAAAGCGATCAAAATTGCCGGAATCGGCACCGAAAACCTGAGATTGATAGAAGTGGATGAAAAGTTTGCCATGCGCGTTGATCTGCTCGATGAACAAATACAGAAAGATAAATCTGAAGGTTATCAACCTTTCTTTATTTGTGCAGCGTTGGGAACCACCTCTTCAAATGCTGTTGATCCGATTGCAGAAATCGGTGAAATTGCCCGGAAAGAAAACTGCTGGCTGCACGTTGATGCCGCAATGTCGGGTACTGCCATGCTTTGTCCCGAATTCAGGCAATTCATGAAAGGTGTGGAACTGGCCGACAGTTACTGTTTCAATCCTCACAAATGGATGTTCACCAATTTCGACTGCGATGTTTTTTGGGTTGGTAACCGCCAGGAATTGATCAACACTTTTTCAATACTTCCTGAATACCTGCGGAATAAAGCCTCCGAATCGGGCGAAGTTTTCGATTACCGCGACTGGCATGTTCAGCTTGGCCGCCGTTTCCGCTCGCTGAAGCTCTGGTTTGTTATTCGTTATTACGGCGTTGAAGGGTTGCAGTTTCATATCAGAAAACATATTGAATTAGCGCAGAAATTCACCAGATGGATCAAAGAATCTGAAGATTTTGAATTGTATGTGGAACCTCCTTTTAACCTGGTTTGTTTCCGTCACAAGGCCGGCGACGACTTTAACATGAAACTGATGAATACTGTAAATCAAACAGGAAAAGCCTTTTTTACCCATACAAAACTAAACGGACAGGTGGTTCTGCGAATGAGCATCGGGCAAACCAACACCGAAGAAAAACATGTTAAAGAAACATGGGATTTGATA
>JBBIPU010000147.1:6234-10044 GCA_037442685.1 Draconibacterium sp. | reverse complement strand
CCCAAACAGTATCTTAATATTTTTGGTGAGGAATCGTTGTTACAATCTACCATTAGGCGATTTTCGATGTTTACGGAAACAGAAAAAATCTACATTGTTTCAGGAAAGGACCAGTCGAAAGTTCTGGAAGAACAAACACCGATGCTTCCAAAGCAAAACCTGATTTACGAGCCGGTGGGAAAAAACACGCTTCCTTGCATCGGGTTGGCTGCCATGTTTGCCGAATTGAAAAACCCCGATGGAGTGATGGTTGTTTCGCCATCTGATCACCTTATCGAAAATGATGAGCTTTTCAGGGATACTGTTCTCGCCGCTGTAAAAATTGCCGTTGAACAGGATGGTATTGTAACCATCGGAATTACACCTGCTTATCCGGCAACCGGTTACGGATACGTGAAAACTGCAGAAGAAATTACAGGAAAGGAATTAATCCGTCAGTTTAAAGTGGAAAAATTTGTAGAAAAGCCCAATGAGCCAACTGCAAAAAGGTATCTTGAACAAGGCGGTTTTTACTGGAACAGTGGGTTGTTTATATTTAAAATTTCGGTTTTTCTGGCTGCCGTAAAACAGTTTGCACCGGCTTTGTATGCCGATTTAAGAAAAATTCAGGCTGAAATCGGTCAACCTGGTTTTGACCAAACAATCGACAAACTGTATCGTTTAGTCGAAGGTATTTCAATTGATTATGGAATTATGGAACATGCCCGGAATATTTATCTTGTGGAAGGTAACTTTGTTTGGAATGATCTGGGCAGCTGGGAATCGGTTTACCTGAATTCTGAAAAAGACAGCAATGGAAATGCAGTATCAGGTGAAGCTGTGGTTGTTGACTCACACAATTCGTATGTTTTTGCCGAAAAAGGAGTGATTGCACTGGTTGGCCTCGACGATGTGATTGTAGTGCAGGATGGCGACACACTGCTAGTTTGTAAACGAAGCAAAGCCGAAGAAATCAAAAAAGTGGTTGATAAATTGAAAGCAGATGGGAAAACACACTATTTATGATTTCCTTAAACTGAGTCAAACACAAAAGAGAATCTTTAAAATTTAACTGTTTTGGATTCAGATTCGCGCAAAATAATCCACATCGACATGGATGCGTTTTATGCATCGGTCGAGCAACTGGATAATCCTGAATTACGGGGAAAACCTGTTGCAGTTGGCGGGGCAGGCGAAAGGGGAGTGGTAGCCGCAGCCAGTTACGAAGCCCGGAAATTCGGGGTACGCTCGGCAATGCCATCAAAAATTGCCATCCGTAAATGCCCTGATCTGATTTTTGTTTTTCCCCGTTTTTCGCGTTACAAGGAAATTTCGGATAAAATCAGGGATATATTTTTTGAATATACTGATTTGGTAGAACCGCTATCGCTTGACGAAGCTTACCTCGATGTAACTTATGCAAAAAAGGGGAAACCTTCTGCAACATTGATAGCGAAAGAGATAAAAACCAGAATTCTTGAAGAAACAAAACTTACTGCTTCTGCAGGAGTTTCGTACAATAAATTTCTGGCAAAAGTGGCTTCGGATGTGAATAAACCAAACGGCATTTTTGTGGTGACACCCGAACAGGCTCAGGAATTTATTGATAATCTTGAAATACGAAAATTCTTTGGTATTGGGAAAGTTACTGCTGAAAAGCTGAATAAACTGGGAATCTGGTACGGGCGTGACCTTAAAAAGATTGATCGTCTGGAGTTAGTCAGGATGTTTGGCAAATCGGGTAATTATTATTACGAAATCTGTCGTGGTGAGGATCACCGGCAGATTGAACCCGAAAGAGAAAGAAAATCGGTCGGTGCCGAAGAAACTTTTTTAACCGACCTTTTTTATATTGCCGATTTGGAGAGAGAGTTGTTCCAGATAGCCGACGAAGTCTGGCGAAGAATTGAAAAGGCAGAAGTGAAAGCAAAAACGCTGACATTAAAATTCAAATATGCCGATTTTGAACAACACACGCGCAGTATCACTATTCCGGGATATTTTTCGTCAAAAAGTCAGTTTGTTTCAGAAAGTAAAAAGCTGCTGAAAAAAGGCGGCGGTTTTTCAAAAGGAGTCAGGTTACTGGGTTTAACGCTATCTAATTTTCAGGCTGAAGAAGTTCCAAAGCCTGTTCAGTTAGTTATTGAGTTTTGATCGGGTGCGGAGGTTTTTAACCTCCGGTTTTTCGATTTCGATTTCTTGCTTTAATAATGCGGTTACAAACCGCATCACCCCGGGAACTGCGAATCGGGTGCAGCGAATTCCGATTCGTCGGTTTTCGAAAGTGAAATCGCAGAATGCGCGGATTGGAATCCGCTCCACCCTGGTGCAGTAAACTGGATGCGCCGAATCGGGTGCAGTAGTTTACCCTCCCGAAGTTCAGGCGGCCGAACCGCCGATAAAAATCTGATTTTGAAACCTTTTCAAATTTACAGGATGCAAACCGGCGATTTAAACATGAATTTCAGATAGTATTAGTAAAAGGTATATATTCTGCGATTGTAATCGCAAAAATAACGTTATATTTGCGATTACAATCGCAAATTTTACTTATGATAACTCGAAAACTGGAAACTGAAATTACGAAAAGGCTGTCAGACAAAAAAGCAATAATTGTTTTAGGGGCCAGGCAGACTGGAAAAACTACATTACTTAAAAAAATAGTGAATGAAAGGGAAAAAATATTGTGGCTAAACGGAGATGAAACAGATACATTGGCGCTGTTAGAAAACAGTTCATCAACAAGGTTGAAAGTGGTTTTTTCAGAAAAAGAGCTTGTTGTTATTGATGAGGCTCAACGTATTCCGGATATTGGTTTGAAACTGAAAATTATGATTGACCAGATTCCTGAAGTAAAAGTTATTGCCACTGGTTCATCTTCCTTTGATTTGGCCAACAAAATAAACGAACCGCTTACCGGACGGAAATGGGAATATAAACTGTTTCCGGTTTCATTCTCAGAAATGGTTCAATATCATGGATTTATGGAGGAAAACCGGTTAATGCCCCATCGGCTGGTTTATGGTTATTATCCTGAAATTGTTTCAAATCCGGGAAAGGAAAAAGAAATATTAAAACAACTGACTGATAGTTATTTGTATAAGGATATTTTAATGTGGGAAGGGATTAAAAAGCCGGATAAATTATTAAAATTATTGCAGGCGCTGGCGTTGCAGGTCGGCTCCGAAGTGTCGTACAACAATCTGGGGAATTTAATTGGAATGGACAACCAAACCGTTGAAAAATACATCCAATTACTCGAACAGACTTTCATAATTTTCCGGTTACCCGCGTTTAGTCGAAACCTCAGGAAAGAACTTAAACTTGGCCGCAAAATTTATTTTTTTGACAATGGAATAAGAAATGCACTGATTGCAAATTTTAATATTCCGGAATTGAGGACTGATTTGGGAGCATTGTGGGAAAATTTCATAATCAGTGAAAGACAGAAGTACATGCATTATAACAATGTGTGGGCAAATAATTATTTCTGGCGGACACAGGATCAGCAGAAGATTGACTATCTTGAGGAGAGGGACGGAAAACTTTATGCCTATGAAATTAAATGGAACAAAAACAAAAAGGTATCGCTTTCAAAAAGTTTTTCAAATTCATACCCTGAACATGAATTTGCAGTGGTTCATCCCGGAAATTATGAGGAATTTATCATGTAGGCAAACCTGCAAGAAATAAGATCATAAAAGCATTTTTTAAATTATAAATAATTATCGGTAAAAAAACCTGGTAACTTAAGATTTTGCGATTGTAATCGCAAATAAAACGTTGTATTTGCGAATTGAATAACAAAATTCTGAAAAACACTTTACGGGT
>JBBIPU010000147.1:0-6134 GCA_037442685.1 Draconibacterium sp. | reverse complement strand
ATTGCTTTTTCTTTGATCTGGCGCACTCTTTCGCGGGTTAATCCAAATCTTTCCCCGATTTCCTCAAGTGTCATTTCCTGGCATCCAATTCCAAAAAACAACCTGATAATGTCACTTTCCCTCTCTGTCAATGTAGCTAAAGCCCTGTGTATCTCTCTGGCAAGCGATTCCATGATCAGGCTGCGGTCGGCGTTTGGTGAGTCATTATTCACCAGAACATCGAGAAGACTGTTGTCTTCACCATCGACAAATGGCGCGTCAACCGAAACATGACGTCCGGAAACCCGCAATGTGTCGGCCACCTTATCAGCAGGAAGATCCAATGAATCGGCCAATTCTTCGGGCGACGGTTTACGTTCGTGTTCCTGTTCGAACTTTGAATATGCTTTGTTGATCTTGTTTAAAGAACCTACCTGGTTCAATGGCAAACGCACTATTCTTGACTGTTCGGCAAGAGCCTGAAGAATGGATTGACGAATCCACCAGACTGCATAGGAAATGAACTTAAAACCACGGGTTTCATCGAATTTTTCAGCGGCTTTTATCAATCCAAGATTGCCTTCGTTAATTAAATCGGGTAAGCTTAAACCCTGGTTCTGGTACTGTTTTGCAACCGATACCACAAACCGCAGGTTGGCCCGTGTTAATTTTTCCAAAGCAGCCTGATCGCCCTTTTTAATCCGCTGTGCTAATTCAACTTCTTCCTCGACAGTAATCAGTTCTTCTTTTCCAATTTCCTGTAAATACTTGTCTAAAGAGGCACTTTCACGGTTAGTGATTGACTTTGTGATCTTTAGCTGTCTCATATACTTTTCTTAAAAAAACGTGCAAATATAGAACAATAATGTTTAACCATCAAAGAGAATATTTGTTTAAGTTTTGTATTAATTATAATTTAAGGCAATTTATTCTGAAAAGGCTATTCCCCGCCAAAAACAAAATATGCCTGTTCTCCGTTTGGATAGATTCCTTCAACCAGAATGCCACCACGGTAATTATTAATTTCTCTTTGAAAATCTTTTATTTCGTAAATCGGTTTTTTGTTTACACTTGTGATTATAAAACCTTCCTTCATCCCGGAAGTTTTGAGTTTTCCTTTTTCTAATCTTGTGATTTTTATACCGTTATTTATATCTAATTTTTCTTTTTCCTTATCGCTGACAACTTCGAATTCACCCCCTAAAATCAGATTATTGTCGCGTACCACTTGTGTGTCGCCGTGTTTGTTACGTAAGGTCACATTAAATTGTTTCTTTTCGCTGTTGCGGATTACCACGATATTTACCTTGTCACCCGGCCGGTACTGGCTTATTTTTTCCTGTAATTCGGCACTTGTTTTTATCGGAGTATTTTCAATCTGTATAATTACATCTTTATCTTTGATTCCGGCACTTTTAGCAGCACCATTTTCAGTTACGCCTCCAACATAAACGCCTTCAACTTTGTCGAGATTCAGTTCCTTTGCAATTTCGGCATTCACATCACCGATGTTTACACCAAGCAAGGCTCTTTGCACCTCTCCAAATTGTTTTAAGTCGCTTACAACTTTTTTAACAATGGTTACCGGAATGGCAAATGAATAGCCCGAGTAAGAACCGGTTTGTGTCATGATTGCAGAATTTATACCAACCAGGTTTCCCTGCTGGTTAACCAAAGCACCTCCGCTGTTTCCCGGATTTACAGCTGCATCAGTCTGAATGTACGCTTCGATTGATAACTGATCCTCGTTAATTCCGAGATTGCGAGAAAGTGCACTTACAATTCCGGCAGTGACTGTTGATGTCAGATTAAAGGGATTTCCAACCGCAAGAACCCATTCTCCAAGTTTTAATTCATCAGAGTTTCCATAAGTAAGAAACGGGAGATTTTTGGCATCTATTTTTAGCAGCGCAATATCGGTGGAAGGATCTGTCCCGACAAGTCTGGCTTCAAATTCGCGTTTGTCGTTTAAGATTACTTTTATTTTCTGGGCATTTTCAACCACATGATTATTGGTAACAATAAAACCGTCATCGGATAATATGACACCTGAACCAAAACCCTGGGCAACCTGGGGTTGCTGGTTCCTTAATCCAAAGAATTCATCGAAAAACGGGTTGCCGGTTGTCCATCCTCCACCCCTGACTGACTGAGTGGCAATATGAACAACTGCATGAACTGATTTCTCTGCAGCAAAAGTAAGATCAGGTAGTGCAGCATTACTGTCGGCTGAGTAGGTAGCAAATTTTAAAGGTTGATTCTCTGTAATTGTTACAATCTGTGGTTTATCGAAAAATTTGCTGTATGTCCACACAGCTATAAAAGCACCTGCAATTACAAAGAGAAAGGTAATTCCGATTCTTCCTGTATTTTTCATGTCATTAAAATTAAATGTTCATCACTGTTTATTTTCACTGGTGCAACCCCGATGCAATTTTACTGCCACTGTTTTACGAATATGATCACAGATAAGTTCATTTTCGATTTTTTAACAAATAGACTTTGGTTTTGTTGTAAAGTTAAATCTAAATCAGAAGAACGATGAAATTTTGTCAGCCTGGGTGTAGTCCCCTATTTTTCAGGAACCTGAAACCATTTGGAGTCGAGTTCCACCGGTGTGTAGTTTTCGATATGTTCCACAGCTTCTTCTGAGTTTTTGGCAACAAAATAGAGTTCTCTGTAAATATGTTTTGCAAACATTTCGTGGTAAGCTACCTCAAATTGTTTAAAAAGATAATCGAAATAATTATTTGTATTGATGAAAACAATAGGTTTGGTATGGTACGAAAGCTGTCGTAAAGTAATTACTTCAAGTATTTCTTCCAGTGTTCCAAAACCACCGGGCAGTGCAATAAAGGCATCGGAAATGTCGCGCATCCTGGCTTTTCTGATTTGCATGTCAGGAGTTACAATTACTTCATGCGAGTTTTCTGAGGCCAGCGACCGTTCGATCAGCCGTTCAGGGATAATTCCGATTGTTTTGGCACCCCATTTACCTGCCGAAATAGTAACAGCTTCCATTAAACCTACATTTGCCCCGCCATTGATCAATGTATGTCCACGCTCACCGATAACTTTTCCAAGTGCCTCAGCTTCATAAAAGTACATGTTATTTATTGCATTGCTTGAAGACGAAAAAACGCAAATATTCATTTTTATTTTCTTGTGATGTGATGTATTTTTATTTTGTTGAATTCAAACGTAGTTAATCATAGTGAAACCTGCATTTGGCGATTAAAATTTCATCTTCTTTTACCTGATAAATTAACCGGTGTTCGTTGTCAATTCGTCGCGACCAGAATCCTTTGTATTTGTATTTTAATGCTTCTGGCTTTCCAATCCCTGAGAAAGGATTACGCGAAATATCTTTCAGAATTTCATTGATTTTTGAAAGCATTTTTTTGTCGTTCTTTTGCCAGTAAAGATAGTCTTCCCACGACTCGTCAACAAAAATGAGTTTCATTCTTCAACCAGATTATGTTCAAATGATTGTCCTTTTTTCAGCTTTTCGATTGCAGAGTCAAGCCTGGCTTCATTCAGTTTTGAAGATAATTCATGTTGAGTGGCATTTAATGAATTGTATTCTTCCAACGAAATAATTACCACTCCACTGTCTTTGCCCCTGTTGATGATCAGCGTTTCGTAATTCTTTGTAACGCTGTCAAGGTATTTTTTTATGTCTTTTCTGAAATCAGAAAGTGTTGTTGTAATCATGATTGTAATTTTATGTACAAAATTCTGTACAAATATATGCAAAATAAGGAATAAAAAAGGCTGTCATCGGACAGCCCTTGTGTTTATTTCCTGAAACTTTAAACACCGAACTTTCTTACGCATCAATATTTGCATAAGTGGCGTGTTCTTCGATGAATTTCCGGCGAGGCGGAACATCGTCACCCATCAGCATCGAGAAAATATGGTCAGCTTCGGCGGCATTTTCAATGGTAACCTGCTGCAGGGTACGTTTCTCGGGATTCATGGTGGTTTCCCAAAGCTGTTCAGCGTTCATTTCGCCCAAACCTTTGTAACGCTGCACATGCACCGAACTTTCATTTCCGTCGGCCCATTCATTAATAAGCTGAATCCGCTGCTGGTCGTTCCATGCGTAAGATTCTTTTTTGCCTTTTTTTACAAGATAAAGCGGCGGATTTGCAATGTACAGGTATCCTTCCTTGATCAGGTCATTCATGTACCTGAAAAAGAAAGTCATGATCAAAGTCGAGATATGGCTTCCGTCAACATCGGCATCGGTCATGATCACGATTTTATGATATCTCAGTTTTTCCAGGTTCAGCGCTTTCGAATCTTCCGCTGTACCAATGGTCACGCCGAGTGCTGTGAAAATATTCCTGATTTCCTCGTTTTCAAGTATTTTGTGCATCATTGCTTTTTCAACGTTCAGAATTTTTCCCCGCAAAGGCAATATTGCCTGTGTCCTGCGGTCGCGGCCTTGTTTGGCTGTACCACCTGCCGAATCTCCCTCAACAAGAAATATCTCGCACATTGAAGGATCTCTTTCCGAACAATCGGTTAATTTTCCGGGAAGTCCGCCACCGGTAAGCGAATTCTTTCTCTGCACCATTTCGCGGGCTTTTCGGGCTGCATGACGTGCCTGGGCTGCAAGAATCACCTTGTTTACAATGGTTCGGGCATCTTTTGGATTTTCTTCCAGATAATTTTTCAGCATGTCGCTGACTGCCTGGTCCACGTGGGCGCTTACTTCTGAGTTACCCAATTTTGTTTTTGTCTGTCCTTCGAACTGTGGTTCAGCTACTTTAACCGAAATCACTGCTGTCAATCCTTCGCGGAAATCATCACCGCTGATATCAAATTTCAGCTTTGAAAGCATCCCTGACTGATCGGCATAGTTTTTCAAGGTACGTGTCAATCCACGCCTGAATCCTGTTAAATGCGTTCCGCCTTCAATAGTATTGATATTGTTGACGTATGAAAAAATATTTTCGGAATAAGAAGTATTGTACTGAAGCGCAATTTCAACAGGAATACCGGTTTTGTCGGATGCAATATGAATTACATCGTCAATCAGCCTGACCCTTGTTTCATCGAGGTATTCCACAAATTCTTTTAAACCTGCAGTGGAATAAAAACTATCCTTTTTGAAACTTCCATTTTCTTCTTTTTCCCGCTCGTCGGTAATTGAGAGTTGTATCCCCGCATTAAGGAAAGCAAGTTCGCGGAGTCGGGCAGTAAGAATTTCGTATTTATAAACCGTTGTAAGGAAAATAGTATCATCGGGTTTGAAACTGACAATGGTGCCTGTTTTATCCGATTCGCCGATAACTCTTGCCGCATACAAAGGTTTGCCAAAAGCATATTCCTGCTCCCAGACTTTTCCGTCACGATGAATTTCGGCTCTTAAATGCGAAGAAAGCGCATTCACGCACGATACGCCAACGCCGTGTAATCCGCCTGACACTTTGTATGAATCTTTATCAAATTTTCCACCGGCATGCAAAACCGTCATAACAACTTCAAGTGCCGATCTGTTTTCTTTGGTATGTATTTCGGTGGGGATTCCCCTTCCGTCGTCGGTAACAGTGATCGAATTATCGGCATGAATTGTAACATCGATAATTTTACAATAACCTGCCAGCGCTTCATCGATTGAATTGTCAACCACTTCATAAACCAGATGGTGGAGCCCTTTTTCGTTGGTGTCGCCAATATACATCGACGGACGCTTCCTCACCGCTTCCAAACCCTCGAGTACCTGAATGCTGTCGGCTGAATAATTCCCGTTTCCTCCTCCTGCTGCATCTTTTTCTATTTCACTCATTCTCTGTAATCTTTATTATTGAATCGTTCAGTTTTTACAAAATAAAATAGTTTCCGGATTGGAAAAGCTGTTTTGGCTTTCTAACAGGAAACTATTTGATTTTCAGATATTTAACAATGCTTAAAATGCTTTTTAAAATAACCGTGCAAATATAGTAAAATTAACCGAAGCAGGTGCGTTTTTAACCTCTATGTTAAGTTAACTTTTCAACAAAATATTAACTTTGTAATTATCACTATTACAGATATTTATCAAAATCTTAAAAGAAAAATCAGCAACCTGTTTTTTCCGATAATTTAACATTTAAAACGAATAACTTACCCCGGCCAGAAAGTTGAAACTCTGCACCGGGTAACCA
>JBBIPU010000146.1:9196-10256 GCA_037442685.1 Draconibacterium sp. | reverse complement strand
GGATTGGAAATTACTTTCAGAGGTGAGAATGAGAACGAAAAAGGTTACCTTACCGGCATTAGTGAAAAGCAGTTTATTGCCCGGGTCGGAGAACAGTACCTGGAAAATCTGAGAAACCGGGTTCAAAACAATTATCCTTCAAAATATAACGGGGAACCACTCGTAGCAGTGGATGCCCAGTATTTCAGGCCCACAGAGGTTGAACTTTTAATAGGTGATGCAACTAAAGCAAGAGAAAAACTGGGATGGAATCCAAAATACGATTTAAAAGGCTTAATATCAGACATGATTCATTCCGACATTGCTTTAATGAAAAAAGATGCCTGGTTGCGTGATGGTGGATATCGGACATTAAACTATTTTGAATGAGGTTCAATGGATAAAAACTCGAAAATTTATATAGCCGGTCATACGGGTCTGGTGGGTTCTGCAATCTGGAAGAATCTTCAATTAAAGGATTACACTAATTTGTTGGGGAAAACGATTGATGAACTTAACCTCATGGATTCTGCAGCAGTGGATAATTTCTTTAAATCTGAGAAACCTGAATATGTTTTTCTGGCTGCGGCAAAAGTTGGTGGTATTGTAGCCAATAATACGTACAGAGGACAGTTCATTTACGAGAATCTGATGATACAGAATAATATTATTCATCAGTCATATAAACATGGTGTTAAGAAACTTCTCTTTCTTGGAAGTACATGTATTTACCCCGGAAATGCACCCCAACCCATGCCTGAGGATTGTCTGCTGACAAGTCCGCTTGAATACACCAATGAACCTTATGCAATAGCCAAGATTGCCGGTATTAAAATGTGCGAAAGCTACAATATTCAGTATGGTACCAATTTTATATCTGTAATGCCAACCAATCTTTATGGACCAAACGATAATTACGATTTGGAAAAGTCACATGTTCTTCCCGCATTAATCCGGAAAATTTATCTTGGAAAATGCCTTGAGGAAAATAACTGGCATGCAATTCGAAACGATTTGAACAAAAGGCCTGTTGAAGGAGTAAATGGTCAATCGGGGGATGCTGAAATCAGGAGTATTCTGT